>JAJYNS010000107.1 GCA_021786195.1 Actinomycetes bacterium | reverse complement strand
CTCGGCGCCGGCCTGGTGTCCGCTGTGCTCGCCGCCCTGGGCATCTTCTTCTTCGTGATCCCCGGCATCGTGATCTTCCTCACCCTCTTCGTCGCCCTGCCGGCGGTGGTCATGGAGGGAGCAGGTACCTCGATGGCCCTTCGCCGGTCGGCGATGCTGATGCGCGGGCGGCGTGGCACGGTCTTCCTCGCCCTGCTTCTCGTCGCGATCATCGCGATCGTGGTCTCCGTCCCGATCGAGTACGGGGTCGACGTCGTCTTCTCCGTGTCCGGCGGTGCGCAGGCGGCCGCGCAACAAGTTGTCGGGAGCGTCGTCGACCTGCTGGTGATGCCGGTGCAGATCGCGCTCGCGACCCTCGTCTATCTCGAGGGCCGGCAGCGGGTCGACGGTGCCTCGCCGCTCGAGGTCGCGGTGGGGGCGGGCATCGAGGTCGCCGGCTACCGCGAGCCGGCGCACTGGGCCCCGCCCGGGCATCCGGTGGCCGACGGCTGGGCCGCCGAGCCGGAGGAGAAGGCGATCTCGTCGAGCGTTCCGGACGCACCGGACGGGCGTTCGGGGAGGGGCGGGCGTCTCACCACGGAGGTGGACCATCTAGGCGAGGTGCCCGGGTCGCCTCCTGCTCCTGCTGACGGTGCCGCGTTCCGCTGGCCGGTCGCCTCGCCGAAGCCTCCGCCTCCGGAGAGCAGAGCGCAGCGACCGGCCGGCGCGACCTACGACACGACCGGGTCGGGCGCAGAGCGCTCGGCGGGTCCGGGGAGTGGCGAGGGCTCAGACGCTGAGTGATGGCGTCTTCGCGGCCCGAGCCCAGCGCGCGGGCAGCTCTCGACCAGCGGAGAGGGAGGGATTTGAACCCTCGGACCCAGTTTCCCAGGTCAACTCATTAGCAGTGAGCCCGATTCGGCCGCTCTCGCACCTCTCCTCGGAACCTCGGCCTGCCTGCTCGCCTCGTCGGCTCTCGCCGTGAGGCACCCTCCGGCCGTCTCGGACCAGGAGCGCCGCAGGTGGCGGATCAGCTCGAGGTCCACGGCCCGTCCGGTACAGCCCGAGGCGCCGTGGGCAGCGTAGCCGAGGGGCGGGGCCCGCGTGCTCCCGTCGCGGCCGGGGCCCGGGAGCTCGCCGGTCCGGACGGTCAGCGCGCCGCGACCCAGGCGCTGTAGCCGGCAAGGACGACGAGCACCGCTCCGGTGAGGCGGTGGACCGTCGCCGCGCTGATCAGCCGGAGCAGGGTCCGCCCGAGCGTGGTCGCGATCCCGGCGACCAGCGCGAGGGCGACGAAGGACCCGAGCGCGACCGAGACGGGCTCGTGGTAGCGAGCGGCGAGGTTGGCGATGATGATCTGAGTGAGGTCGCCCCACTCGGCGAGGAAGACGACGACGAAGGCGGTGAGGACGGCGCCGTGGCGCGAGACCGCCGGTCCGGAGTCCTCGCCGACCTCGTGCCTGGCCTTGCGGAAGGCGTAGCCGGCGCCGAGCAGGAACACGCCGGAGACGACGCCTTCGACCACGCGCTTCGGCGCGAGGGCGACGAGCACCTCGCCGGCGGTGACGGCGATGGCGACGTGGAGCGCGAAGGCCGTCACGGCACCGAGCCAGACCAGGTGGGGACGGCCCCTCGTCGCCATGACGAGGTTCGCGAACATCGTCTTGTCCGGCAGCTCCCCGATGAACACGATCGGGAAGCAGGCCAGCACGACCGAGATCTCCACCTCCCTGGCGACCTCCCTGCCCGCGGGCTCGGCGCCGCAGCCCCGCCGACGGGGCCCGCATGGAGGGGGCTACCTCCACCGGCCTCCGAGGCAGGCGGCGACCGGGCGCCCGGCACACCGTGTCGCTTGCAGACCGGCCCGAGGCGATTGCCCGGCCTCGGGGCCGAGGCTACCAGCCACGGGTGATCCTCCAGGTCCGGCCGTCGCGGCGGTGAGGGCAAGAGCGAGAGTGCCGAGCAGTCCGGGCGCGCGAGCGAGATCCGCGCGGTCGGTTGCGCACCGGGAGACCGTCACCTCGAACGGCCGCGAAGCGTGCTCGACCTGTTCGTCGACGGTCTCCGTACGAGCAGGTCACCTCGGAGGAGCTGACCTGGCGCGACCGGCGTCACGCTACCCACCCTTAGGTCCTGGTCGGACGCCTCCGAGGACCATCTGCAGGGCCGCACGGATGGCCGCCGGCTCCTTCTCGGGCATCGCCCCTGCCATCGCCGAGATGGCGATGCGCGCCTGGTGGCGTGCGATTCCCTGAGCAGCGCCGGTCGCGTCCCGCCGATGGCACGCCTCCTTGATGACGAGGTGGTCCTCGAAGGTCTGCGGGTCTCGGTGCGGCGCCTCACGCGCCCAGACCGAGCGGTAGAGGGCGCTGCGGTCGGCGAGGCGCTCGAGGTCCTGCCGGAGCAGCAGCGGGGAGTGCGCCATGTGCGCCGCATGGAAGTGCCGATCGCCGTCCCGCCATGCCGCCAGGTCGTCCCGCTCTCGAGCCTCTGCCATCGCGTCGAGCGCGTCGTCGAGCGCCTGGAGGTCCGTGGCGTCCATCCTCGGCACGGTCACGCAGGTCGCTACGGCGCCGAGCAGGATCCGCTGGGCCGAGATTGCCTCGAGGTCGTCGAAGTGGAACTCCGCGACCCGAGCCCTCCGGTTGCGCTCGGCGACGATCAGGCCCTCTTCCTCGAGGAGCCGGAGCGCTTCCCGCAACGGCGTCCTGCTCACGCCGTAGCGGTGCGCGAGCTGCCCTTGAGGAAGGACGGCTCCAAGCTCGTAGCGACCCGCGAGGATCTCGTCGCGCAGCTGGCGGTGCACCGCGCGGACCGTTGCGCTGGGCGTGCGGGACGACGCGCTTGCGGCAACGCCTTCGTCTGGGGCGTAAGGGCGCCCTCCCCGCAGTGCCCCGGACCGCGTGACCGGTCCGGGTTGTGCTGCCCGACCAGGTGGCCTCGGCCGCTTTCCGTTACTCGAAGTGCTCATCCGTGCAACCCGCCGGCTCCGTCAAGCCTCTGGCGGAGGCCAGCACGGCAAGAGTGGCCTCATCGGCGCTCCCACCTAGCTCGAGGCGTCCAGGGCGGGCTCCCCCGTGATCGCCGAGCGCTTTCGGGCCTCGTTCTCGAAGATCTCCTCTGCCGCCCCGAGCACGTGCCAAAGATCCTGGCGCGGGACCACGGCGACCCCGTCGGAGTCGCCGATGACGAGGTCGCCCGGGCACACGCAAAGCCTACCTACGGCTACTGGCACCTGAAGCCTGCCCGGTCCGTTCTTGTAGGGCCCGGCGGGCGTCACTGCTCGTGCGAATACGGGCAGCCCGAGACGGGCGAGGTCGTCGACGTCGCGGACGGCCCCGTCTATGACGAAACCGGCCAGGCCGCGAGCAATCGCGCGCCTCGCGATCAGCTCGCCGATGAGCGCCCGAGTCGTGTCGCCGAAGCCGTTCACGACGACGACCTCGCCGGGGCGCGCCGCGTCCAGCGCCTCGTGGACGAGGAGGTTGTCGCCCGAACGCGTCAGTATCGTGAACGCGGGAGCGACGAGGCGCGCTCCGGGCCAGACGGGCTTGATGCCGGCGTCCATGATGCCGAGCCGGTCCATGGCGTCGCCGATGTTCGCCGTGGGCAGCGCGGCGTAGCGTTGCAGGACCTCCGAGGCGATCGCCGTCTGGTCGGTGGTCGCGCTCATGAGGGAACCGGGTACTCGTCGGCATTGAGCACCCAGCCGGGCATCTCGGAGAAGTCGCGCCGTGGTGGGCTGAAGATGTCGACGAGCTGGTTGATGCCCTGGCTCACCTGCTGGCTCGTGTGCAGCACGAGCGGAGGGATCACCGCGAGCGAGGGACCGGCACAGATCACGTGCTCGTCGGGCCGCCAGTGGCGCATGTCCGTCCCCCATGGCCAGCGGAGGTGGTGCACGAAGCTTCCGCCGAGGCACAGCGACCCCTGCTCGAAGTCCTCGTGAGTATGGGGGGACATCTTGGTGACGTCACGGGGGCCGAGCCTCGGCTCGGAGTGGTTCACCATCAGGTTCGAGGTGCGCCAGATCCTGCCGAAGCGCCCGGGCTCAGGCTCGACGTCGAGGTCGTAGCACCGGAGGCGGAACCCGCCGACAGGGTCCGGCCAGGGCTCGAGCTTTGCGACATTCGGCTTCGCCACCCGGTAGGAGTCGGCGTTGACGCAACGCTGCGCGAGGTCATCGCTCAGAGTCGTGAAGATCGCCACGACGCGGCCACGGCTCTCTATCCGCAGCTCGCTCGGTCCGGGTGGGACCACCACGACGGCGCGCCCGTCGGAGCGCACCTTCTCTTCCCCCGCTACGATCGACGTCGGGACGCCGGCGTCGGGGAGGAGCACGATGTACTCGTCGACTTGGTCCTCACGCACGAAGCCACCTCCCGCTTCGAGCTGCGAGTAGGCGACGAGGAAGTTCTGGCCGCGGGTGAGCCACGTGCGTTCGAGCGAGGACTCGATCTGCGGGCTCGTCTCATAGAAGTTCGCGTGCTCGCTGGTTCCATAGCCGCCTTCTGGCGCCGAGCCCGTGGTGGTGCCGAGCCGAGCACGGGGGTCGTTCGCGTCGTAGGGCATAGTGGCCGCCTTCCGCCCGTCAAGCCTTGTACTGGAGGATGTAGACACCCGCGTTGTAATCGGTGATGTAGGTGAGGCCCTCGGCGTCCACGAACACGTCAGCCGTGTGCGTCGCTCTTGGTCGCCCTTTGCGCCGCTCGGTCATTCGCTCCGGAGGCGGGGGGACGAAGTATGCGGTCTCCTCGGGCTGGTATGGATTGGTGATGTCGAAGGCGCGCACCCCGGCGTTCTGGTAGGTCGCGAAGATGATCTCCGAGCTCTGCCAGCTCCCGATGCGATTCTCGTGGAGGTTGTGCGGGCCGAAGTGCCCGGGCTCGCTGCAGTAGTCGCGATCGGTCGGCGTCGGGAACGTCGAGATGCTCACCGGATTCGTCTTGTCCCGGATGTCGAACACCCATGTGTACTTGACCTGGTCGGCGCAGTTGTCAAGCACCGCCTCGTCGGTGACCACGAGCAGGTCCCGGTCGAGGAGGGGCAGGCAGGAGTGCGTCCCACCTCCGAAGGGAGGGCACCAGTTGCGGTGGGCGAGCTCTCGAGGGGCGGTCGGGTCGGACACGTCGAGGATGACCAGTCCGCCGTCTCGCCACCCGCCGTAGGCAACCTCGCCCTTCACCACGGCATGGTGGAGGGCGACCCGATTCGACCAGGTGGGCTGCTCGCCGCCGTCGCGCCACATCCCGGGGATCCACCACCGGCCCACCTCGACCGGCTTCGTCGGGTCCTGCATGTCGACGACGAGGAAGATGTGGTCGATCCAGCCGTCGATCAGCGCGGAGACGTAGGCGTAGCGTCCGCCGTCGTACCAGATCCGGTGAAGGCCACATCCGGGCACGGAGAAATAGCCGATGCGCCGTGGGTTCGCAGGATCGCTCAGGTCGTAGACCCTCATTCCCGCCGAGTAGTCCTTGCCGGGGACGCCATAGAGCGAGGAGTGGACGCCGACGATCGATCCGCCGTAGTAGTCCTTCTCGTTCGGCTTGACCATGTAGAAGTCGACCTCGTCGATCACGAGCAGGAGGTCGTCGTGGGTCTGCAGGTGGATGTGCCACGAACCGGGGTCGCCCTCGAGGAAGTTGACCGCCTTCGGGTCACGCGGATCCCTCACGTCGAGGACGCTCACCCCCTCGTTCTTGCCGATGTACGCGTGTCCGCGGTGCACCATGATCTGCGTTCCGCCGGGCATCCCACCTTGGTCGCAGTAGCCCAGGTACTCGAACCCCTTCGCGTACCAGTCGCTTCCCATCAGCTCTCGACTTTCTCATCTACGCCGCGACGCTCTCCCAGGCCAGGCGGATGATGCCGATTTCCTGTGACGTGACCGGTCCGGGCTCTGCTTGCCGAAATTGGGCGGCGATGATCACGCGACGGAGCTTGG
>JAJYNS010000033.1 GCA_021786195.1 Actinomycetes bacterium | reverse complement strand
CGGGGGCTCGCTCGAGGCGGCAGCCGAGCTGCTGGGGATGGGGCCGAGCTCGGTCGTGGTCACCCTCGGTGCCGAGGGAGCGGTCGTCCTCGACGGTGCCCGCCGGGCCGCGGGAGACGAAGGGGGCGAAGGTGCTCGAGTCGCCCCGCCGAGGGTGCAGGTCCTCGACACGACCGGAGCTGGGGACGCATTCGTCGGCGCGCTGGCCGCAGCGCTCGGCAGAGGGTGGCCGCTGCTCGACGCGGTGCGCTTCGGGGTGGCCGTGGGCTCGGCCACCACGACTCGGCGAGGCGCTCGCGCCGTCGTGCCCACAGGCCTGCTCGCCCGCACGCCGGCCCGCGGCCCGAGCCCGGAGCCGGCGGCTCGCCGAGGTCTCCGGCTGAGCCCGGCTGACGCCGAGGATGAACCGACGGCCACTCAGAGTGTCGGCACGCTCGCGGATCCCTAACGATCTGGACGATGTCTCCCCACACCTGCGTGTTATGCCAGTTCCCGTTGGCCGGCGGGCGCCGGGAGCTCTGGTAGAGGGAGGCCAGGATGGAGGCAAAGAGGCTGTTCGGGGGGCTGGGCGCGCTCGTCCTTTGTGCCGGCGGGCTGGTCGCCGGGCTCGGGGCGCTCGCCGGGCCGGCGAGCGCGACGGTGACGGGGATCGCGCCCCCTCCACCCGGCGGCGCGGGCGGCTTCTACGACGCCAACGGAAGCCCGATCACGACGGCCTACACCGGCGAGACGGTCTACTTGACCGTCACCGTCGAGCAGGCCGGGTCGACCGTCACCGGCGACGGCACGATCGACCTCACCTGGAACCCCCGAGACTTCGCCCTCGTCGGCACGGGCAATGACTCGAGCGGGGCGTGCTCGACGGCGCCCGGGAGCCTGACCTGCTCCTACACCGACATGGCCACGACCTCGAAGAGCGTCGCCTACCAGTTCAGCGTCCTCGGACCCGATCCCCACGCCTCGGTCCTGGCGACCGCCCAGACCGACGGCGCTCCCCAGAGCGAGACCTTCCCGCTCGACATCGAGGCACCCCTCTCTCTCGACACGCCGCCGCCCACCGGCACCGCCGGCTGGTACAACTCGAGCGGAGCGCCCATCACCCAAGCCCAGCCCGGCCAATCGGTGTCGCTGACGGTCACCGCGCTCCAGCCGGGGACGGAGTACGCGGACGGGACCTTCACGCTCCAGTGGAACACCGCCGACTTCACCTATCAGGGCAACGGGGACCACACCGCGGCGTGCACCCCTTCGACGACGGGGACCACGGGCTCGGTCGCCTGCAGCTACACCGACCTCGCCCACTCGGCGAAGAGCGACTCCTTCTACTTCGTGACGGGAGGCCCCGATGCCAGGGCCTCGGTGTCGGCGACGGTGACGGTCAACGGGTACTCGGCCTCCGAGGCGTTCCCCCTGGACATCACCACGGCCGGGCCGGTGACGTCGAGCTCGGTGCCGACCTCCTTGTTCGCCTGCCTGAGGGGCGGATGGCGGCACCTCACCGACGCCCAGGGCCATCCGTTCAAGAACCAGGGCCAGTGCGTCAGCTATTTCGAGCACTACCGCCACTACCAGCACTTCCAGGGCCGTCCCGACACCTGCGGCCAGGAGGGCCGTGGCAACGGTGGCAACCAGGGGGGCTCGAAGGGCGACCACGGGGACCACGGCCAGGACCGGCATGACGGCACCTGCGGGACCGGCAACCAGAACAACCAGGGCAACCAGGGCGGCGACGGCCACGGCGGGGGCTGGGGCCACGGCAGGCACGGGAAGGGCGGGCACCTGGCTCGGTGGACCGAGTAGGCGCCGCCTCGACGAATGGGCGAACCCGCTCGAGCGCGCCAGGGCGACAGGAGGCCCCGCCTCCCTCCCGGCGCAGGAGCTAGACCTTGTCGATGCCCGCCTTTCCGGCCGTCGTGGTCTTCGAGCCAGGTCCGGCGGAGCTGACCGAGGTCGCCGAGGAGGACCTCCCCGAGGAGCCGGTCAGCGTGGAGGTCGCCTTCTCGTCGCTCAACTACAAGGACGCCCTGGCGGTGACCGGGCGGGGGAAGGTGGTCCGAAGCTTCCCGATGACCTGCGGGATCGATCTCGCCGGCACCGTGGTCGAGTCGAAGGACCCCGCCCTTGTCCCGGGCGATGAGGTGGTGGTCACCGGGTGGGGGCTCGGGGAGCGCCATCCCGGGGGCTTCACGACGCGCCAGCGGATCCGGCCGGAGTGGGCCCTGCGCCCGCCCGCGGGGCTGGACCTGCGCCGCTGCATGGCCGTCGGCACGGCGGGGCTGACGGCGATGCTGTGCGTCATGGCGCTGGAGGAGGGAGGGCTCCGACCCGCCGGCGAAGGAGGCGCCGAGGTGCTCGTCACCGGGGCGGCAGGCGGGGTCGGGAGCTTCGCCGTCGCGCTCCTCGCTCGCTTGGGCCACCGGGTCCTCGCGTCGACCGGCCGCCCGGAGCTCGAGCGCGAGCTCCGCTCGCTCGGCGCTGCCGAGGTCCTCGACCGGCGCGCTCTCGCCTCGGGCCCTGAGCGGCCGCTGCTGACCGAGCGCTGGGCGGGGGCCGTCGACACCGTCGGCAGCACCACTCTCGCGAGCGCCCTCTCGGGCACCCGCTACGGGGGGACCGTCGCCGCGTGCGGCCTCGCGGGCGGGAGCGAGCTCCCGGGAAGCGTCCTTCCGTTCATCCTCCGAGCCGTCAGGCTCGTGGGTGTCGACTCCGTGCGCTGCCCGGCCGCTCTCCGGGCCACCGCCTGGCGCCGCATCGCCGAGCTCCTTTCCGTCGACGTCCTCGACGCGCTCCACGAGGTCCGGCCGATGAGCGAGGTCGTCCAGCTCGCTGGCGCCTTGCTCTCCGGCACCGTTCACGGCCGGGTGGTGATCGACCCCCGGCGCTGAGCGAGCGACTCCCGGACCCGTGGGGCCGCCCCGGCCTGCGGCATGGCCCCGGCATGGGCGAGGCACTCGGCCGCGGCCGCCCTGGCGAGCTCGGGCCCCCCGACGATCCAGCCCGCGGCGAACGCGTCCCCGGCGCCCGTCGAGTCCCTCACCTCGGGAACCGGCAGAGCCGGCCAGCGCACGGAGCCACCCGGGTCGCGGACGACGAAGCCCTCCGGTCCCCGCTTGACGACGGTGACGACGCCTTCCAGGACGCCGATCGCCTCGTGCTCGGCCTCGTTGCCGAAGACGACCTCCGGGCGGCAAGCCTCCACCCGCCGGATCGCCTCGCCGGAGCCGACCGACTCGACGAGCGTCGCCGCGGAGAGGTCGACGCTCACCCGGGCGCCGGCCGCACGCGCCATCTCGGCGGCTGCGGTCGCGGCAGCGGGGCCGGCCGGGGCGAAGAGCGAGTAGCCGGAGACGTGGAGCCAGTCGCACCGGAGGAACCAGGCCGGATCGAGATCCGAGGCGGCGATCCCGGCCGAGGCGCCCCGGTCGGAGGCCATCGACCGCTCGCCTCCGGCGGTGACGAGCGAGACGATCACCCCCGTCGCCCCGTCCTCGCCGCCGGGTCCACCAGGACCGAGCAGCACGACGCCTTGGCGTTCGAGGCGCCCGGCCACGAGCTGCCCGGCGAGGTCTCCGCCCACCCTCGAGATCACCGCCGCCTTGGCGCCGAGCGCCGAGCACCACGAGGCGACGTTGCTCGCCTGGCCGCCGTTCGACAGGGAGATGCGCGCCGGCACGTCGTCGCCGACGACCGGCGTCCTGGAGAGCTCGACGACGACGTCCAAGACGGCGTCGCCGATAGCGAGGACGGACAGGGGGCCCTTCCCGCCTGCGCCCGGCTGCCCTCGCGAGCCCCCCTCGACCCTCGTCACCGGCCCCCTGCCACAGCTACCGGCCGAGGCGCTCGATGGCGTCGACGACCAGGTCGAACATCGCCCCTGGGTCCAGGCGGACCGCGACCCGGTGGCGCTGGCCCTCCGGGCGGGAGGCGACACCGGGCCCGGCGAAGCGGACCACGGTGGTCCCGGCCGTCAGGGTACCGGCGAGCTCAACCTCGACGTCGGCCGGCAGCGTCTCGAAGAGGTCCGGCGCGATCAGGTAGGCGATTGCGCAGGGGTCGTGCAGCGGCGGGTCCTCGAGCCCCTTCTCGCGCCGGTAGGCAAGGCGGTAGAACTCGAGCATCTCGACGGTGAAGGTGGCGAGGGGGTTGCCGAGCCCGGCGATACGCCGCTGCACCTGCTCGGTGCAGGCGGCCTGGTGCGTGACGTCGAGCCCCACCATGGTCACCGGCCAGGTCGCGCCGAAGGCGACGGCCGCCGCCTCGGGGTCGACGAAGACGTTGAACTCGGCCGTCTGGGTGACATTCCCCCTTCCGTAGGCGCCGCCCATCACGACGAGCCCGAGCGCCGCCTCTGCGATGGCCGGCTCGCGCCTCAGCGCCGAGGCGACGTTGGTGAGCGGGCCGGTCGCCACGAGGGTGACCTCGCCCGGCGCCGACATGACCGTCTCGACGATGTAGTCGACCGCGTGACCCGGACGCGCCTGTCGGTCCGGCACGACGGGCGCCGGACCGTCGAGGCCGCTCTCGCCGTGGAAGGCGGGCGCCGTGCGCAGCGGGCGGACGAGCGGGCGGTCGTGCCCGGCGACGACGGGGACGTCGCCGATCCTGCCGATCGTCGCGACGGCGAGCGCGTTGCGGGTCGTCTTGTCGAGCGTCTGGTTCCCGGCGACCGTCGTGATCCCGACGAGCTCGACCTCGGGGCTGCCGGCGGCGAGCAGGATCGCGACGGCGTCGTCGCAGCCGGGGTCGCAGTCGAGCAGGATCCGCCGGCTCATGCTCCCGCCGCGGAGGGGGCGGGGTGCGCCCTGGTCTCAGCCCTGAGTGGAGCGCTCAAGAGCGTCGGTGCTCCACCTCGGGCTCCTCGCCGCTGCTGCACCACGAGCGGGCGATCTCCGCGGCGAGCGCGCAGTTGCCCCGGACAGCGGCAAGGTTGGCGGAGAGCGCCTTGCCGCCGGTGCCACGCACCATGCGCTCGAGGAGGAACGGGGTCAGCGCCTGCCCGGCGACCTGGTCGCGCTCGGCCTCGGCGAGCGCCTCTTCGAGGACCCGGTCGTGGAGGTCCGGCTCGAGCTGCTCTTCCAGCCCGACGGGGTTGGCGACGAGGATCGCGCTGCGAAGCCCGAGCGCCGCCTGCGCGCGCATCACGGCCACGACCTGCTCCGGGGAGTCGACCCGCCAGCCGAGGGGGCGGCCGCTCGAGTGGAGGTAGAAGCCCGGGAACTCCTCGGTCCGGTAGCCGACGACGGTGACGTTGAGGGTCTCGAGGCGCTCGATGGAGGCGGGGACGTCGAGGATCGACTTCACCCCCGCGGAGACGACCACCACCGGGGTACGGCTCAGCGCCTCCAGGTCGGCCGACTCGTCCCAGGACTCCTGCCAGCCTCGATGGACGCCGCCGATCCCCCCCGTCGCGAAGACCCGGATCCCGGCCAGCGCCGCGAGGTGCGCCGTCGCCGAGACGGTCGTCGCGCCCGTCGCCCCTGTGCCGAGGGCCACGGGGAGGTCCCTCATCGCGAGCTTGCGCACCTCGCTCCCGGCGCTCAGGCGCTCGAGCTCGGCGTCGGCGAGCCCGACCCGGGCGCGTCCGTCGATGACCGCGACCGTCGCCGGCTCGGCGCCCCTCGCCCGGACGATCGCCTCGAGCTCCCGGGCGACGGCGAGGTTGTCCGGGCGGGGCAGCCCGTGGGAGATGATCGTCGACTCGAGGGCGACGACCGGCCTCCCCTCCTGGAGCGCACTTCGCACCGGCTCGGCGACCTCGAGCGCGCCGGCGGGCTCGACCGGCGGGCGCCGGGGCCCCTCGTCCATCTCACGCCCACCCACCATCCGGTGCGCCCCTCCGGCTCACGCCGCGAGGCCCCGCCCCGGGCGACTCTCGGTCAAGGGCGCCTGCTCCGGCGGCTCGACCGTCCCTTGGAGACTAGGCCGGGCCTGGCCGGAGGACCACGGCGGCTCGGG
>JAJYNS010000002.1 GCA_021786195.1 Actinomycetes bacterium | reverse complement strand
CGCTCAAGGTCCTGGCCTCTGCGGATCTGCCAGGGACGGCACGTCGCCTGCCTCGGAGTCGAGTCGGGCAGGACACTCGTCGGGATGTGTCATGGGTCGCCGCACCCGAACCTGGAGAGGAGCGCTGACCACGAGCCGGTCGGCGGACCGTGCCAGGATCAAGCGATGCGATCTCCTCTTGCGCTGCGCGAATCGGTGAAGGCGGACACCTCTTCTACTTCTACTTCTACCAAGCGATGACGGATCGGCGAGGGCCCGCCGGTGCGGGCACGGTCCCGGCAGGCGGCGGGGTGACAGCGGGCGGGGAGGGCGCCGTCAAGGGGCAGATCACCAGCGTCGAAGGCATCCCGGCGTTGTCGCTCGACGCGATCAGCTCGGTCGCCTACGGACCCGAGGCAATGCTCGTGGTACTGGCGACGGCCGGTGCAGGGGCGCTGGCGAGGATCGAGCCGATCACGATCGCCATCGTCATCCTCCTCGTCATCCTCGTCTTCTCCTACCGCCAGGTGATCGCGGCGTTCCCCGAGGGCGGCGGCTGCTACGCCGTCTCCAAGGCCAACCTCGGCGCCCGGGCGAGCCGCCTGGCGGCCGCGTCGCTCGTGGTCGACTACGTCCTGACTGTGGCCGTATCGATCTCCGCGGGAGTCGCCGCCCTCGTGTCGGCCTTCCCGACCCTCGGCCCGGACAGCCTCGCCATCTCCCTCGGGTTCCTGGCGCTCTTGACGGCGCTCAACCTGCGCGGCATCGCCACGAGCGCCCGGACCTTCCTCCTGCCAACGGCGGTGTTCATCGCCGGGATCTACATCGTCATCGTCGCCGGGCTGTTCCGGTCCCACCCGGCGGCGGGAGCCGGCATCCACCCAGCCGCCGTCCCCAAGGTCGCCGCCGCAGTCGGGGTGCTGCTATTGCTGAAGGCGTTCGCGGCAGGGTGCAGCGCGCTCACCGGTGTGGAGGCCATCGCCAACGACGTGCCAGCCTTCCGGGCTCCAAGCGCCCGCCGGGCAATGCGCACCGAGGTGCTGCTCGGAGGGATCCTCGGCACCATGCTCCTCGGCCTCGCCTTCCTCACGGTGCGCTTCCACATTGCGCCTGAGACCAGCCAGACCGTGCTCAGCGAGATCACCGGCGCGTCGGTCGGGAGGGGGGCGATCTACTACGTCGTCGACCTTTCGACCACGGTGATTCTCGCCCTCGCCGCCAACACCTCCTTCGGCGGCCTGCCCCTGCTCGCGAGCCTCCTCGCTCGAGACAACCTGGTCCCCCACGTGTTCGGGCTTCGGGCCGACCGTCCGGTCTACCGCTACGGCGTGGTCGTCCTGGCCGTGCTCGCCGGAGTGCTCTTGATTGCGGTCAACGCGAGCACCAACTCGCTGATCCCGCTCTTTGCGATCGGAGTGTTCACCGGCTTCACCCTGTCCCAGGCGGGCCTGGTGCGGCACTGGCACCGGGAGCGCCCACCTCGCTGGTGGGCGCGGGCGGCCCTCAACGGGACCGGGGCGGCGATGACCGCGGTGGCCACGGTCATCTTCTTGGTGACCAAGTTCACCGGCGGCGCCTGGGTCGTCGTGATCGCCATCCCCCTGCTCATCGTCTTGTTCTCCCGGATCGCCCGCTACTACGACGACGTCGGCGCCGAGCTCGGACTCGGTGCGACGCCGGGGATACCGCTGCCTGAGGATCGCCTGATCGTGGTGATGGTCGCCGCCGTGTCGCGCATGTCCGAGTCCGCGCTCGCCACGGCGCTCTCCCTCGGTCGTGAGGTAGTGGCGCTCAGCGTCCAGTTCGACGACGAGCGCGCTGCAGCCCTGCAGGCCGCGTGGGACCGCTGGCGTCCGGGGGTCCCCCTCGTCGTCCTGCGTCCGCACACCCGCTCCATCGCGATGCCCGTGCTCGACTATCTCGGCTCGGCCGAGCTCCGGGACCGCAAGGTGATGGTCCTCATCCCCGAAGTGGAGCCCCGCAAGTGGCGGCACCGGCTCCTGCAGAACCAGCGCGGCACGATCCTCGCTGACGTGCTCCGGCGCCGGAGCACCGCCGCCGTCGGGCGGATCCCGTACCACCTCGAAAAGGATTGACGGCCCTTCCCATCGAGGCGTGGGGCGACGCGGGGGCCACAGAACGGGTGACCTGTTCTCCTGGGCGCCTGCTCGCGCCGGGGACGGCCGTCAGCGGCAGGCAACGGCTGAGGCTTGTCCGCGTGCAGGTTGCACCGTAGCGGTCGAGCGATGGAGACCTCGGGTGCCCTGCCATGCAGGCGTCGCGCCCCCGCTGGCCCGGAAGTCGCGCTCGCAGGGAGACGGTGGACGCTCGGGCTCGGCCATCTCCGCTCGGCGACGAAGCTGGGCGGGAGCTGCACCGCCATGTGAGCCCGCTGCACGAACCCCCGACCGGTGTCCTCCTGATGGGGCGAGGGCACCGGTCGCGTGCGGGACCGGCATGCCGTTCGCCGGAAGGGTGTCGCAGCCGGACGTCCGCCCCCTCGCCGGTCGGGGCGGCGATGGCCCGCTCGAACAGATCCGGCCGGGACAGGGTCGGAGGAGCTCGCCGTCCTCGGCGATCTCGCCATCGGCGCGCGGACCCTGGAGCCCGGCCGCGCCGGCGACTGGTCACACACAGCCGCCCTTACCGAGGACCGGAGACCACGGCGAGAACCCCGAGCCGCGACGCCGTCAGGCGGCCACGCGCCGGCTTGCGAGCTCGCGCCCGTGGGCGCGTGCGAGGTCCTCGGCCTCCCGTCGCTTTCGTGCGGCCAGGTCCCGGAGCTCGTCGAGCGCGGGGTTCACTCCGACGAGGGTGAGCTCGGCCTCGACGACCCGCAGGTCGAGCTGCCAGAGGTCGGCGAGGATCCGCCGCATCCAGGGCGTGGCGTGGTCCCAGCCCTCTCGAGGCGTGCCTGGGCCGTATGCGCCGCCTCGCACCGTCACGAGCACGGCCGGCTTGCCCGCGAGCGCGGGCTCGCGGCCCGGGCTCATCCTCGGCTCGGTCGCGACCAGGTCGACCCAGCCCTTGAAGTGCTGGGAGACGCCGTAGTTGTACAGCGGCACGGCGAACAGCAGCGCGTCGGCGCCGATGAGCTCATCGGCGAGCAAAGTGGCCAGTGCCGCGGCCCGGACCTGCGCCGGGGTGCGCTCCTCTGGCGACACCTGGGCAGCGGAGACCGCCGCTGCCCAGGCGTCGGAAGGAAGGGGCGCGGTGCCGACGTCGCGTCGCACCACGCCACCGTCGGGATGGACGGCGCGCCACTCCTGCTCCACCAGGTCCGCGACCTGGCGGCTGTGCGAGCCGTCGGACCGGATGCTGGCGTCGAGACGGAAGAGGGTCATCTGCGATCTCCTAAGTGCTCTGTGCTGCCTAGCTGCTCGCATAATCCGAGTACCTTGCCACAGGCAAGGTTGCGGACGCCGGCGCCGGGTAGGATCAGGTCATGCCGGGTAGGCGAGAGCGACAGGACGTGGACCCCTGCGAGGCGCACCACTGCGACGCTGGCGTGGTGCGGGCCTTCTCCGTGCTCGGCAAGCGATGGAACGGGATGATCCTCGCCACGTTGAGCTCGGGCGCGGGCAACTTCTCCGAGCTGCGCCGAAGCCTCGCGCCGATCACCGACTC
Source organism: Actinomycetes bacterium (assembly GCA_021786195.1). Lineage (GTDB taxonomy): Bacteria > Actinomycetota > Acidimicrobiia > Acidimicrobiales > Bog-793 > JAKAOD01. The sequence continues at coordinate 27,622 of JAJYNS010000002.1, read as the reverse complement.
CGTCCTTTCCGACCGGCTCAACGAGCTCGTCGAGGCCGGGCTCGTCAGCCGCTCCGTCCGCGACGGGCACCCACCCGGCGTCAGCTACGCGCTGACCGACGCCGGCGCCGCCGTTGTCCCGGTGCTCGACCAGCTGGCGTCCTGGGCGCGGGACCATCTGGCGACGAGCGTCGGTCGCTGAGCTATCGTCACAGGCTCTTCGAGGTCCGCTGTGCACGCCCCCTCACGCGCCGGTGCCGCCGGGCGCGACCGGGAGCCTGCCCGGGCTCCCCGAGGCCGTCTGCACCTCGCTGCTTCCCTCGACCGGGCCATGATGAGGCGAACCCTTCCCGGTGACACTCGACGAGCGGACGAGGAGCGCGCGCAATGCTGGCCCTGATCGGCAATCCGACGAGCCTGATCAGCTCTTTCGGCTACGCGGCCATCTTCCTCCTCTCTGTTGCCCAGTCGTGCTGCGTCCCGACGTCGTCCGAGCTCACGATGGGGTTTGCCGGGGCCCTCGCCGCCACCGGCCACCTGAGCTTCCCCGCCGCGGTCGGCGTCGGCGCGGGCGGCGAGCTGGTGGGGGCCTACCTCGCATGGCTCATCGGTCGCACCGCCGGCCGGGTGATCGTCGACCGGTACGGCAAGTACCTCCTGCTCTCCCACCACGACCTCGACCGCGCCGAGGCCTGGTACGGCCGCCATGGGCGCTGGGGCGTCCTCGGCGGTCGCCTGCTCCCGGTCATCCGGAACTTCGTCGCCCTGCCTGCGGGAGTTGCCGAGGTCCCGGCCGTCCGCTTCGGCGTCCTCACCCTGCTCGGCAGCCTGATCTGGGACGGGGCGATGGCCGGCATCGGCTACGGCGTCGGCTCCCGGTGGCACGCCGTGGTCCACGCCTTCAGCGACGCCGGCTACGTGCTCGGCGCGCTCGCCGTCGTCGCCATCGTCCTCCTCGTGGCCCATCGCTGGCGCTCCTACTCGAGGTCGATGGCGTTCCGGGCCGCGACCGCCTCCGCCGAGCCGGGCACCACGGGCACGGCCGTGACCGGCGCCGCCCAGTCGGACGGGGTCGCGCTCGCGAACCCCCGAGAGGAGCTCGTCGCGCTCATCCGTCGGCTCGCGGCCCCCGGCTCCGGGCCGGGCGAGCGCAGCGGGGCGGCGTCCAACGAGCGGCTGACCGCGGCCGCCGCGGCGGTGCTGTTCGTCCTCCTGCTGCTCGAAGGGCTCACGCTCCTTCGCATCGGCAACCTGATGACGCCTCACGTCATCCTCGGCCTGGTCCTCGTCCCGCCGGTGCTCGTCAAGCTCGGCAGCACCGGCTGGCGCTTCGTCCGCTACTACACGGGCCACCCGGAGTTCGTCCGGAAAGGCCCCCCGAAGCCGCTGCTGCGGGTGCTCGCCCCGGTGCTCGTCGCCTCCACGGTGGTGCTGTTCGCGTCCGGGATCGCCCTCGTCGTGGTCCACCACCCCTACGGCTGGCTCGCCGTCGTGCACCGCTACGACTTCCTGCTGTGGTTCGCCGCCCTCGCGGTCCACGTCCTCTACTACATGTGGCAGGTCCCCGGCCTGCTTCGGCGGGACCTCAGCCACCGGCGCCTCTACCGCCGCACGAGCCCGAGAGGGCGGCGGCTGCGACCCGCGCTCGCCCTCGGCGCCGTGGCGGCCGGGGTGGGCCTCGCCCTGCTCCTGTGGCCCTCGGTGTCCGCCCAGACCCACACCTTCTTCCGGGTCCACGTCGGCCCGGCCCGAGCCGGGACCGTCGCGGCGCGAAGGTGAGCCGCACGGCCCGCCGGAAAAGGCCGCCTCAGCGGGTCCGGGTGAAACGGTGCACGGCCTCGAGCAGCTCCTTGGTCTTCTCCGCCGCCACGGACTCGTCGCCGGAGGACAGGGCGTGGCGCACGCAATGGTTGACGTGGTCGTCGAGGATCTTTGCGGCGACCGCCTCGAGAGCCGTGGAGACGGCCGCGACCTGCGTGAGGATGTCGATGCAGTAGCGGTCCTCCGTGATCATCCTCTCGATGCCCCGGGCTTGCCCTTCGATCCGGCGCATCCGGTTGACGAGCGCCTCCTTGTCGGCGAAGTAGCCGTAGGGCGGGCCGGTGCCGGTCACGGCCGGCGGGGCTTGTGGGCCGGCGGGATCGGCCAGAGGCGGGATATCGGATCTCGCGGCGGTGGTCATCGGGTGGCTTCTCTCGGGCGGAACCGGCGGAGGCGCAGGGAGTTGGTGACGACGAAGACGCTCGAGAAGGCCATCGCCGCGGCGGCGACGATCGGGTTGACGAGGCCGGCGACCGCCAAAGGGATCGCGGCGACGTTGTAGCCGAAAGCCCAGAACAAGTTCCCCTCGATCGTTCGAAGAGTCCGGCGCGACAGGCGGATGGCGTCGGCCGCGGCCCGCAGGTCCCCGGCGACGAGGGTGATGTCGGAAGCCTCGATGGCGACGTCGGTCCCCGTCCCGATGGACAGGCCGAGGTCCGCCCGGGCGAGCGCGGGCGCGTCGTTCACGCCGTCACCGACCATCGCGACCACCTCGCCGGCCTCCTGCAGGCGGGCGACCTCGGCGGCCTTCTCTTCGGGCAGCACCCCCGCGAGGACGCGCTCGATGCCCACCTCGCCGGCGATGCTGCGGGCGGTGCGCTCGTTGTCTCCGGTGAGCAGCACCGGAGTGAGCCCGAGCGAGCGAAGCTCGGCGACGGCCTGCCGGCTCGTCGGCTTCAGCCGGTCCGCGACGGCGACGAGGCCAACTGCTGCGCCGTCGACGGCGGCGCCGACGACGGTGGAACCCTCGGCCTCGAGCCGGGCGACCTCCTCGGCAAGCTCCTCCGGGAGCCGGATGCCCCAGTCGGCGAGCAGGCCCGGGCGCCCGACCACCACCGCATGGCCGTCGACGACGGCCTCGACGCCAAGGCCGGCTCGAGCGGAGAAGGACTCGACCTCGGGCAGGGTGCCGAGCCGCTCACGCCCGTAGGTGGCGATCGCCCGCGCGATCGGGTGCTCGCTCGCGTCCTCGGCGCCTGCGACGAGGCGCATGAGCTCTGCCTCGTCCGCGCCCTGGGCGGCGACGACCCTGGCCACCGCCATCTTGCCCTCGGTGAGGGTGCCGGTCTTGTCGAGCACGATCGTGGTGACCTGACGGGTCTGCTCGAGGACCTCCGGGCCCCTGATGACGATGCCGAGCTGCGCGCCTCGCCCGGTCCCGACCATGAGCGCGGTCGGCGTCGCGAGGCCGAGCGCGCACGGACAGGCGATGACGACGACGGCCACGGCAGCGGTGAAGGCGGCCGTCGTGGCGGCTCCAGCCGCGAGCCAGCCCAGGAGCGTGAGCGCCGAGAGGCCGATCACGACGGGGACGAAGACCGCCGAGACCCGGTCCGCGAGGCGCTGCACGGGCGCCTTGCCAGCCTGGGCCTCGGCCACGAGGCGGGCGATCTGGGACAGGGCCGTGGACGCGCCGACCCTCGTCGCCTCGACCACGAGCCTGCCCGAGGTGTTGAGCGTCGCGCCCACCACGCGATCGCCGGGTCCGACCTCCACCGGAACCGACTCGCCGGTGAGCATCGACTCGTCGACCGCCGAGGTCCCCGACTCGACGATCCCGTCGGTCGCCACCTTCTCCCCCGGGCGGACGACGAAGCGGTCGCCGACGGCGAGCAGCTCGATCGGCACGAGCACCTCGGCCCCGTCGCGCAGCACGCGCGCCTCTTTCGCGCCGAGCTCCAGGAGCTTGCGGATCGCCTCGCCCGACCGCCGCTTCGCCCTCGCCTCGAGATAGCGGCCGAGGAGGATCAGCGCCGTGATCGCCCCTGCGGTGTCGAAGTAGACGCTCGTCGAGATCCCCCCGAGCAGCACGACGGTCGACCAGGTCCACGCGGCCAGGGTGCCGACCGAGATGAGCGTGTCCATCGTCGCCACCCCGTGGCGGGCGTTCTGGACCGCGGCCTTGTGGAAGGGCCATCCCGCCCAGAAGACCACCGGCGTCGCGAGCACGAGGGAGACCCACTCCCATCCGGGCGGGCGCGAGGCGGAGATCCAGGCGAAGATCGCGAGCGGGACGCTGCCCGCGAGGGCCAGCCCGAGCCGCAGGCCGTAGGTGCGAGAGGGGTCGCCCTCGCCGGCCGCCTCGGGAAGGCTCGCCCCGTAGCCGGCGGCCTCCACGGCGCCGATGAGGTCCTCGAGGTCCACCTGCGCCGGATCGAAGCTCACGGCGGCGTGCTCGCTCGCGAAGTTCACGCTCGCCGTGACGCCGTCCAGCCGGTTGAGACGCTTCTCGATGCGCGCCGCGCACGAGGCGCAGGTCATGCCCGAGATCGCGAGCTCGACTCGCCGCCTCGCCTCGACCGCGCCCGTTGCCCGACCGCCCGATCCCGGGCCGGTCGCCGAGGTTCCCTCCCCGCCGCCCGCTGTCGCCGCCGTGGCGCCCGAGGCCGAGCCGGCCGGCGTGGTGCCGGCCACCGGCGCCATCACACCGCCTCGTAGCCGGCCTCTTCGATCGCGGCGCGCAGCCGCAGGTCGTCGAGGTCCTCGCCCGTCACGGTGACGAGCTTCGTGTCGAGGTCGACCTCGACACCCTCCACCCCTGCGACGGCACCGAGCTCGCTCGACACCGCGCGCTTGCAGTGGTCGCAGGTCATCCCGGGGACTCTGTAGGTCATCGTCTCCGCCATCACGGCCTCCTCTCCTCGAGGGTCCCTCGTCGATGGACTATACCATACCCCTGTATCCTATAGTCGTCGATCGCCCGTCGCCGGCTTCAGCCCCTCCGGGCCTGTCGCCTCCGGAGCAGCTCCTCCGAGGCGCTCTCGGCCGCCGGCAGGCGGACGGGCAGGAGGGCCGCCCGGCGACTTGGCACGAGCGTCTGCCACGGCCACCGGCGGCCGAGCCCGAGGGCGCCCGCCTCGGCGCGAGCGGGGGCGGCCCGGAGGCGGAGGCCGACCAGCATGGCCACGAGGAGGACGGGAGCGACCTCCGCGAGGATTTCGAGGTCCCATGGCATGCGCTCATCCTCCGGGACCGATACACCCCTGGGGTAGGGCCGTTGGGCCCGAAGGTCCCGAGCGCCACCTCGGGTGGCCGCGGCGCGGGATCTTTCGCCTCGGTGAGGGCTGTACCCTCACGTCTCGGACCCAGCGGTCACCGGGTGACGAGCGAGCCGGCCGACGAGCGGCGATGCGCCGGCTTCTGGCACAAAGGGCCGACGGGAGCCCGGAGGACGAAGGGAGCGGTGATGACCCAGGGCACTATCGAGATCGCGACCGCCGACGGGACCTGCCAGGCCGCGCTCTGCACCCCCGCGGGGGAGGGACCCTGGCCGGCGGTGATCATGTACCCCGACGCGGCGGGGCTCAGGGGCACGATGCGGCAGATGGGCGAGCGGCTCTCCGATCTCGGCTACCTCGTCCTCGTGCCCGACTTCTACTACCGCTTGGGGCACTACGACCCCATCGACATGCGCACGGCGTTCGCCACGAAGGAGAGCGCCGAGAGGGTCATGGGGATGATGCGCAGCTACACGGTCGACAAGGTGGCCAGGGACGCGGGCGCGTTCGCCGACTACCTCGACTCGCTCGGGGAGAAGAGGCCGGGCGGCATCGGGACCACCGGTTATTGCATGGGCGGCCGGCTCTCCCTGCTCGCCGCGGCCGCTCTCGGCGAGCGGGTCGCCGCCGCAGCCTCCTTCCACGGCGGGAACCTCGCCAAGGCCGACGATCCCGACAGCCCGCACCACAAGGCCGGGGCGATCAAGGCGACCGTCTACGCGGCGGGGGCGATCGAGGACCAGTCCTTCCCCGACGAGCAGCGGCAGCTGCTCGAGGAGGCCCTCACCCGCGCCGGGGTGCCCCACACGATCGAGACCTATCAGGCGCACCACGGCTTCGCCGTCCCCGACCACCCGAGCTACGACCGCGACGCCGCCGAGCGCCACTGGAACGCCACGGAGCAGTTCTTCGGGTCCGTCCTCCTCGGCCGACAGCCGGGCGGTTGAAGAACCGGCCCGCCCTCCTTGCCCTGGGTGGCGGCGGGCGTGCCAAGCCGGCGCGGGGCCGTTGCGCCCGGTAGCCTTGCGGCGGACCGCGACTGGCGCTTGGGTGGCTCACCACCGGGGAGCGGTCCCGTCGCAGTGACGTCTTGCCGCGCGCCTGGGTGCCCCGAGCAGGAATACGAGGAGGTCCACCGTGTCCGAGCGCCCGTCGACCATCGCGGCCCCGTCGCTCGAGTCCGAGGCGTGGAACGCCGCGCTCGGGGTCGTCGAGTCCGTCGAGCCGTCGGTCGCCGCCGCCATCCGGGCAGAGCTGCGCGACCAGCGGGAGTCGCTCAAGCTGATCGCCAGCGAGAACTACGCCTCTCCGGCGGTGCTGCTCGCCATGGGGAACTGGCTCAGCGACAAGTACGCGGAGGGGACGGTCGGACGTCGGATGTACGCGGGCTGCCGCAACGTGGACACGGTCGAGCGCCTCGCCGCCGAGCACGCAAGAGCGCTGTTCGGCGCCGACCACGCCTACGCCCAGCCGCACTCGGGCATCGACGCGAACCTCGTCGCCTACTGGGCCGTGCTGGCGAGCCGGGTCGAGTCCCCGAGGCTCACCGCCATGGCTGCGGCCCACGTCGACGAGCTCGACGACGAGCAGTGGGCGACGCTTCGCCACGAGCTCGGGGACCAGCGGATGATCGGCATGTCGCTCGGCGCCGGCGGCCACCTCACTCACGGCTTCCGCAGGAACATCTCGGGGAAGATGTTCGACCAGCGCAGCTACGGCACCGACCCGGAGACGGGGCTCCTCGAGTACTCCGCGGTGCGCGACCTCGCCCGCTCGTTCCGTCCCTTGATCATCGTCGCCGGCTACTCGGCCTACCCGCGCCTCGTCAACTTCGCGACGATGCGGGAGATCGCCGACGAGGTGGGCGCCGTGCTGCTCGTCGACATGGCGCACTTCGCCGGGCTCGTCGCAGGCGGCGTGCTGACGGGCGACTTCGACCCTGTGCCCCACGCCCAGATCGTCACCTCGACGACGCACAAGTCCCTGCGCGGGCCCCGGGGCGGGCTCGTGCTCTGCGAGGCGGCCCTGGCCGAGCACGTCGACCGGGGATGCCCGATGGTCCTCGGCGGTCCCCTCCCCCACGTCATGGCCGCCAAGGCCGTCGCCCTCGCCGAGGCGCGCCGGCCGGAGTTCCGCGACTACGCACGCTCGGTCGTCGACAACGCCAGGGCCCTCGCCGACGGCTTGCTCTCGCGGGGCGCCCGCCTCGTCACCGGAGGGACCGACAACCACCTGGTCCTGCTCGACACGACCCCCTACGGCCTCACGGGCCGCCAGGCGGAGGCGGCGCTGCTCGACGCCGGGATCGTCACGAACCGCAACTCCATCCCCGCCGACCCCAACGGGCCGTGGTACACCTCGGGCGTGCGCCTGGGGACCCCCGCGCTCACGACCCGGGGGCTCGGAGGGGCCGAGATGGACGAGATCGCCGACATGATCGTCGCCGTGCTGCGAGCCACCACCCCGGCTCCGGCGTCCGGCGCTGGCACCTCGAAGGCGCAGTACCGCCTCGAGGACGATGTCGCCTCGGCGGTCGCGAGCAGGGCGCGAGAGCTCCTCGCGCCGCATCCCCTCTACCCGAGCGTCACGCTCGAGTAGGCCGACGCCGGCCGCGCTCGAGCTGGTAGCGTCCGGGCGACCATGCTTGCTCCGCTCGGCGCACGCGCCCGGGACTGGGAGGGGCCCGCGATCTTCGTCGAAGGGGTCCACAAGTCCTTCGGCGAGGTCCACGCCCTGTCCGGCATCGACCTCGTCGTCGAGCGAGGCCGAGTGCTCGGGCTGCTCGGGCCGAACGGCGCCGGGAAGACGACCGCGGTCAAGATCCTCACGACCCTGCTCGCGCCCGACCGGGGGCGAGCGCTCGTCGAAGGTCGTGACGTCGTCCGCTCCCCCGCCGCGGTGCGAGAGGTGATCGGGCTCGCGGGCCAGGCCACCGCGGTCCAGGAGGAGCTGACGGGCCGGGAGAACCTGGAGATCATGGGCCGGCTCTACCACCTCGACCGCGACACTCGGGTGCGACGCGCCGGCGAGCTCCTCGAGCGCTTCGGCCTCGTGGAGGCGGCGGACCGCCCGACCAAGGGCTACTCCGGCGGCATGCTGCGACGCCTCGACCTCGCGCTGAGCCTCGTGTCGCTGCCGTCGGTGCTCTTCCTCGACGAGCCGACCACCGGGCTCGACCCGAGAAGCCGCAACGGCATGTGGCAGGTCATCCGCGAGCTCGTCTCGGGCGGGACCACCCTGCTGCTCACCACCCAGTACCTCGAGGAGGCCGACGAGCTTGCCAGCGAGATCGTCGTCATCGACCACGGCCTCGTGATCGCCGCCGGCACGGCTCGGGAGCTGAAGAGCAGGGTGGGGGGCGACGTGGTCGAGTTCCAGGTCGTCGAGCGGGCACGCCTGCAGGACGCGACCGGGGCGGTGCGGGAGCTCTCCGACGCCGAGCCCCTCGTCGACCGCGAGACCGCCACGGTCACCCTACGAGTCGGCGATCGGGGCTCCCACGCCCTGGTCGAGACGGTGCGCCGCCTGGACGCGCTCGGCATCCACACCGAGGGCCTGGGCATGCGCCATCCTTCGCTCGACGATGTCTTCCTCAGCCTCACCGGCCATGGTGCGGAGGAGGCGCAGCCGGGCGCCTCGCGACGGCGCGGCGCCGAGCGGCTGAGGGCGCAGGAATGAGCACGACCGAGCTCTCCGAGCTCGTCGCCCTCGACATCCCGAGCCCTCCCGCGCTCGAGCGCCTGAGGCTCGGCATCGCCGACACCGCGACGCTCACGCGACGGGACCTTCTCATCTGGCTCAGGAACCCCGCCTTCATCTTCTTCACCATCATCCAGCCGGTGATGTTCGTGCTCCTGTTCCGCTACGTCTTCGGCGGCGCCATCCCGGTCTCCGTGCCCGGGGGGTACGTCAACTTCCTGATGCCCGGCATCGTGGCCCAGACCGCCGCCTTCGCGTCCTTCGGCACGGCGATCGCCCTGGCGCGCCAGCTGCAAAAGGGCGTGATCGACCGCTTCCGCGCCATGCCGATGGCGCGCTCGGCCGTGCTCCTCGGTCGGCTGAGCGCGGACGCCGCCAGGTTGACCGTCACCGTCGCCGTCATCGTCGCCGTGGGCTACGCGGTCGGCTTCCGCTTCCAGAACGGAGCTGGTCCCGCGGTGATCATGCTGGTGCTGGCCGTCGTGCTCGGCCTCACGATCTGCACCGTGAGCGCCTATGTGGGGCTTGCCATCAAGGACGAGGAGTCGGTGGGCTCCTTCGGCCTCGTCTGGCTGTTCCCGCTCACCTTCGTGAGCGCCGCTTTCGTCCCCGTCTCGTCGATGCCCGGCTGGTTGCAGGCTTTCGCCAAGAACCAGCCCGTCACGATCGTCATCGACGAGATGCGCGCCCTCGCGCTCGGCGGTCCGCTGGCGCTGCACGCGTGGCAGAGCGCCGTCTGGCTCGCCGGCATCGTGGCCGTGTTCGTCCCCCTCGCCGTCCGGGAGTACCGCCGGGCCGGCTGAGCCACCCTGCGGCCCTCAGCGGCGCCGGCCCGGCAGGAGCAGCGCCGAGTCGAGCAGCTCCTCGAGCGAGGCGACACGAGCGGCGCGCTCGACCAGCTCCGGCGCCGGCGCCCTGGGGTCCCGCACGACGTGGACCGACCGCATGCCGACCGAGATCGGCCCGAGGACGTCGGGCCCCCAGGAGTCACCGACGAACAGGGTCTCGGCCGCCCCGACGCCGAGCGCCGAGAGCGTCAGCGCGTAGATCTCTGGGTGCGGCTTGCGGTAGCCGGCCCGGGCGGAGGTGACCGGCACCGCCACGTACCGAGCGACCCCCGTCGACTCAAGGTATGGGTCCAGGTCCCACCCCCAGTTGGAGCAGACGGCGACGCTGAGGCCCCGGCGGTTCAGCTCGTCGAGGACCGCGAGGGTCTCGGGGTAGGCGACCATCGGCGTGGACTCGTCCGCCTCCAGGAACTGCTCGACCAGCACCGGAACCTCCGCCGGCGCCGCGCCACAGGCTGCCGCGAGCTGCGCGAGACGCCCTCTCGTCCAGGCGAGGTAGGCCTCCCGGCTCGTCGAGTGCTCCGGGTGGGCCGCGCCGTCCCAGCTCGAGTGGTAGGCGCCGAGCACCTCCTCGTCGACCTCGAGGCCGTGGGCCGCGAGGATCGAGGAGTACCCGCGACGCGCGCCGTCGGCCCAACGAGCGAGCGTGCCGAACCAGTCGAAGACGACCGCTTGGAGCATGCCTGAAGTATCGCCCAGCTCCGACCGGGACCCACCCCGGCGAGTCGCCGCCCGCGGGGCCGGCCCGAGCCCGGGCTTGCTCGACCGGCTCGGGCGCCGCTCGCTACGGTGGGCGCATGCCACTCGAGGGAGAGTACGAGCCGAGCCCGGCGGCATGGGTCCGGGAGCAGGTCGCGGAGTACGAGGCCTCCGGCGGGCGGCGGGCGAACACGCTGAGGGACACCGGGCTGCCGATCATCGTCGTGACGACAAGAGGCGCGAAGACCAGGAAGATCCGGAAGTTCCCGGTGATGCGTGTGGAGCACGGGGGCGAGTACGCCATCGTCGCCTCCAAGGGCGGTGCTCCCGACCACCCGCAGTGGTACGCCAATCTGCTCGCCTCGCCCGGGGAGGTGACCATCCAGGACGGCCCGACCCCCTTCGACGTGGTCGTGCGCGAGCTCGAGGGCGAGGAGCGGGCACTGTGGTGGGAGCGAGCCGTCGCCGCCTACCCGCCATATGCCGAGTACCAGCAGAAGACCGAGCGCCGCATCCCCGTGCTGCTCGCCACCCGGCGCCCCTAGCGAGGCCAGCTTGCGGGCGCTCGGCGCGTCCGTCGGGGAGATCGCCGAGGCGGTGGCGGCGTTCGAGGCGCTGACCCAGCGCGAGCGGGACTCGCGACGGCGCTTCCTCGACGAGCTGGGACGGCTCGCCGAGCCCTTCTCCCGCGACGCCGATCCCGTGCACGTCACCGGGTCGGCGCTCGTACGAGGCGAGCGGGGGGTCGTGCTCCACCTCCACAAGCGGCTCGGGCGCTGGCTCCAGCCCGGCGGCCACCTCGACCCGGGTGAAGCGCCCTGGGAGGCGGCCCTGCGCGAGGCCCGAGAGGAGACGGGCATCCCCGTGCGGCATCCCGGCGGCGGGCCCCTCCTCGTCCACCTCGACGTCCATCCCGCCGGGGGCCACGTCCACCTGGACCTTCGCTACCTGCTCCTCGGCGACGACGTCGATCCGGCGCCGGGACCCGGCGAGAGCCCGCACGTCGGCTGGTTCGAGCTCGGCGAGGCGATCACGCTGGGCGACGAGTCGCTCGCCGGTGGGCTTCGCCGCCTCGGGGACCTCCGACTCTGAACCTCTGGCCCGGGCCCAGGCCGGGGCGCGACCGCCGAGCCAGAGGTGCGAGCGGCACCGGCCGGCCCCCGACCAGGGACGCCACCGGGTCGTTCAGCTGGCTGCACTCTGCAATACTGAGCCTATGCAGCAAATGCAGGGGGGCGACGCGCGCCCGAGGGCGGACGCTCGCGGCGCACCGGGCAGCCGGAGCCGGGGGTGGATCACCCGGGGCAGGGAGCGCATCGACCGGGTCCGTCCGGTCCTTCGCCGCCCCGCACGGGCGCTCGGGCGGCGCATCAGCGAGATGTCCTACCTGCCGAAGTGGCTCCTGCTGGCCTCGGCGATCGGGGTCATCGCCGGCCTAGGCGCGATCCTCTTCTACGAGGCGCTGAGCCTCGGGACGCACCTCTTCCTCCAGGACCTCGCCGGCTACCACATCCCGACCCCGGCGGGCGAGGGCAACCTCGCCGGCTCGGCACGCTACGCCCGGCCCTGGGCGATCCCCGTCGCGGTCACGCTCGGGGGCCTGCTGGCCGGCTTCATCGTCTTCACCTGGGCACCCGAGGCGGAGGGGCACGGGACGGACGCGGCGATCGACGCGGTCCACCACAATCCTCGGGGCATCCGTTTCCGAGCGGTCGTCGTGAAGATCGTCGCGTCGGCGATCACGATCGGCTCTGGCGGCTCCGGGGGACGCGAGGGCCCCACGGCCCAGATCAGCGCCGGGTTCGGGTCCCTGCTCGCGCGCCTGCTCGACCTCTCGCCCGAGGACGGGCGCGTCGCCGTCTCCGTCGGCATCGGATCGGGGATCGGCGCCATCTTCTCGGCGCCCCTCGGCGGGGCGGTGCTCGCCGCCGAGATCGTCTACCGCGAGGACTTCGAGCCTCAGGCGCTCCTGCCGGGCGTGCTCGCCTCGATCGTCGCCTACACGATCTTCGGCGCCGCGCTCGGCTACCACTCGCTGTTCTCGCTCGGAGCCCCCTACGTCTACCACCAGCCGGTCGATCTCCTGTGGTTCGCGCTGCTCGGCCTCCTCGCCGGCGGCATCGGGCTGCTCTACTCGAAATCCTTCTACGGCGTCGTCGACCTCAGCAGGCGGCTCCCCTTCTCTCGCAAGCTCCGCCCGGCGCTCGGCGGCCTCCTCGTCGGCCTGATGGCCCTCGGCTCGCCAGAGGTGCTCGGCACCGGCTACGGCTGGATCCAGAAAGGGCTCGTCGGCGACATCTCCCAGATCCCGCTCTACCTGATATTCCTGCTGCCCTTCGCCCGCATCGCCGCGACGGCGCTGTCGATCGGGACGGGCGGCTCCGGGGGGGTGTTCGGCCCCGGGATGGTCATCGGCGCGTTCACCGGGCTCGCCGTCTGGCGGATGCTCGAGCCCTTCGCGCCGGGGGTCGGCCACGACCCGGCTCCCTTCGTCGTCGTCGGGATGATGGCCGTCTTCGGCGGCATCTCAAGAGCCCCGATCGCAGTGATGCTGATGGTCGCCGAGATGACGGGCAACATCTCGCTCCTCGGCCCCGCGATGGTCGCCGTCGCCATCGCGTGGTTCATCGTCGGGCGCGTCGACGACAGCATCTACCGCTCCCAGCCGAGAAGCCGCGAGGACACCGCCGTGCGCCGGCTCCAGTCCGGCCTCCCCCTGCTCGGGACCCGGACGGTCGAGAGCGTCGCGAGCCCGCCCCGGGTGGTGCTGCGGGAGGGCACGACGGCGGCCGCCGCGCTCGAGCAGCTCGGCGCCGCAGGCGTCCCGGGTGCCCCGGTCGTCGACGGGGACGGGACCTTCCTCGGCGCGGTCGAGGGCGAGCGGCTCCGCCGCCTCGCCGCCGCAGACCCCGACTCGGGCTTGGGACCGGCGCTCGACGACACCGCGCCCGCCGTCGCGAGGACGGCGACGCTCGCCGACGGCTTGGACGTGCTGACTCAGGCAGGCGGGCGCTGGGTCACGGTCACGAGCGGCGACCGCCAGGTCGCGGCGATCCTCGGGGTCGGCGACATCGTCCGCGGCTACCGGCAGGCGTTGCGCGAGGACGCCAGCCGGATCGCGACCCTCGGCGGGCGACCGCTCACCGTCGAGGAGCGGGTCGGCGCCGGGTCCCCCCTCGCGGGCAGGCCCCTTCGCGACGTGCGCCTGCCTCGGGGCTGCGTCGTCGTCGCCGTGCACGACGGCAACGCGCTCTGGTTCGCCACGGGGAGCACGGTGCCGGCGGTCGGCGACCTCGTGAGCGCCCTCGTCACGCCCGAGTCCGCCGAGGATGCCCGCGCCCTGATCCGCGGCGACCGGGCGGCGCGAAGCGGCGAGGACGGCCCGGCTCCGGCCGACGGCGCAGGCAGTCCTGCAGCCCCGCCCGGCACCCGGTCGCCGGGCAGGCCGGTACTCGGCTGAGCCCGGAGGGCGTCAGAGCTCCCAGCCGAGCGACCAGTCCCTCTCCGGCGGCTCGCCGGCCGCCCGGGAGAGGGCCCCGAAGAGCTCGACCATCGCGGCCTGGTCCTCGGGCGCGATCTTGGCGAGCATCGACTCGATCTCCGCCCGCCGCCGGCGCGTCACCTCCTCCACCAGCGCCTGCCCCGCCGCCGTGAGGCTGACCCGCACCTCCCGCCGGTCGCCCCGAGCTCCCCGCCTGCGCACCAGGCCCTTTCGCACGAGGCGGTCGCACATGCGGGTTGCGGTCGGCGGGGTGACCCCGAGCGCCTCCGCGAGGGACACCGCCCGCTGGGGCCCCATCGCCGCGAGCACGACGAGCGCGCGGTACTGAGGGAGCGTCACCTCCTCGGCGACCTCCGCGAGCGATCGCGCGGCGACGGCCACGAGGACGCGGCTGGCGCCGAGGACCGCCTCGACCACCTCGGGCCCCCTGGTGAGGCTCGACGCCTGCTGCGGCTCGAGTGGCACGCCGACATCATCGCCCATCGCCGCCGCCGCTCAGGCTCGGCCAGGGGCGCCGCCCGGCGCTCAGGAGGGCGTCCAGTCGGTGTTGGCGCCGCAGAGCACGAGGCAGGGAAGGCGCGCGTCGACCCGCCCGGCAAGCAGCGCGGCGAGGCCGGCGGCGGCGGCCGGCTCGACGGCGAGCCGTGCCTCTTCCCACAGCAGGTCCCTCGCGGCGAGCAGCTCGTCGTCGGTCACGAGCACCGAGGACAGCGAGGCCTTGCGGAGCAGCCGGAACGGCAACGTGCCCACCCGCGTCGCACCGAGGGCGGAGGAGGCGATCGAGTCGACCGGCGAGTCGACCGGCTGCCCCGCGAGGAGCGCGTCGTGAAGGCAGCAGCACCGCTCGGGCTCCACCGCGACGACCGTCCTGCCGCCAGCGGCGAGGCTGCAGCCGGCGGCGAGCCCTCCCCCGCCCACGGCGACCACGAGCGCGTCCACCTCGGGCACGTCCTCGACCACCTCCGAGGCGACCGTGCCCTGTCCGGCGACCACGTCGGGGTGGTCGTAGGCGGGGACGTCCCGGCCTTCGCCTCGACCCACCCGCCGCGCGGCCTCCTCTGCCGCAGCCGCGTAGCTCTCCCCGCGGCGCACGAGCTCGGCGCCCGTTGCGGCGATGCGGCGAGCCTTGCTCTCCGGCGTCGAGGTCGGGACGACGATCGTCGCGCGCACTCCGAGGAGGGCGGCGGCGGTCGCGACGCCGAGACCGTGGTTGCCGCCAGAGGCGGTGACGACCGGCGAGCGCGGCGCCGAGAGCATCGCGTTGAGGGCGCCGCGCAGCTTGAAGGACCCGGAGCTTTGCAGGTGCTCGAGTTTCAGCACCAGGGGCCGGCCGCGGAGCGAGAGGCGGAACGTCGGCGTGCGGCGCACGTAGCGGGCGATCCGGGCACGGGCCGCCTCGACCTCGGCCGCACCCGGCTCCTCCGGGGGCTCGGTCGCCATGCGCCCATCGCTAGCCCAGCCGGCCGGTGCCGGTCAACCGCCGCGCCTTCGAGCCCGGCCCCGGACGCGCCGATGCGGCCTGCACGACACAGGCCGCATCGGGTGGCGTGACCCGGGAGCAGATCGCTAGGCGGCGGTCGCGTGCCTTCCTGCGACCTTGGTCACGCCATGCCACCGGTCGGCGGGCCGCTGTTGGCCCCTGCGGGGGAGCCGGGCTGAGCCGGCGCCCATCCTGTCGAGCCCGATCGGACGCGCTGCCCGCCATGTCGCGAGGATGACGGGAGCAGGCAGCGAATCTCGCGAGCTCGTGCCCACCTTGACCGGTGACATGAAGCTGTGGACGAGAACCTCCTTGCCGACGGCTGTTTGTCCCCGCTCCATGCCTGCATCATCTGCTCCCTGGTCGAGGCCGACAAGGGCCGAAGGTCCCTAGTCGTCCGCGCCACCCATGAACCTCCCCGGCGAGCGCGTGACCTTCGGCCCTGACGGTCGCCGCCGCCAAGGGGCATCCTGTGGAGGTGGTCGCCGCTTCCGGCACGGCGGGCGAGGGCGACACAGGAGGGCAGGAGATGGGAAGGATCGTCGTGGGAGCGGACGGGTCCGAGGGCGGCCACGCCGCGCTCAGGTGGGCGATCGCCGAGGCCAAGCTTCGCGGCCTGTCGCTGGAGGTCGTCCACGCCTGGCAGCCGATGTCTCCGACCTGGGCAGGGCTCGGCGCCATGGGCGCGGCGGCGGAGCCGCCGGTCGGCGCCGACGAGCTCCGGGAGTTCGCGCAAAGCGTCCTCGACGCCTCGCTCGCCGCGCACCGCGACGAGCTCGACGACCTCGACGTCGAGGCGCGCCTGAGCGAGGGCCACCCGGCGTCCGTGCTCGTCGAGGCCTCCCGGCACGCGGACCTGCTGGTCGTCGGGTCCCGGGGGCTCGGCGGCGTCCGGGGCATGCTGATGGGCTCGGTGAGCCGGCACGTGGTCCACCACGCGCACTGCCCGGTCGTCGTGATCCCCCACGGCGTCGAGCGCTCGGTCCACTGACCCGGGCGTGCCCGACCTGCCCGACGCCGCAGGAGCCCGCGCGGCCCGCGGCTGACCTCGACCTCAGCGGTGCGACCCGACCAGGGCGCAGAGCTCTCCGAGCCGCGCCGCGAAACCCGTCTCGTTGTCGTACCAGCCGAAGACCTCCACCAACCTGCCGCGGACCTTGGTGAGCGACTGGTCGAACACGCACGAGGCCGTCGAGCCGACGACGTCGCTCGACACGAGCGGCTCGTCGGAGTACTCGAGGATCCCGAGCAGCCGGCCGAGGGCGGCGGCGCGGAACGCCTCGTTCACCTCCTCGGCCCATGCCTGGCGGTCCAGCTCCGCGGCGAGCTCGCCGATCGAGCCGTCCGCCACCGGGACCCTCAGGGCGGTCGCGTCGAGGCGGTCCCCGACAGCCGGGAGCACCAGCGAGGTCGTGCTCGCGACCGGCGTCGCAGCCGGGACGACGTTGAGCGCGGCGGCCCGACCCAGCCGAGCGTCGCCGCCGGCGTCGTCGAGGAGCGGCTGCTCGGAGCTGTATGCCTGGACCGCCGTCACCAGCCCCTCCGCGAGCCCGAAGGCCTCGTCGAGGACCGCGGCCATGACCGTGCAGCATCCCGCCGTCGGCGAGCCCGCCGAGACGACCAGGTGCCGGTCGGGGTCGAAGGTGTGGTCGTTGACGCCGACGACGAAGGTGGCGTCGGCCCCTTCGCACGGCGCGGCGACGACGACCCGGGCTGCGCCGGCCTCGAGATGACCGGCGGCGGCCTCTCGGCTCGTGGGAGGCCCGGTGCAGTCCACGACGACGTCGACGCCGATGCGCCGCCAGGGCAGGTGGCCGGCGTCCTCTCCGTGGAGCACGACGCTGCGCTGGTGGCCGGCGCGCAGCTCGTCGCCCTCCACGACGACCTCCCCGGGGAACCGTCCGTGCACGGAGTCGAGCCGTACCCGGCGCGCGAGCGCGTCCGTGTCGCCCGCCTGGTTGATCGCGACCACGGCGATGTCGAGGTCCCGGTCCAGGATCGAGCGGTACAGCGCCCGCCCGATGCGGCCGAAGCCGTCGATCGCGAGCCGCACGGTCACCGCTTCGGCCTCCGCAGCCGCCGCCCGGTGATCTCCCGAGGCACGACTCGGACCCGGTGCCTGAGCTCGGCGCCGGAGAAGGGCTCGATCTCGAGGGCACGCTCGCGTTCGGAGGCGACGTCCAGGGCTTCGGTGATCTCCCGAGCCGTCCCTTTCACCACGACGCTCCAGGCCACGCCGCCGTCGTCGTCGATCTCGTCGACCTCGAAGGCCACTCGGGCGGGACTGCCGCGTAGCAGCTTCAGGCCAGGATCGGTCCGGAACACGACCACGTCGCCGTCGAGCGCGTAGTTGACCGGGAAGACCTCGGGCTGGCCGTCCACGACGATGGTGAGCCGCCCGACGTCGCGGCGCCCGAGCAGCTCGACGCACTCCTCCCGCGAGAGCTCCTCGACTGCCCCCTCCGCCTCGCCGGACGGTCCGTCGTCTCCGGTAGAGGGGCCCAGCTCGCCCATCTTCGTGCCTCCGGGCTCAGGAGCGCCCGGCGAGCGGCGCGTGCGTCACCCGGACGCCGTAGCCGCTGGGCGCGGACGCGAGGTAGGAGGAGATCTGGTGGTCCCGGAGCAGCCCCGCCTGGGTGCCGGGGGCGTGCACCACGCTCATCGCGTTGATCGGTGCCCGGGCAAGCGCCTCCTCGAGGGTCAGGCCCCGGACCAGGTAGGCGAGAAGGGTCGCCGAGAAGG
Organism: Actinomycetes bacterium; assembly: GCA_021786195.1. Classification (GTDB taxonomy): domain Bacteria; phylum Actinomycetota; class Acidimicrobiia; order Acidimicrobiales; family Bog-793; genus JAKAOD01. The sequence continues at coordinate 9,634 of JAJYNS010000002.1, read as the reverse complement.
CGTCACCTGCGCCCGTGCGGTCGACGATGGGCTCGGCGTCGGGATAGGACGGGACGTGGTACCGCTCTGCGCCCTCCGCGGCGTAGGCGCCGGCGACCGAGTCGGTGACGACCACGATGCGGGGGCCGAGGTCGAGAAGCGCCGACAGCAGCACGTCGACCTCCGAGTCGCCCCCGGTCCCGGTGATGGTCGCCGCCTCGTCCCGGTTGCACAGGAGCAGCGAGGCACGCCGGTACAGGCGCCCGAGCGCCGCGGCTCCCTCCTCGATCTGATGGGTGCCGGGCTCGAAGGCGAGCCGGACCGAGGGGTTCTCCTCGAGCCAGTCCGCGATCTGCTCCTCGTAGGCGTGCGCATGGGTCCCGACGGAGGACAGGTAGAGCCACGCGGGCACCTCGCTCGGGCGAAGGTGCGGCCACTGGTAGTCGTAGTCCACGTGGTGGACCAGGATCGTGCGCTCGTCGCCGAGCCACAGCACGAAGTGCTGGTTGGTCGGGGACTTGCGGTCGAGGCGCACGAGGCTCGTGTCGACGCCTTCCCCGTGCAGGGCGGAGAGCATCTCCCGTCCGAGCTGGTCCGCGCCGAGGTAGCTGGCGAGCGCGGTCCGCAGCTCGAGGCGGGCGCAGCCCACGGCGACGTTCGCCGCGTTGCCGCCGGCCTCGACCGTCAGGGTCCTCTCGAAGGGGACCTTGGCGCCGAAGGGGACCATCAGCCACTGGCCCTGGGGCTCCGTGCGGATCCGCACCCTCTCGGGGTCGAGCGCGATGTAGATGTCGGTCGCCGTGTCGCCTACGCAGATAAGGTCGAATCTCTGCCGATCGGTCAGGTGGGCCATGTCGCTCCTCCTCGCTCCAGGCCCATCGTCGGCGGCCGAGACCGCGCCCGACAGGGCCTTTGGTCACTTCGCCGCATGGTCCGAGCCCAGCTCCCCGGGCCTTTCGGCCCTGTCCTCCCGGCCGCCGGCGAGCGCGACACTAGGCGCGGGGGCTCGGCTCGCTGCGAAGAAGCGAAGAGGGAGGCATGGCGATGGACAAGCCCGAGGTGACGGCGGCGGTCGGCTACCCGAGCGCCTGGGAGGGCGACGCGCTCCTCACCGACGGCACGGGCATCCGGATCCGCCCGATCCGTCCGGAGGACGCCGATGCGCTGCGGCGGTTCCACCTCCGGCTCTCGCCCGAGACGATCCACCGCCGCTACTTCGGCGCCCACCCCGAGCTGAGCGAGGAGGAGGTCGGGCGCCTCGCCGGCGTCGACTACTCGAGCCGGATGGCCTTCGTCGCGGTCCGACGCGACGAGCTCGTCGCGGTCGCGCAGTACGAGGCCGTGCCCGGCGGAGCGGAGGCGGAGCTCGCCCTCGTCGTGAGCGACGACTTCCAGGGCCGAGGCGTCGGGACCATCCTCATCGAGCAGCTCGCCTCCTACGGCCGCACCCGGGGGATCGAGCACTTCATCGCCGACACCCTTCCGGACAACCGCGCCATGCTCGTCGTGTTCAAGGATCTCGGCCTGCCGACGACGAGCGAGCACCTCGGCGACGCCGTTCGGGTGCGTATCGACCTCGCGCCGACCCCCTCCTACCTGCTCGCTCGAGAGGCGCGAGAACGCCGCGCCATCGCGCGCAGCCTCCGGCCGCTGCTCGCGCCGACGTCGGTCGCGGTGATCGGGGCGAGCCGCCGGAAGGGAGCGGCCGGCCACGAGATCGTCCGGTCGCTGCTCGGCTCCGACTTCACCGGGCGCATCTACCCCGTCAACCCGAAGGCTCGCTCGGTCTGCGGGGTCCCCACCTACGGCAGCGTCGGCGAGGTCCCCGAGCACGTCGACCTCGCCGTGATCGCCGTCCCCGCCGTCGCAGTGCCCGGAGTCGTCGAGGAGTGCGCCGAGGCCGGGGTCGGGTCGCTGGCGGTGATCTCCTCGGGCTTCGCCGAGACCGGCCCCGAGGGAAGGGAGCTCGAGACCGCAGCGCTCGCCACCGCCCGCCGGAGCGGCATCCGGATGCTCGGGCCGAACTGCCTCGGGCTGCTCGTGACGGACCCCGAGATCCAGATGAACGCGACCTTCTCCCCCGTCGCACCCGACCGCGGCGGGGTCGCCCTCGCCTCCCAGTCCGGAGCCCTCGGCGTCGTCCTGCTCGAGCGGGCGCGCCAGGCGGGCATCGGGCTCTCGGCCTTCGTCTCGACGGGCAACAAGGCCGACGTGAGCTCGAACGACCTGCTCTGCGCCTGGGAGGACGACCCGAGCACGAGGGTGATCGCGCTCTACCTCGAGTCCTTCGGCAACCCTCGCAAGTTCGCCCGCATCGCCCGAAGGGTGGCACGCAAGAAGCCGATCGTCGCGCTGAAGTCCGGGACGAGCGTCGCCGGGGCGCGTGGCGCGCGCTCGCACTCCGCGGCGGCCGCGACGCCGGAGGTCGCCGTGGAGTCGCTCCTGCGCAGCTCCGGGGTCATGCAGGCTCGGGGCCTCGACGAGCTGCTCGACATCGTCACCATCTCCGCCTCCTCGCCCCTTCCGGCAGGCCGGCGGGTCGCGCTCGTCGGCAACTCCGGCGGGCCCCTCGTGCTCACCGCCGACGCCTGCGAGGACGCCGGCCTCGAGGTGCCGGAGCTCTCGGGCGAGACCGCGGCGGACCTGCTCGCCCTCATGCCCCCGCAGTCGGCGGCGACCAACCCCGTCGACATGACCTCGGGCGGCGACGCCGCCTGCCTGACCGCGGTCTTGGACCGGACGCTCGCCGACCCCGGCATCGACGCCGTGATCGCCGTCGTGACCTCGCTCAACGCCCTCTCCGGCGAGGACGCCGTCACCGCGATCGCCGCCGTCGCGTCCCGATCGACGAAGCCGATCGTCACCTGTCTCGCCGGAGGCGGCGCCGAGAGCTGCACGCCGGCCGGGGCGAACGACGAGCCCGGCCGGACCACGGCCGTCGTCACCTCACCGGAGCGGGCCGCGAGAGCCCTCGGCCAGCTCGCGACCTATGCCGAGTGGCTCAAGCGACCCGAGCCCGAGCCGGAGCTGCTCGATGCCTTCGACGCCCAGGCGGCCCGCGGCGTCGTGACCCGATGGCTCGGCACGGCGGACGGGGCCGGATGGCTCGGCGCGGCCGAGGCGTGGGAGCTCGTGAGGGCCGCCGGGCTGCCGGCGCCGGCGGTCGAGGTCGCCCGCGGCGTCGATGAGGTTTTGGCTGCGGGCCTCCGCGTGGGCTACCCGCTCGCGCTGAAGGCGGCCGCCGGCACGCTCGTCCACAAGAGCGACGTCGGCGGTGTCGTCCTCGGCGTGGGCGGTCCAGAGGAGCTCGCCGAGGCCTACTCGTCGATGCGCGCCTCGCTCGGCGAGCAGGGCGAGGAGGTGCTCCTCCAGGCGATGGCCCCCCACGGCGTCGAGACGATCGTCGGGATGAGCGCCGACCCGCTCTTTGGGCCGCTCGTCGTCGTCGGCCTCGGTGGGGTGGCGACGGACCTGCTCGCCGACCACGCCTTCGGCGTGCCGCCGCTGACCCGCGCCGAGGCACGAGAGATGCTGCTGCGCCTGCGGGGTGCCCCTCTGCTCACGGGCTACCGGGGGTCGGTCCCCGTCGACCTCGACGCCCTCGCCGACGTCGTCTGCCGAGTCGCGGCGCTCAGCGAGGCCTGCCCGGAGATCGTCGAGCTCGACTGCAACCCCGTGCTCGCCTCTCCGGAGGGGGCGCTCGTCGTCGACGTGAAGGTCCGCCTCGAGCGGCCCCTCGACGCCCCGGACCCGCTCACGAGGATGCTGCGACGCGTGCCGCCGAGCGCCACGACGGCGGCGACCTGGCTGGAGCAGCGCGCCGAACGAGCCTAGAGGCAGGTATCGGGAGGCGTCCCGGGAAAGACGCCTTGCACCCCGGGGCTCCCCTGCTCTGGCGTCACGGCGGGACCGCCAGCAGGGGACCCGCCGGCCGGCGCCCCTGCCGGGGCCTGCGCCTGAGGAACCTCGAGCAGCGCGCCCTGCTGCGCCGTCGGCCGGTAGGGGCCGACTGCCGCCATCAGCAGCACGGAGTTCGGGAGCTTGAGGAGGCCCTCCTCGGTGTCGACCGTCACATAGGTGAGGCTCATGCCGAGCACGGTCCCGTCGAAGATCCCGCCCAGAGAGCCGGAGCGGATCCGGATGTGGTCGCCGACCGCGAACGGGCGGGCGAGCAGGAGCACCATGCCCGCGAAGACGTTCCCGAGCGCCTGCTGCGCGGCGATGCCGAGCACGACCCCGGTGACGGCCCCTGCGGTGAGGATCCGGCTCACCGAGACCGAGAGCAGGCCGACCGTGGTGAACAGCACGACCAGGTAGCCGGCGATGCTCACGAGGATCCGGATCGCGGAGCCCGCGGCCTTGGTCGTGCGCTCTCCGACGAGGTGGCCGAGCAGCCCACCGGTCCGACGGGTGGCGTAGACGCCGGCGAGCGCGAACACGACGGCGCTCGACCATCCGACCACCTGCGGCTCGATCCTGGCGCTCCGGACGTCTCCCGTCGCGCCGATCGCCGCGGCGGCGACCGCCACGACGATGCCTGCGGCGGCTAGCGCCGCCTCGGCGCGATGACGCCCCCGGTGGTCGCCTTCCCGATCGCTCATGCCGGCGCGCGGCCGTCGTGCGTGGTCACCCGCCCATTCTGGTCTCGACCGGGCGGCGAGGGCCCGCCCCGCGAGGAAGGGGCTGGCCGGCAGGCATGCGCAAGCCGCGACGATCCCTCCCCAAGCGTCCTACGCTGTCGCGCGGCGATTCTCGCGAGGAGGTGCGCCCACCTCCGGGGAGGTAGTGCGATGCCCAGGGCATTCTCCGACCGGGCCCGGCGCGCCGCGCTGCGGCGGGTCGGGGCGCGGAGCGCACCCCTGGTCGCGCTCGCAGCGATGCTCGCCCCGGCGGGCGCGCTCCTCGCGGTCCCTCCCGGCGCCACGGCGCTCGCGCCCGCGCCCCGAGCGCCGGCGACGCAAGGGGCGGGCCTTGGGCCCCGCTCGACGGCGGTGCAGCAGATCCGGGCCGACTGGGTCCGCTTCTTCTCCCCGACCACGCCGACGAGGCTGAAGATCGAGCTGCTCCAGAACGGTGCGCGCTTTGCCGGGATCCTGCGGGCCACCTCGACGAGCGTGCTCGCCCGCTCCACCTACGCGCACGTCCTTGCGGTGCGCCTGGAGTCGCCAACGCTCGCCGCCGTCCAGTACTCGATCAGCCTTGCCGGACGAGTGGCCGTGAGCCGGGCGACCGGCACGGCGATCTACTCGGCCCGGCGGTGGAAGGTCGGCGAGCTGAGCTACTGCAGCCTGCTACGGCTGGAGCTGATCAAGGCTTCGGCCTGCCCCGAGGGCGAGTAGGCGAGGTTCTTCGATCACCTCCTCCACGATCCGCCCCGGCGCCGTCGAGCGGCGCGCCCGGCGCGCGAGCGGGGCGCGCCGGCCCCTGGCGCTGGCCACCTTGTGCGGCGTCTTGTTCCTCACCTTCCTCGACACGACGATCGTCAGCGTGACCCTCGCCGACGTGCAGTCCGACCTCCACGCCGGCGTGTCGCAGCTGCAGTGGGTCGTCAACGGCTACGCGCTGGTGTTCGCGAGCCTCATGCTGATGGCCGGCGCGCTCTCGGACCGGTTCGGCCGCAAGCGCCTGCTGCTCATCGGCCTCGGCATCTTCGCGGCCGGCTCCCTGATCGCGGCGCTCGCGCCGGATCCCGCCACGCTCATCGCCGGCCGGGCAGTGATGGGGACCGGTGCCGCCGCCTCGGAGCCCGGGACGCTCTCCATCCTCCGGCACCTCTACCCCGAGCGGCGCACGCGGGCCCGGGCCCTCGGGGCGTGGGCGGCCGTCTCCGGCCTGGCCCTCGCGACCGGGCCGGTCCTCGGCGGGGTGCTCGTCGGCGTCGGCAGCTGGCGGTCGGTCTTCTGGTTCAACCTCGCCGCCGGCTTCGTCCTCGTCGTGGCGGCCCAGCGCACGTTGCCCGAGTCCGCCGACCCCTCGGGACGGCACCTAGACCTCGGCGGCTTCCTCCTCGGCGGCGTCTCGATCGCCTCGCTCACCTTCGCGATCATCGTCGGCGAGACCACCGGCTACGCCTATCCGCCGGTGGTCGTGCTCTTCGCCGCCGGCGGCGTCTGCGCGCTCGGCTTCCTCCTCGCCGAACGGGCCGCGGCCGCGCCGATGCTCGACCTCCGCTACTTCCGCTCCCCCCCCTTCTCCGGCGCGCTCGCCGTCGCCTTCGCCCTGTTCTTCGGGATCTTCTCGATCTTCTTCTTCGCCGCGCTGTACCTGCAGGTCGTCGTCGGCTACTCCGCCTACCGCATCGCCGTCGAGTTCCTGCCGATGGCCGTCGCGATGATCGTCGCCTCCGTCCTTGCCGGCCGCTGGGTCTCCATGGCGGGACCCCGGATCCCGATGGCCTCCGGCGTGGCCTTCGCCGGGGCCGGCGTCCTGCTCTCGGACCTCGTGCTGTCGAGCAGCAAGCCGTCGCTCTGGCTCGTCGCGACCCTTGCGATGGCCGGCATCGGCTTCGGGACGAGCGTCGTGCCGGTGACCTCCGTGGCGCTCGGCGTCGTCCCCCCCCAGCGGTCGGGGATGGCCGCGTCGGCGACGAACACGAGCCGCGAGCTCGGCGCGGTCTTCGGCGTCGCCGTCCTCGGCGCGCTCGTCAACGGGCACCTGAGCCACGACCTCGCGCTCCGGCTCCACGCGCTCGGGATCCCCTCGGCCTTCAACGCGATCGTGATCGGCGCGATCGAGACCGGCGGGGTGAGCAGCAGCTCGGCCGAGGCGAAGCGAGCCTCCAAGGTGTACGGCTCGATCGTCGACAAGGTGATCCATGCCGCCTACGGCGCGTTCCACTCCGGCCTTGAGGTCGCGCTCCTCGCAGCTGGCGTCGCGATCCTGGCCGCTTCGGTGATCGCGGTCGGCACCCTCGGACCGGGTTCCGGGCCGGCCTCGGGCCCGGACGGCGGGCGCGCGGCCTGAGCTGCGTCGCCTGCGCGCCGCGGCCGGCTCGAGCTCGATGGTCACCAGGCGGCGACTGCTCGCTTGCGCCCTCGCCACCGCGAGACGACGCCGTGCCGAGCTCCTGACGACCCGGGAGCCGCGGGATTCTCGATAGGGTGGCGGGCCGCGACCCGAGGAGGCCCGCCGCCCGAGGCGGCTCGAGCGGGGCAGCAGAAAACAGAGAGGGACGAGACGATGCGGGTAGGCGTGCTGACGGGAGGGGGCGACTGCCCCGGCCTCAACGCGGCGATCCGGGCGGTTGTGCGCAAGTCGACGGTTTCGTACGGGGACGAGATCCTCGGCTTCCGCAACGGGTGGAACGGTGTCGTCGAGGACGACACGATCCCCCTCGACGTCGCACGCTGCCGCGGCATCCTGCCCCGCGGCGGCACGATCCTCGGCACCTCCCGCATCAACCCCTACAAGGTCGAAGACGGCGTGGCTCGCTCGGTCGCGACGCTGGAGCGCCATGGCGTCGACGCGCTCGTCGCGATCGGCGGGGAGGGCACCCTCAGCGTTGCCCGACAGCTCGCCGAGGAGGGGGTGCCGGTCGTCGGCATCCCGAAGACCATTGACAACGACGTGAACGCGACCGACTCCACGATCGGCTTCAACACGGCGGTCCAGGTCGCGGTCGAGGCGATCGACCGGCTGCACACGACCGCCGAGTCCCACGACCGAGTGATGGTCTGCGAGGTGATGGGCCGCCACGTGGGCTGGATCGCGCTCTACAGCGGCGTGGCCGCGGGGGCGGCAGTCATCATCGTGCCCGAGGAGCCCTTCGACCTCTCCCTCGTCGCCGAGCACATCCGGCACCGTCACGAAAAGGGGCGGTTCGCGTCGATCGTCGTCGCCGCCGAGGGGGCCAAGCCACGTCCGGGCACGCTCGAGCTGCCCCCGCCCGAGATCGACCAGTTCGACCACGAGCGCCTCGGCGGCATCGGCAGCGTCATCGCCCGCGAGCTCGAGGCCCTCACCAGCCTCGAGTGCCGCTACATCAGCTTCGGGCACGTGCTACGCGGCGGGACGCCGAGCGCCTTCGACCGCGTGCTCGCGACCCGCTTCGGCATCGCGGCCGTCGAGGCCGCGCACGACGGAGCGTTCGGCCAGATGGTGGCCCTCCACGGCCCGAGCATCGAGCGGGTGACGCTCACCGAGGCGACGAAGACACTGAAGCACCTCGACGAGTCGCTGGTCGAAGGGATCGGCCGCCTCTTCCTCGAGTAGCCCGCGCCACCTGCGCCCTTGGGCGGGCCAACGCCTCCCCGCAGCCCTGAGGCACTGGGCCGCGAGCGCGTCGCCCGCGAGAGCCGCTCGACAGGTAGAATCGTTCCAAGTTGGGAAGGGCGTGGGCGCGCGACCCGGAGGAGCTGCGAGGACCGGCGATAAGCGATCTGCTCGAACGACTGCGTGAGCGCCACTGGCGGGTGACTCCGCAGCGGCGCGTGATCGCCCAGGTCCTCGACGGCGAGCACGTCCACCTGAGCGCCGAGGCCGTGCACGGGCGCGCCCGGGCGATGCTCCCGGAGATCAGCCTGGCGACGGTCTACAACACGCTCAACGAGCTCGTCGCGATGGGCGAGGTCCTCGAGGTCGCCTCGGGGTCCGGGCCCAAGCGGTACGACCCCAACACCCGAGTCGCCCACCACCATCTCGTCTGCACCTCCTGCGGCGCGCTACGAGACGTGTTCGACGCCGGGCCGGGCGCGGGCTCGCTGCGTCCCTCCGAGACCCACGGGTTCACGCTGACCGGGGTCGAGATCGTCTTCAAGGGCCTCTGCCCCGCCTGCGTCCAGGCGGACAGCACGCGCGACGCCGCGGTCGGGCGTCGAGAGGAGCGAGTCGGCAGGGGCGTCGAGAGTGGCGGCGATGGCTACAGCTCGAGGACGTGACGTAGGCCCCGCCCACCTCGTCCGAGAGGGACGGGGGAAAGACCGCCCGAGGGGCGCTGTCGGTCCGCGGGTCGAGCCACGCGGGGCGGCCGGAGAGCGCGCCCTCCGGCCAGACTGCCCCGCACGGTTCCCGCCGTGATCCTCCGGGCGCGCCCGCCCCGGCAGGCGAGCGTGCCCGGCGAACTCCCCAGCCCGAGAGGCACCACCGGAGTAAATGGCGAGCAAGCGAGCCGATCGGAAAAAACCTCTCGCGCCGCTGGCCCGGGCATGCGCGCTGCGCCGCTCTCCACCCCCCAGCTGCGGCGCGCCGTGGTGAGCGGCCACGGCTGACCACCGGCGGCTGCGCGAGGACGCGAGCGGGGAGCGCACGCCGCCGGCGGCACCGGGCCGAGCCGAGCCGCCATGCCCGTCGCAGGATCGGCGTTGGCCCGGACGGCGGGGGCAGCCTCTTGGGCATGGAGCCGATGGCGATCGCCGCGCTTCGAGCCGAGTGGGTGGCAAGGGCCGGCTCGCCGCGCTCTCGCCGGCTGCTCGACGAGCTGGCCGCGGCGGAGGCGGACATACGCCAGGTCGGCGCCGTCGACCTCGGCGAGCTCATCGAGGCCACGAGCGGCCGGCGCGGGCCGATGGAGCCGGACCAGGTGCACCGGATCGCCCGTGCACTGCTCCGCCAGCTCGGTCACGACGAGCTGGTCGGCCTCGCGTTCGTCCGGATGGTCCTTCCCGGCCTGCTCGGGGTCGCCCGGCGGATGCGCTGGGGATCGGGCGGACCATGGAAG
>JAJYNS010000023.1 GCA_021786195.1 Actinomycetes bacterium | reverse complement strand
AGGCAGCGGCGGCCCTCGGGTTCCGGTCCCGATGAGCGAGGCAACAAAGGCTGGGGCGGCGGGGGAAGCGGGCGTCGAGGTGGTCCGGGTGTACGAGGATCCCGGGCGCCGTCCCCGCGAGCACCGGGTGCTGGTCGACCGGCTGTGGCCCCGGGGGATCCAGAAGGCAGCACTGGACTTCGACGAGTGGGCGAAGGACGCAGCACCGAGCTCGGACCTGCGCCGCTGGTACGGCCACGACCCCGAGCGGTTCGGTGAGTTCGCCCGCCGCTACCGGGCCGAGCTGGACCACGAGCCGGGCGCGTCCGCCGTCGAGCGGTTGCGGGTGCTCACCCGTCGCCACGGTCGCCTCGTGCTCCTGACCGCCACCCGTGACGTCGAGCATTCGGGGGCTGCGGTGCTCGCAGACGTGCTCGCCGCGGGGAGCGGCAGGTAGCCGGTGGGGATCGCCCGCTTCGCGATCGAGGCTCGCCCACCGTTCCGCCTGGACCTCACCGTCTGGGCGCTGCGGCGCCGGCCGCACAACACCATCGACGCCTGGGACGGCACCACCTACACGAGGACGCTCGTGGCCGATGCCGTTCCGGTGCTGGTCGTCGTCCGTCAGGAGGGTGGTGAGCCCGGCGGGGTGCGCCTCGGTGTCGAGGTGCACCGCCGCGGGAAGGCCCCGAGCGAGGCCGCCGCCGCCGAGGTGCGCAGCACTCTTGAGGCGATGCTCGGGCTCGGGGTCGATCTCGCTGGCTTCTACGAGCTGGCGTTCTCCGACGAGCGTCTTGCCAGGCTCGCGCAGCGCTTCAGAGGGCTGCGGCCGCCGCGCTTTGCCAGCGTCGTCGAGGCGCTCGTGAACGCCGTTGCCTGCCAGCAGCTCTCCCTCACCGTCGGCATCCACCTCCTCGACCGCCTGGCCGCCGCCTACGGCCCCGAGGCCGGGATCCGGGGCGCCCCGCCAGGGTTCCCGATCGCCGAGCGCCTCGCCGCAGCCGAGCTGTCCCACCTGCGCCACCTCGGGTTCAGCATGGCGAAGGCCCGGACGATCATCGGGCTCGCCCGAGGCGTCGCCTCCCAGACCCTCGACCTCGACGCAGTGGCGCAGGCCGACGACGAGCACGCCACCGCGGCACTCATGGCCCTGCCGGGAATCGGCCGCTGGAGCGCCGAGTACGTGCTGCTGAGGGGCCTCGGGCGCCTCGGGATCCTCCCCGGCGACGACGTCGGCGCCCGCGCCAGCCTGCGACGGCGCTTCGAGCTGCCGGCTCCCGCCGGCTATGAGGAGGTCGCCGCCCTGACGAAGGGCTGGTGGCCGTACGGCGGAGTGGTCTATTTTCACCTCCTCCTCGACGCCCTCGCCCGAGGCGGCCACCTGGAGGCCGCCGCAGACGACTCGCCGATCTACGTTCCGGCCTTGCCCCGCACATCCGCTGTGCAGTCGGACTCCCGCCGCCCCGCCACCGGGCTCGACGCCGGAAACGTCGCATGAGGACCGCCGTGCACGGCATGGCACGCATCGGTCGGCACCGAGAGCTGAAGTGGGCGCTCGAAGACTACTGGGCCGGACGCTCTGCCGCCGACACGCTCTTGGAGGTCGCTGCCGGCATCCGGCGCGACAACTGGCGAACCTTGGCCGCAGCCGAGGTCGGCTTCGTGCCCTCCAACGACTTCTCGCTCTACGACCACGTGCTCGACGCTGCCGTCGCGCTGGGCGCCGTCCCGGCCCGCTTCAAGCCACCGGGCGAGCAGGGCAGCCTGGCGCGCTACTTCGCCATGGCCCGTGGTGGCGAGGTGGCGGGCGTGGCGGTGGCACCGCTCGAGCTGACCAAGTGGTTCGACACCAACTACCACCAGCTGGTGCCCGAGATCGACCCTGACGCAGCGTTCTCAGCGGACCCCTCTAAGGCTCTCGGCGAGCTGGAAGAGGCCAAGGCGATCGGCATCGAGACCATGCCGGTGCTCCTCGGTCCCCTCACCTTCCTGCTGCGCAGCGCGCCGACGATCCCGGGGTCCTCCCCGCTCACGCTGCTCGACCGGCTGATCGACGCCTACCTCAAGCTGCTCGGGACGCTCGCGGCGGCCGGCGCCCGCTGGGTCCGCCTCGACGAGCTCGACGCCCTCGCCCACGCCTACCGGCGGCTCGGCGAGGCCTCGGGTCGTCCGAGCCTCGCCCTCTCGACCTACTTCGGCCACGTCGGCGCGGCAATGGCGATCTTGGCGGACCTGCCGATCGAAGGGATCGGCCTCGACTTGTGCCGGGGATCGGAGAACCTTGCCCTCCTGGAAGAAACCCGGGGCATAGGCGCGCGGGTGCTATTTGCCGGCGTGGTCGACGGGCGCAACGTCTGGGCGAACGACCTCGACGCCTCCCTCGGGCTGCTCGATCGGGTCGGCTCCTTCGCCGCCGAGGTGGTGGTCTCCACCTCCTGCTCGCTGCTGCACGTGCCGGTGAGCCTCGGATCCGAGACGACTTTGGATCCCGAGGTCCGACCGTGGCTGGCCTTCGCCGAGGAGAAGGTCGCCGAGCTGGCGGTCTTGGCCGAGGGCGCCGAGCACGGCCCCGGCCGCATCGCCGACAAGCTCGAGGCCAACCGTTCAGTCCGAGCGGCGAGGCGGACGTCTGAGCGGGTGCACGACCCCTCGGTCCGGCGGGCGATGGTCGAGGCCCCCGCCGACCCCCGCAGGCGCGGCTCGCCAGCCGAGCGGGCAGCGACCCAGGCGGCGCGACTCGCCCTCCCCTGCCTTCCGACCACGACCATTGGCTCGTTCCCCCAGACTGCGGCGCTGCGCGCCGTGCGGGCGTCGTGGCGAGCCGGGAAGACGAGCGAGGCGGACTACCGCCGGGCGCTCGAGGCCGAGATCGACCGGGTCATCGACCTCCAAGAGGAGCTCGGGCTCGATGTGCTCGTCCACGGTGAGCCCGAGCGCGACGACATGGTCCGCTACTTCGCTGCCTCGCTCCGCGGTTTCGTGCTGCCCGAGGCCGGCTGGGTGCAGTCCTACGGCTCTCGCTGCGTGCGGCCCCCGATCCTCTTCGGCGACATCGCCCGCCCCGAGCCGCTCACCCTCACCTGGACCGCCTACGCCGCCTCCCGCACGACCAAGCCGATGAAGGCCATGCTGACCGGGCCGGTCACCATGCTCTCGTGGTCCTTCGTCCGAGACGACCTTCCCCGAGCAGACGTGGCCGCCCAGCTCGGCCTCGCCCTTGCCGACGAGGTGGCCGACCTGCAGCGCATGGGCACCGCGGTGGTCCAGATCGACGAGCCCGCCCTTCGAGAGGGCCTGCCGCTGCGCCGCGGCGAGCGCGCCGGGTACCTGGCGTGGGCGACCCGTGCCTTCCGCCTGGCCAGCTCCGCGGCCGTCTCGGCCACCCAGGTGCACACCCACATGTGCTATGCCGAGCTGGCCGACGTCGTGGACGTGCTCGCAGACCTCGACGTCGACGTCGCCTCCTTCGAGGCGGCGCGCGCGGCCATGGCGCTCCTTGGCGCCCTCGGCGACGCCGCTTACCAAGGCGGCGTCGGGCCCGGTGTCTACGACGTGCACTCGCCGCAGGTGCCGGCTGCGGACGAGATCGCCTCACTCCTCCGCCGAGCCGTCGGGTCTCTCGGGCCCGAGCGCATGTGGGTGAACCCCGACTGCGGGCTCAAGACCCGCAGCTACGCCGAGGTCGGCGCCGCGCTCGTAAACATGGTGGCAGCTGCCCGCCAGGTGCGCGCAGAGCTGGCCGCCGAGGCGAGGCAGTGACGGCCGGTGGAGGGCGCCACCCGCGGATTGCCAGGCGACACCGGCCGGCCGTGACCGACCACACCGTGTGCTCCTTCGAGCGGCGGCCACGGCCCAGCGGCTTGCTGGGTTGCGGCATCCCTGAGCTCGAGCTGGAGAAGCGCGTGATCGATCGCCGCCTCGGCAAGCTCACGACCGTAGCGGTGGAGCTGTGGTGCGGCGTCACCGTCGGGAGCGCGGTGCTGACACCCCGCCCTCGGTTCCAGGCGGCCACGAGACGGTCAACGTGGTCACGCCGCGTACAGGCTTTGACGCCGTGCTGCTCGCCCTCGGGTTCAGCGGTCCCGAACGCCGGGGCCCCGTCGACCTCGGCCTGGTTCGATGCCTGCACGGAGAAAGGAACGACGAGACGGAGATGGACATTGGTCGCATCGGGATCTGGACCTCGGCCCTCGACCGCCAGAGGGCGCCGGTCGTCCGGCGGGCCGCACGCGAGATCGAGCGGCTCGGGTACGGCGCGCTGTGGGTCGGCGAGGCGAGCCGGCGCGAGGCCTTCGCCAATGCGGCGCTACTCCTGTCGGCGACCGATCACCTGGTGGTGGCGACCGGCATCGCCAACATCTGGGCCCGTGATCCCGCGGCCATGGCCGCCGGGCAGCGCACCTTGGCCGAGGCCTGGGGTGGCCGCTTCCTCCTCGGCCTGGGCGTGAGCCATGACCGCCTGGTGGCGCCCCGGGGCCACCGCTACGAGCATCCGCTCGCTGCCATGCGCCACTACCTGGACGCCATGGACCAGGCGCCGTACCGGGCGCCGCTGCCCGACCCGATGGCCCTGACCCGGGTGCTCGGCGCCCTGCGCCCTCGCATGCTGGCGCTGGCGGCCGAATGCGCCGACGGTGCCCATCCCTACCTCGTCCCCGTCGAGCACACTGAACGGGCCCGCCGGATCCTCGGTCCGGGAAAGCTGCTCTGCCCGGAGGTCGCGGTCGTGGTCACCTCCGACCGCCAGGTCGCCCGGCGTGTCGCCCGAGCCCACCTCGACGCGTACCTCCGGCTCGCCAACTACCGGGCCAACCTGGCAGACCTCGGCTTCGCCGACCAGGATCTCGCCGGAGGAGGAAGCAACCGCCTCGTCGACGCCCTGGTGGCCTGGGGACCTCCGGCGCGTGTCGCCCGCCGAGTCAGCGCGCACCTCGACGCCGGCGCCGACCACGTTGCCATCCAGGTGCTCACGCCGAGCCCCGACCGCCTCCCGACCGAGGAGTGGGCCGAGCTGGCCGCTGCTCTGTCGCTCGGTCCACGCCCGGCCCCACCACCGGCGGAGCAATGAGACCGGTCCGACCCGGGGTCCGCCGAGACGCTCGTCCCTCTTCCCTTCGTCGCCGCTCGTGGCCCCGGGGCGTCCTGCGAGGTCGGGAGGGGGCATGGGCCAAAAGCCGGCCAAAAGCCTCAGCCACGACGGACGCCAGGGCAGCTTCTCCGCCTCCGCCATCGTGCGGGCCGAGCGCTGCCATCACCTGCCCGACGGACCGTGACCGCTGCCGGGAAGCAGGCGCGAAGGTCGTGGCGGGCCACCGCGACGCCGACCCGGCCCGGTGCGTGCATGGGGCGGTGCGTGCGAGCGCGGGTGGCCGGGTCGTGGCGGCGATAGGGGAGATGGCAGTTCAGGCCCGGCACTCGGGGCAGTCGATGTGCCTTTGCCCCGATCTCGTGGGCACCGCGGCCGGGACGTCACCGATCATGAGCCGCGGGCCCGACGGCCACCGGAAGTAGCGCCAGACCCAGTTGACCAAGACCACCACGCGGTTGCGGAAGCCGATCAGGTACACGAGGTGGAGCACGAGCCAGGCGATCCACCCGAGGCTCCCCCGGACAGTCACACCGCCCGGCAGCTGGGCGACCGCCGAGCGGCGCCCGATGGTCGCCATCACTCCCTTGTCGTGGTAGACGAAGGGCGCCGTCGGGCGGCCTTCGAGGCGGCCGATGACCTGGCGGGCGGCGTGGTCGCCCGACTGGAGGGCGACTTGGGCAAGCTGGGGCAAGAACGGCTGGGTGCCGCCCCGTCCGAGGCGCCTCACACCTGGCACCGCGAGGTCAGGACCCGGCACGGCGGCGGCATCGCCTGCGACGAACACCGCGGGATGGCCCGGCAACGAGAGGTCCGGCTCGACCACCACCCGGCTCCCGGGTCCCCGCCGACCCGGGAGCCCCGCCGCGACGGTGCCCTCTACCGTCACTCCTGCCGCCCAGATCACGAGGCTCGCGCGGAGCTGCTCGCCGCCGACCAGCGTGACCCCGGCCGCCGAGACCGCGTCGACGCCGGTCCCGAGCCGGACCTCCACCCCTCGGGCGCGCAGGGTCTGCTCGGCGTAGGCGCTTGCCACAGGAGAGAAGCCGGGCAGCA
>JAJYNS010000051.1 GCA_021786195.1 Actinomycetes bacterium | reverse complement strand
GCGGGCCGACGCCGCGATGTACCACGAGAAGCGAAGGCGACGCCGCCCTGCCGCCGTCCTTGCCGAGCCGAGCCCATGAGCGGCGAAGGCCGGGCGAGCGGCGGGGCCGGCCGTGACCCGGCTCAGAGCCTCGCGAGGTATCGCTCGAGCTCGAAACGGCTGACGTGGGTCTTGTAGACGGCCCACTCCGCGCGCTTGTTGCGGATGAACCACTCGAAGACGTGCTCACCGAGGGTCTCGGCGACGAGCTCTGACCCCTCCATCAGGTCGACCGCCTCGGCGAGGCTGCCGGGGAGCGCTCGGATGCCTTCTGCGGCAAGCTCCTCCGGGCTGAGCGCGTAGACGTTGGCGGCGGCTTCGGGTGGAAGCTCGTAGCCGGACTCGATGCCGTCGAGCCCGGCCGCGAGGACGACGGCGAAGGCGAGATAGGGATTGCAGGCGGGGTCCGGCGCTCGGTACTCGACCCGGGTCGACTCCGGCTTGCCGCGCTTGGGGAGCGGGACCCGCACGAGCGCCGAGCGGTTGTTGCGCGCCCAGGAGACGTGGACCGGCGCCTCGTATCCGGCGACGAGCCGCTTGTAGGAGTTGACCCACTGGTTGGTGATCGCGGTGATCGACGGGGCGTGGTGCAAGAGCCCGGCGATGAACCCCTTGGCGATCCTCGACAGTCCCTGCGGGTCGCCCGGCTCGGAAAAGGCGTTGCTCTCGCCCTCGAAGAGCGAGAAGTGCGTGTGCATCCCCGAGCCCTGGACTCCCTCGAGGGGCTTCGGCATGAAGGTGGCGTGGACCCCGTGCTGCTCGGCGATCTGCTTGACGACGAGGCGAGCGGTCATGACCGTGTCCGCCATCGTGAGCGCGTCGGCATGGCGGAGGTCGATCTCGTGCTGGGAGGGCGCGTCCTCGTGCTGGGAGTACTCGACGGGGACGCCCATCTGCTCGAGGGCGACCACCGTCCGGTTGCGGAGGTCCCCCGCCGTGTCGGTCCCCGTCAGCTCGAAGTACGAACCGGTGTCGAGCAGCCGCAGGCCACCGTCGAGATCGGCCGAGGCGAAGTAGAAGTACTCGAGCTCGGGGGCGGCGTGGAAGGTGAAGCCCTTCTGTCGGGCACGGTCGAGCGTGCGGCGAAGCACGTTGCGAGGGCAGCCCTCGAAGGGCGTGCCGTCGAGGTTCAAGATGTCGCAGAAGATGCGGGCCGCGGAGAGCTCGCCGTCCTTCCAGGGGAAGACCTGGAAGGTGATCGGATCGGGGCGGGCGAGGACGTCGCTCTCCTGGACCCTGCTGAACCCGTCGATCGAGGACCCGTCGAAGGTCATCCCCTCCCGCAGCGCCCCTTCGAGCTCGGAGGGCGCGATGTTGAAGCTCTTCGGCGTCCCGAGGACGTCGGTGAACCAGAGCTGGACGACGTGGATGTCGCGCTCCTCGACCACCCTGAGCACGTGCTCCTTCTGGCTTCGCACGCTCACCTCCCCCGCCCGAACCCCGGGCGCCCTTGCCGCCGGGCCACCACGGCCGTCCGATTCTCTCAGCTCCTGCCGTAGAAGAGGCGCTCGGTCACTCGTCGGGCGCGACGGGTGACCTGCCGGTAACGATCGCGCAGCTGAGAGGGCGAGACGTCGAGGCTGCGGGCGAGGACGGCGAGCCGGTCGACCGTCGAGGGGAGCGAGTCTCCCGGAGCCCCTTGGACGAGGAAGAGCCGGTCCCTCAGGCGCTGGCAGAAGACGAAGGACTCGGCGAGGCGCCGGCGGTCCTCCGAGGAGAGGGCGCCGGCCTCGGCAAGGGCGTCGAGCGCCCGGAGGGTCGACGGCTCCACCAAGCCCTCGCGCAGCTGGAGGAGCTGGACCGTCCACTCGACGTCGGACAGCGAGCCCCGGCCGAGCTTCAGGTGGAAGTCGGGGTCCTCGCCGGGGGGGATCCGCTCGGCCTCGACCCGGGCTTTCATGCGCCGGATCTCCCGGACCTCGGTGTCGTCGAGGCCACGGCCGGTCAAGGAGCCTGCCATCTCCATGAATCGCGCGCAGAGCTCCGGGTCGCCGGCGACCGGCCGGGCCCGCAGCAGCGCCTGCCGCTCCCAGGCCCCCGCCCAGCGCCGGTAGTAGGCGGAGTAGCCCTCGACGGTGCGGGCGAGCGGCCCGTCGCGTCCCTCGGGCCTGAGGTCGGCGTCGAGGAGGAAGATGCGTCGCACCGGCGTCTCGCCGTTCAGGAACCTGAGCAGGCGCACCGCGTCGGTCTCGGCCGCGCGATCCTCCTCGGCCGACGGCGGCCCGGTGCCCGCCGGGGATCCGAAGACCACCAGCACGTCGAGGTCGCTCGCGTAGATGAGCTCGCGGCCTCCGAAGCTCCCGAGCCCGATGACCGCGAGCGGCACGGACGGCTCGACCGCGGCGATCGCGGCGGCGATCGCCGCCTCGGCGAGGTCCGACAGGCGGCGACCGACCTCGGCGACATCCGCCTCGCCGAGCACGTCTGCGGCCATGACGACCGCCTCCTCGCTCGCCTTGAAGCGTGCGAGCGCCCGCTGGCGGTGCGCCGGGTCGCTCCGCAGGCGGACGGTCGCCGCCGCCTGGTCCGCCAGGTCGTCGCGCTGGCGAGCCTCGAGCCCCCCCGGGGTGGCGACCCGGGCGAGCAGCGCCGGGTCGCGCCGCAGCCGCTCGGCGAAGAGGGTGCTGGTCCCGACGAGCACGCAGAGCCGGCGAGCCGCTTCGGGCGACTCACGGAAGAGGGCGATCATCGCGTCCCGGTGGGGGCCGGGCCGGCCCATCAGCTGCCGGAGGCCGGACAGGCCCCGATCGGGGTCTGGCGAGAGGGACAGCCACTGCAGCATCAGGGGCAGCAGCGCCTGCATCAGGCGGCTCGAGCGGGTGAGGCCACGGGTCAGGTCGACCAGGGCCGAGCGGGCCCGGTCGCTGTCGGCGAAGCCGAACGCCTTGAGCCGCTCCCCGGCCGCGGCGAGGCTCATCGCCGGGCCGATCGGCTGGGGCCCGCCGCGGTCGCCGAAGACCTCGAGCAGTGGCCGGAAGAACAGTCGCTCGTGGATCTCCCTCGCCACCGCCCGGTGCCGGCGGAGGTCGGCGCCGAACCGTTCAGCGGCGGAGGTCCCCGCCGCGGCGGCGTAGCCGACGACCCGTGCGAGGACCTCTCGCGACGGCGCGTCCGCGGGCACGGTGTGGACGCGCTGGCCCTCGCCCATCTGGAGCCGGTTCTCGACGGTGCGGAGGAAGCGGTAGGCGGCCTCGAGCGCCTTCGCGTCCTCGGCTCCGACGTAGCCGGCCCGCTCGAGCTCCTCCAGCGCGGCGAGCGTGGCGGGCACGCGAAGCGCCGGGTCCTGGCGGCCGTGGATGAGCTGGAGGAGCTGGACGGAGAACTCGATGTCGCGGATCCCCCCCGGCCCGCGCTTGATCTCCCGGTCGGCAAGGCGCCGGCGTGCCACCTCGCCCTCCGCTCGCGCCTTGATCGCCCGGAGGCTCCTCAGGTCCTCGGCGCTGAAGTGATGCTCCCAGACCGCGGAGGCCGCGGCGTCCGCGAACGCCGCCTCGAGCTCGGCCGGACCGGCGACCGGCCGCGCCTTGAGCAGCGCCTGGCGCTCCCAGGCGGCCGCCCAGCGCGCCCAGTAGACGCGGTAGGACTCGAGGCTGCGGAGGAGAGGGCCAGCACGACCCTCGGGCCGGAGATCGACGTCGACGCGAAACGCCCGCCGAGCCACGTCGAGCAGGGCGCGGGGATCCCCCTCGCCGACCAGCACGATGTCGACGTCGCTCGAGTAGTTGAGCTCCTGGGCACCGGCCTTGCCCATCGCGACGACGGCGATCCCTTCCGCCTCGCAGCCGGCGAGCGCCCGCGCCGCGCCGAGCACGGCGTCGGCGACGTCGGACAACAGGCGCCCGGTTTGCTCCAGGCTGTCGAGGCCCAGCAGGTCTCGGGCCGCGATGCGAAGGAGCTGCCGATGCTTCCAGCCGACGAGCTCCTCGGCGTCGGTAGTGACCACGGGCGCCGCCTCCCCGAGGCGCCGCAGCACCTCGAGGGCGAGCGGATCGGCCAGGAGCAGCCGCCCGAGCGCCGGGCTCGCCGACAGCACGGCGACGAGCGTCTCGAGCAGGCTCGGCACCCCCTCGCCGGTCGAGGTCGGGGAGTGGCCGGACGCCTCGAGCTCCTCGGCGAGCCCGGGGCGCGTCTCGACGAGGCGCTCGAGGGCGGCCAGGACGGCCCGGGGCCGCGCCGACCGCTCCGCGGCGGTCTCGGCGGGGCGAGAGAGCCGCGTCACGTCAGGCAGTCTCGCCGAGCTCCGGCCGGCCTTCCTGCGGGGGTGCCCGGCCGGCGCGCAGCACCGCCGGCCGGCCGCGTGCGGCCCGCTCCGGGGGAGCGGTTCGGGCCGGTCGAGTAGTGTCCGCCGGGTAGAGTGCCGCCGGCTGCTCGGCGGTTAACGAAGCGTTCACACCACGGAAAAGCGGCGGCAACGGTCTCCGGCAAGGCTGGACGACCGCTGGAGCCCAGGAGGAGGTTGCTGTGACGAAACGTACGCCCGACGAGCTGCTGCGCTACGCCCGCGACGAGAACGTCGAGATCGTCGACCTCCGGTTCTGCGACCTCCCAGGGCTCATGCAGCACTTCTCGATCCCCGTCAGCCAGCTGACCGAGGCCTCCTTCGACGAGGGGCACGGCTTCGACGGCTCCTCGATCAGGGGCTTCCAGGAGATCCAGGAGTCGGACATGATCCTGATCCCGGACCCCTCGAGCGCCTATATCGACCCCTTCCGCCAGCACAAGACGCTGAACATCAACTGCTTCGTCCACGACCCGCTGACGAAGGAGAGCTACACGCGAGACCCTCGCTACGTCGCCAGGAAGGCCGAGGACTACCTGAGCTCGACCGGCATCGCCGACACGGCGTACTTCGGGCCAGAGGCAGAGTTCTTCATCTTCGACGACGTGCGCTTCATGCAGGACCAGCACTCGGCCTTCTTCCAGGTCGACTCGATCGAGGGCGCGTGGAACACGGCCCGCGACGAGGGCCCCAACCTCGGCTTCAAGCCCCGCTACAAGGAGGGCTACTTCCCCGTCCCGCCGATGGACCACTTCCAGGACCTCCGGTCGGAGATGATCCTGAAGATGATCTCCCTCGGCATCGACATCGAAGTCCAGCACCACGAGGTCGGCACGGCGGGCCAGGCCGAGATCGACATGCGATTCGACACGCTCTTGACGATGGCCGACAAGCTCATGCTCTACAAGTACGTGGTGAAGAGCGTTGCCCGCAACGCGGGGTACACCGCGACCTTCATGCCGAAGCCGCTGTTCCAGGACAACGGCTCGGGCATGCACACGCACCAGTCGCTCTGGAACGCCGGGGTGCCGCTCTTCTACTCCGAGACGGGCTACGCCGGCTTGTCGGACCTCGGCCGCTGGTACATCGGCGGGCTCCTCGCGCACGCGCCGGCGATCCTCGCCTTCGCCGCGCCGACCACCAACTCCTACAAGCGGCTGGTCCCCGGCTACGAGGCGCCGGTCAACCTCGTCTACTCGCAGCGCAACCGCTCGGCGGCCTGCCGGATCCCCCTCTACTCGAAGAGCCCGAAGGCAAAGCGCGTCGAGTTCCGCTGCCCCGACCCCTCCTGCAACCCCTATCTCGCCTTCGCCGCGATGCTGATGGCCGGCCTCGACGGCGTGCAGAACAAGATCGAGCCGCCGGACCCCGTCGACAAGGACCTTTACGACCTGCCGCCCGAGGAGCTGGCTCAGGTGCCCCAGGTCCCGGGCTCGCTCGAGGAGGCGCTCGCCGCGCTCGAGTCCGACGGCGCCTTCCTGCGCGCCGGCGGGGTGTTCACCGACGACCTCATCGAGACGTGGCTCAACTTCAAGCGGACCAAGGAGATCGACGAGGTCAGGCTCCGGCCGCACCCCTGGGAGTTCTACCTCTACTACGACATCTAGCCCGCTGGCAGCGAGCCGGCGGGGCCAGGCATCGAGCCCCGCCGGCTCGTGGGGTCGTCCTCTCGCGACGCGCCAGCGTCGCGAAGCGGCTCCCCGTGGTCCTGGTTGGGGACGTGCGCCCGCCAGTAAGGCTTGGGGGAGACGTGCTCCTCGCCGAGGCGGCCCTCGAGCATCCGGCGCGCCGCCGTCACCACGTGGAGCTCTCCGAGGACGTAGGCGTGGAGGTGCCCGCCGCCGGGGCGGTCGGCCGTGGGCAGCTCGAGCGCGCCGAGGGCGCCGATCACCCGGTCCGGCTGCTCCGGCGGC
>JAJYNS010000136.1:19121-32234 GCA_021786195.1 Actinomycetes bacterium | reverse complement strand
CAAGGCCGTGGCAGCATGCGGGCGTGCCCGGGGCTGCAGCCAGCCGACCCGCCGCTCGCGCAGGCGTCGCCGGCCTGCTCCTCGCCGCCGGGGCGGGGCGGCGCCTCGGGCGCCCGAAGGCCCTCGTCGAGCTCGGAGGCGAGCTGCTCGTCGAGCGGGGCGCGAGGCTCCTCGTCGAGTCCGGGCTCTCCCCGGCCGTCGTCGTGCTCGGCGCGTCGGCCGAGGAGGTCGCCGAGGCGTCGCTCGGCCCGGTGCGGGCGGTGCGCAACCCCGGGTGGCTCGAGGGCGTCGGGAGCTCGCTCCGGGCGGGGCTCGACGCCGTCGAGGGACTGGAGGGCGGGCCGGCCGGCTCCGGCGCGGGGGCGGTCGTGGTGGCGCTCGTGGACCAGCCCTTCGTCACTTCCCGGCTCGTCCTCCGGCTCGTCGGCGCCTGGCGCAGGGTCGAGGGCGCGAAGGCCGTCGTGCCGACCTTCCAGGGCGCGCCCGGCAATCCCGTCCTGCTCGACCGCTCCATCTGGGGACCGGTACGCGAGGCGGCCTCCGGCGACGTCGGCGCTCGTGCCTACCTCCGCGGCCACCCCGAGGCGGTGGTCGAGGTCCCCTCCGAGGACGCCGGCTCGCCGCTCGACGTCGACACCGAAGAGGACCTGCGAAGGTGCGAGGAGGCCCTCCGGCGCGGCGCTCGCTGGGGCTAGCCGCCCGGCGGCGCCGTCGCGTCGGTCGCGGAGGGGTGCGTCTCGAGGTGGTCGAGCAGCTCGGAGAGGCTCGCCTCGGCGACGCAGACCGAGCTGTCGGCCGCTCCGTAGTACAGGTGCAGGGTGTCGCCGTCGTCCCGGAGCACCCAGCCGCAGGGGAAGACGACGCCGGGGACGTCGCCACCGCGCTCGTAGGGCTCCTGAGGGCCGAAGACCCATTCGTTTCCTCGGGCGATGACCTTGCTCGGGTCGTCCCGGTCGAGCAGGGCAAGCCCGAGCCGGTAGATCGATCCCGACGCCGTCGTCCGCACCCCGTGGTAGCAGAGGAGCCAGCCGTCTCGGGTGAGCAGCGGCGGCGGGCCGAGCCCGACCTTGTTGGCGTCCCACCAGCCGCCCCGGCGTGCCGGGACGAGGATGCGCGAGTCGCCCCAGTAGCGCAGGTCCGGGCTGAAGGAGATCCAGATGTGGGACCCGAGCCCCGGCATCGCGCTGACCGGCCGGTGCACGAGCGCCCAGCGGCCGTCGAACAGCCGGGGGAACAAGGCGGCGTCCTTGTCCTCGGGCGGCTGGAGGACGCCCCGGTGCTCCCATTCGACGAAGTCCCGCGTCACCGCGTGGCAGACGAGCGGGCCGGCGGTCGAGTAGCCGACGTAGACGACGTGGTAGTCCTCGCCGATCTGGGTGATGCGGGGGTCCTCGATCCCCCAGTGCTCCTCGAAGCGCTCGGACCGAGGCTGGAGATGGCGCTCGCGGTCGATCTCCCAGCCGCTCAGGCCGTCCTCGCTCGTGGCCACGAGGAGCGAGGAGAGGCCGGTGCGGTGCTCGACTCGAAGCAGGAGCAGCGTCCTGCCGTCGAGCACGGTGGCCCCGGGGTTGAGCACGGCGTTCACCATCCGGGGCAGGTCGGCCGCCGTGAGGATCGGGTTGCCCTTGTGGCGCTTGAAGAGCTCTCGAGGATCGGCCGAGCCCGCCATCCAACCTCCTGACGCCGGCGCCGGCCGTTCCGGGGTCGGCCGCACGGGGCATGCGCGACTGGCGTTGTGCCATCGACTATAAAGCTCGCACTGAAGGTCAGGGGTTGGTTGGCCGTCAAGTCCGGGGGATGCGAGGAGCGATGGGTAACGCAGTGAGTGGGGCGGCGCTCGCCGCCCGGGAGGCGGCGCAGGCTCGGCGCGTCGCCGAGCGCCCAGTCGTCGACGCGCGCTCGGTGCCCGGGCACGAGGCGGTCTTCAACGCCGGAGTGCTCTGCCACGAAGGCACCTACCATCTCTTCGCCCGAGCCGTGAGGGCCGGCTACCGCCGCAACTCCGGGCCCGGCGACCGCTTCCTCGACTACGTCTCCGACGTCGTCGTGCTCACGTCGCGAGACGGCGTCGAGTACCAGTTCGCCTACGTGCTCGCCCCGGCCGGGTCGAACGGCACGACGAGCATCGAGGACCCGAGGGTCCAGAGGGTCGCCGCGGGGGGCCGCGAGCGGCTCGTGATGACCTCGACCTGGCTCACGCCCCGCGCCGGAGCGCCGTGGCGCATCGGGGCGCACGAGCTCGCCTGGGACGGCGAGCGGTTCCACCTGGAGGAGCGCAGCGGCCGCCTGCTCGGTCCCGAGGGGATCGCCGACAAGGACGCCGTGGTGTTCGCGCTGGCGGACGGGCGCGTCGCGCTGATCCACCGGATCCAGCCGAACATGCAGCTCGCCGTGTTCGACGACCTCGACCACCTGATGGGCGCCGGCGCCGAGTACTGGGACGACTACCTCCTCGACCTCGACCGCCACACCCTGCTCGCGCCGAGCCCCGGCGCCCTCGGCGTCGGGGCGGGCGCCCCGCCCGTGGCGACCGAGGAGGGACTGCTCCTGTTCTTCCACGAGCGCCGGGGCGACGGCTCCTACACGATGAACGTCGCGCTGCTCGAGGCGGCGAGCGGCGCCGTGCTGAGCCGCCTTCCCTCGGCGATCCTCGAGCCCGAGCTCGACTGGGAGCGCCGGGGCGACGTCGACGGCGTCGTGTTCGTCCAGGGGGCCCACCTCGAGGGCGACTACGTCTACCTCACCTACGGGGCGGCCGACCGTTGCGTCGGCGCGGCGACCGCCTCGGTCTCTCGCCTGCTCGACGCCCTCGCCGAGGCCGCCTGACGCGGCGCGAGGCGGCCGGATCGGGCGGCGAGCAGGGTCGAGACGTAGGCCATCGTCGACTCGGCGCCCTGGTTGAGGTTGACCGAGCTCGGGCCGAGCCCGTCGTAGCCGCCACCGGTCGCCGGGTCGAACATCTCGAGGCCGGCGTCGTTCTCACCGGCGAACCACGCCGCAGCGGCCTCGAGCGCCTCCCCGAACCGCCGCGCCCCGGTGAGCTCGAGCGCCCGGGCGCAGGCGTCGGCCATCGCCCAGGCCTCGATCGGCTGCTGGTCGAACGCGGGCCCTCGCTCCCCGGGCGCCCGCCCTGAGACGGGCGTGAAGCTGAACCGGCCCGGCGAGGAGCTGCTGCGCTCCTCGGCGATCAGCCACTCGAGCAGCGCGAGCGACGCCTCGGCGAGCCCGGGCCGCCCGAGCGCCGCCGCCTCGGCGAGCCCGGCGTCGGGCAGCAGGGCGTTGGCGTAGGTGAGGCGCGGCTCGGGCCAGGGCCACTCGGCCGCCGGGCCGCCGCCGGAGAAGAGCGCCTCGGCCTGGTCCGCGGCGTCGCCGAGGAGCCGGCGCGCGGCCACGTGGCCGGGATCGGCGGCAAGGAGCGCCGCGGCGCCGAGCGCCGAGTAGGCGGCCGCCCTCGGCCAGGGCGAGCGGAACCGGGCCGCCTCCTCGAACAGTGCCGCCGCCCGGTTGCGCAGCTCCGGCCAGGGCGCCCTTGCGGCGGCGGTGCCGAGCCCGAGGAGCGCCCGCCCGGCGGCGTCGTCGCTCGGCTCGTCCTCGGTCCACCGGCCCCCCGGCCCGAGCCTCAGGCGGAAGGTTCCCCGGCCGAGATGGGCTCGCTCGAGGAAGCCGAGGGTCACGGAGGCGATGCGCCGAGCCGCAGGATCGTCCGGGAGGCGGCAGGCGAGCGCGAGCGCCCGCCCGGCATCGTCGGTGCAGTAGCCGGTCTCCTCTCTCGGGCGGGTCAGCCGTGCGTGCTCGAGCAGGCCGATGCCGTCGGTCATGCGGTCGAGGCGCCTGAGCGACGGTCGCGCAGCCGGCACGCCGCCTCAGCCGGCCCGCCTGGCCCTGGTGAGGGCGCCGACGAGCGACCGGTAGGCGGCGCCGACGGCCGGCCACAGGAGCGGCTCGGCCTCCCGGCGCGCGGCGGCCCTCATGCGAGCGGCGGTCTCGGGGTCGCCGAGCACGAGCTCGAGGGCGTCGGCCATCGCCGCCGAGTCTCGGTGGGGCACGGTGATCCCCGCCCCGTGCGAGAGGAGCTCGACGGCGTGGGGGAAGCGCGTCGCGACGACCGGCTTTGCCGAGGCGATCGCCTCGACGAGCACCCCCGAGCTCACCTGGTCGGTCGAGTCATAGGGCAGGAGCACGACGTCGGCCCCGCGGACGAGGCTGCGCAGCTCCCCCCAGTCGCGGTAGGCGTCGTCGAAGCTGACCCGGTCGCCGACCCCGAGCTCGGCGGCGAGCGAGACCAGGCGGTGGCGGTAGCGCTCGCCGCTTTTCGCCTGGACCTTGGGATGGGTCTGGCCGGCCACGACGTAGTCGACGACGAAGCCCCGGCGGCGAAGGATCGCGACGGCCCCGATCGCGTGCTCGATCCCCTTCCCCGGCCCGAGCAAACCCCAGGTGAGGACGGTCGGCGCCGACCGAGCCGCCAGATTGTCGCCCTCGGCGCCCGAGTCGCCGAAGTTCGCCGTCGCCCCGTGGGGGATGACGGCGATCCTTGCGGGCTCGACGCCGTGGGCGGCGAGGAGGCGGTCACGGGCCGCCCTGCTCTGGACGACGACGACCGAGGCCGCCGCCATGATCCGGTCGAGCACCCGGCGCTGGTTCGGCGAGGGCCGGAGGAGGGCCGTGTGGACGACGGCGACGAGCGGCGGCTCGAGGCCGTCGACGAGCTCGAGCACCTCCTCGCCGTCCGCCCCTGCGTACAGGCCGTACTCGTGCTGGAGCAGCACCGCGTCGTAGGGGGCCACCGCGGAGAGCACCCGGCGGAGCGAGGCGCCGTCGCCCTTCAGCCACCGGGCGACGACCTCCCCTCCCGATCGGGGCCGGCGCAGCTCGAGGTCGTCGACCACCTGCGCGACGTCGGCCCGCCAGGGCGATCCGGGTGGCGAGATCGCGGCGCGCAGGTTCGAGGTGAAGGTCGCGAGCCCGCAAGCCGTCGGCGGGTAGGTGCCGACGAGCACGACCGCACCGCCGGCGCCGGTCCGGTCGGTGACGCTCGTCGAGGCCCGCGTCGCCGCTCCCCTCGCGGGCTGCGGCACCGCCTCTAGCCCGCGCACGTGCGCCTCCGTTGTCAGCGTCTCGGGTCCGTAAGCGACCATCCTGCTAGCACAATGTCAGCAACTTCGGTGGCCCGTCAGGGCCGAAGGTCACGATCCCGTCCGCCGGGAAGGTTAGCGCCGCCGGCGACGGGCGCGCCACGGGCGGGCCCGCGAAGCGGCCGGCGGGCCGGTAGCCTCGGCCCGCGGGACTTCGGATGGAGGAGCGGTGGCGGAGCTGCGGGTCGAGGGCGAAGAGCTGGTCGTGGAGCTCAGCCCGATCGAGAAGCTCGAGGCGGTGCACGGCGACGTGCGGGTGCCGGCCTCGGCCGTGGTCTCCCTCGACGTCCTCGACGACGCGCTCGGCGCCGTCCATGGGATGAAGGCGGTCTACAACGGCGTCCCGGGGTACATGGCGGTCGGGACCTTCCACGGGGTGAACCGGCAGTTCGCCGTGGTGCACCACGACCACCGCCGCGGCGTGCGGGTGAACCTCGACGGGGCGCACTTCGACGAGATCGTCGTGAGCTGCGACGACCCGGAGCGGGTCGTCGCCGAGCTCGGGCTGCCGAGGTGAGCGGGCGACGGCCTCGGCAGCCGCCCGGGCCGTGAGGGCCGTCGTCGCCGGCTCGGCGCCGGCAGGCCCGGAGGAGGTGGCGCCATGGAGCTGAGCTCGGTCGCCCTCGAGCGGCCCGAGGGCCTGAACGTGATCGTCGGCCAGGCGCATTTCATCAAGACCGTGGAGGACGTCCACGAGGCGCTCGCCGGGTCGAGCCCGGCCCTCCGCTTCGGCGTCGCGTTCTGCGAGGCCTCGGGCCCCTGCCTCGTGCGCCGCTCGGGGAACGACCCCGAGCTGGTGGAGCTCGCCGTGCGCAACGCCGAGGCGATCGGGGCCGGCCACGTCTTCGTCGTGCTGCTCCGGGACGGCTTCCCGGTCAACGTCATGCACGCCCTGCGGCAGGTCCCGGAGGTGTGCACGATCTTCTGCGCGACAGCGAACCCCGTCGAGGTCCTCGTGGCGGAGACCGACCTCGGCCGAGGCGTCCTCGGCGTCGTGGACGGGCTGCCCCCGGCCGGCGTCGAGACCGACGCCGACGAGGCCGACCGGAAGGCGCTCTTGCGCCGGCTCGGCTACAAGCTCTGAGCGGGCCCCCCGGCTGCGCCGGCTCCGACCGGGGCGGCCGCGCTCAGCCGAGCCGGTCGAGGACCGGCTGGACGACCTCCTCGGCGAGCCAGGACGCCGAGGACCTCCACCGAGCCTGCCCGGACGGTCCGGCGAGGACGACCTTTGTCGCCCCGGCGGAGGCGAAGGCGAGGACCCGCTCCCGCGCCCTCTTCGCGCCGTCCCGGCCGCCCGAGACGGCCAGCCGGACGCATCGGGCGATGGTCTCGGGGTCGCGCCCGATCTCGGCGCAGCGCTCCTCGAGCGCGGCGCCCATCCGGGCGAGCGCTGTGGGGCTGCTCGCCGGGCAGCACCAGACGTCGGCCTGCTCGGCCACGATCTGGAGCTCGGCCTGCCCCGCCCCGGCGCAGACGAGCACGGTCGGCCCCGGCCGCTGGAGCGGCTTCGGCTCGCACACGGCGCCGCGCAGCCGGTAGAAGCGGCCGTCGAAGTCGAACGGCTCCGGCTCGGTCCACATCCGCCTGGCGATCACGAGCGCCTCGGCGAGCGCCCCGACGACGTCGCCCGCCGCCCCCTCGCCCGGCTCCCCGCCGTGGCGCTCGCCCGGGCCGCCTGCGCCCGGGTCGCCTCCGGCCCGGACGCCGAAGACGAGACGGCCGCCCGAGACGACGTCGACTGTCGCGGCGAGCTTGGCGAGGACCGCCGGCGGGCGGAGCCGGTTGTCGCTGCCGATCACCCCGAGGCGGAGCCGGCTCGTCCGGGCCGAGAGCGCGCCGAGCAGCGTCCAGGCCTCGAGCTCCCTGGCCCGGGCCGGGTGGCTCGGCGGCGCAGAGCGGTCGGGCAAGAAGGCCTGCTCGAAGACCGAGAGCGAGTCGGCCTCCTGCCAGGTCGAGAGGATCTCCCGGTAGCCGAGGGCGGCCTGGCTCGTCTCGATCCCGAAGCTGAGGCCCGCTCGGGTCACGGCACGTGCCGCTCGAGCTCCTCGAGCCAGGCCCGCGCCGGGGAGTCGCTCGGCGCGCGCCAGTCGCCCCGGGGCGAGAGGGACCCCCCGGAGCCGACCTTCGGGCCGTTCGGCGAGGCCGAGCGCTTGAACTGGCTGGTCTCGAAGAAGCGCCTCAGGAACTCGGCGAGCCATCGCTTGATCGTCGCGAGGTCGTGCGCCCGACGCTCCTCGGGGGCGACAAGGTCCGGCCAGCTGCCGGCCCCGGCGTCGCCCCAGGCGGCCAGGGCGAGGTAGGCGACCCGGCTCGGGCGGTAGCCGTAGCGCAGGGTGTAGTAGAGGAAGAAGTCGACGAGCTCGTAGGGTCCGACGACGTCCTCGCTGCGCTGGGCCGGTTGCCCGGCATCTGGCGGCGCCTCGGCGGCACCGCCACCGGCTCCGGGCCCGGTCGCCGGCCCCGGCACGAGCTCCGGCGAGATCTCCGTGGCGAGGACCGAGCGCAGCGCCTCGCCCGCCGCGGGGCCGAGCTCGCCGGTCGCCGCGAGCCACGAGATCAGGTAGCGGACCAGGGTCTTCGGCACCGACGCGTTCACGTTGTAGTGCGACATCTGGTCGCCTACGCCGTAGGTGCACCAGCCGAGCGCGAGCTCGCTCAGGTCGCCGGTGCCGACGACGAGCGCGCCTTTCTGGTTGGCGAGGCGGAACAGGTGCGAGGTCCGCTCGCCTGCCTGGACGTTCTCGTAGGTGACGTCGTAGACGGGCAGCCCCTGGGCCGCAGGGTGCCCGAGGTCGGCGAGCATCTGTCGTGCCGAGGGGCGGATGTCGATCTCGAGCGCCTCGACCCCGAGGGCTGCCATCAGGCGCCTCGCGTTGTCGAGGGTGCGGGCCGAGGTGGCGAAGCCGGGCATCGTGGCACCGATGACGTGGCTGCGGGGCAGGCCGAGCCGGTCCATCGTCTTCGCCGCGACGACGAGCGCCTCGGCGGAGTCGAGCCCGCCCGAGACCCCGACGACGACCCGGTCGATCCCGGTCGCCTCGAGCCGGCCGGCGAGCCCCTGGACCTGGATGTGGTGCACCTCGGCGCAACGCTCGTTGCGACGGGCCGGGTCGGCCGGGACGTAGGGGTAGCGCCCGACCTGCCGGGCCAGCCGGGTCGTGCCCCGGGGCGGCCGGAGCCCGAGCGGCACCCTCCGCCAGGAGCGCAGGTGCTCGGCCTGGTCGAGCACCGAGTCGCCGAAGCTCGTTAGCCGCATCCTGTCGGCGGCGAGCCGCTCGAGGTCGACGTCGGCGAGGACGAGCTGCTCGCCGCTGGCGAAGCGCTCCGTCTCGGCGAGCAGCTCGCCGTTCTCGTAGACGAGCGCGTGCCCGTCCCAGGCGAGGTCCGTGGTCGACTCGCCGGCGCCGGCGGCGCTGTAGAGGTAAGCGGCGACGCAGCGGGCGGACTGCCCGGCGCACAGCAGCCTGCGGTAGTCGGCCTTGGCGACGAGGGCGTTGGAGGCCGAGAGGTTGACGAGCACGGTCGCCCCGGCGAGGGCGGCGAAACCGCTCGGCGGGAGGGGTACCCAGAGGTCCTCGCAGATCTCGACGTGGACGACCAGGCCTTCGACCCCGGTCGCCTCGAACAGCAGGCGGGGCCCGAAGGGGACCTGGTCGCCGAGCAGCTCGACCTCCTCGGCGAGCGCCTCCCGTGCCGCGGCGAACTGGCGCTTCTCGTAGAACTCGCGGTAGGAGGGGAGGTAGCTCTTCGGCACGACCCCGGCCGCACGGCCCTGGTGGAGCATGACCGCGCAGTTGAACAGCCGCCCCCGGACCTCGAGGGGCATCCCGACGAGGAGCGCTGCGGCGAGGTCGGCGCTCCCCTCGGCGAGGTCTGAGAGCGCCGAGCGGGCGGCGTCGAGCAGCGCCCGCTGGTGGAACAGGTCCTCTGCGCTGTAGCCCGACAGCCCGAGCTCGGGGAAGGCGACGAGCAGGGCGCCCTCTCCGTCCGCCCTGCGGGCGAGCTCGAGCGTCGCGGCGGCGTTGGCCTCGGGGTCGGCGACCCTGAGGCGCGGGACGGCGACGGCGACCCGGCAAAAGCCGTGTCGGTACGGTGAGTCGAAGGGCAGCTCGTCCGGCGGCATGGCCACATCGTCCCTGGTCGAGGCCGACCGGCGCCAGTGCCCGAGCCTCCCGGCGCGACCATGGCCCGGTGAGCGCGCGCCGCAGGCTGCGCCGGCAACGCCGATCCGCGCTCGTCCCGGGGGTCTGCTCGGGCCTCGCCCTCTCGGCATGGTGCGGCTTCGCGAGCGGGTTCCACCGCTCGACGCCCGGCGCGCTCTGGACCTGGGTCGTCTCGCTCTGCCTGGTCGTCGGCGCCGACCTCCTGCTCGCCTCGGGCCGTCGTGGCCTTGGCCCCTGGCGGGCCCGGCCGGCCCGAGACCTCTGGCCCGTCCCCGGCCCTGACAGGCGGCGACGGGCGCTCGCCGGCGTCTCGCCCTGGATCGGCCTCGTCCTCGTCGCGCTGGCCTGGGACGTCCTCGGCCTCGACACGGGCCCGGACCGGCCGCACCTGACCATCAGCGCCCTCTCCCAGGCCTTCCGCCCGCTCGACGCCGCGCTGCTGCTGGTGTGGACCCTCGTAGGCCTCGGCTACGGGCTCGTGCGCGCCAGGGCGCCGGGTCCCGATCCGGTCCCCGGCCCCTCGCAGGCCGCTCCGGCGGCCCCTTCGAAAGGGGGCGCCCCGGCGCTCGTCCCCGGGCTGCTGCTCCCGCCTTCGCGCCCGGCGGGCGTGGCCTTCTGGCTCGGAGTCGTCGCGCTCGGCCTCGTCCTCGAGGCCTCGGCGCGCCGCTCGGGCGGGCGGATCGCCACCGCCGAGCAGTTCCTGAGACTGCTGTCAGGGCCGCCCCTCGCCCGCCTCGCCCTCGTCGTGGCCTGGGGCTACGCGGGGTGGCACCTGTTCGCCTACTGAGCCTCCAGCGCCTGCTGCCACACGGAGGTGCCGGCGAGGGGAGCCGGCTCGAGCCGGCGGAGGAAGGCTCTTGCCGCGCGCCAGACGAGGCCGCGGTCGTGGTGCACGGCGTAGGCGAAGCGCCGGGGGGCGCCCTCGGCCTCGCGCGTGACGAGCGCGCCGCAGTAGTGGGGGCCGAGGACGACGACGTCCCACTCGCCGCTCATCGGGTCCCCCGCGTGGAGCGCCGAGGTCCTCAGGCCCGGGCCGGCGAGCGCGCCGAGGCCGTCGCCGAGGGCGACGGTGAACGCGGCGCGCCTCGAGAGCGCGAGCAGCCGCTCCCGAGAGTTCCGGTCGGTCCTCCCGCCGAGGGGGAAGGAGACGAGCAGCACGGCGGGCGGGCCGTTCGCGTCGACCTGCTCCTCGAGGTAGCGGGCGATCGGCGAGAGGAACCGCTCCTCGGTGACCTCGGGGCGGGAGCGCTCGGCGAGGAGGTCGAACGGCGTCGCCGCACCGTCGAGCTCCGGGGCCGGCAGGAGGGGGAACACCGCCCGGGGCGCCCCGGTGCCCTCCGGGAGGGGTCCCGGCGCGCCGAAGTAGAACCCCTGGCCGAACTCCGCCCCGGCAGCCCGTGCGAGGGCCAGGTCGTCGGCCTCCTCGAGACCCTGGGCGAGCACGCTCGCGCCGGTCCGCTCGGCGTAGAGGCGGGCGGCGTCGGCCATCTCGGCGACCCTGTCCAGGTCGAGCGGGCCTCTCAGGTCGAGCTTGATGACGTCGGGATGCACGAGCGGGAGCAGCGCCAGCGAGGAGGGGCGGGCCGAGGCGTTGTCGATCGCGACGCCCCAGCCGATCTCCCGGGCGCGGGCCAGCGCGTCGAAGGTCCGCCCCGGGTCTGCGATGAGGGAGTCCTCCTTCATCTCGACGATGACGCGGAGCAGGTCCTGGGCACGCCTCGTCAGGTGGAGCAGGTCCTCGGGGCAGGGCGCGAGCAGCGTCGAGGGCTCGAAGTTGAGGAACACGGTCATCGACGGGTGCAGCTGGGCGGCGACGGCCGCCTCACAGGCCTTGGCCGCGCAGGTCCAGTCGAGCTCGTCGAGGCGCCCGGCACGGCGAGCCGCGGCGAGCAGCTCGAGAGGGCTCTCGAGGCCCGTGCCCGAGGGGCCTCGGGTGAGGGCCTCGTAGCCGACGACCTCCTCGCGCTCGAGGTGCACGAGCGGCTGGAAGACCGTCTGGACCCGCCGGGCGTCGACGACCGAGTCGAGCTCGGCGTCCGCTGTCATGGCCCGGTCAGGGGCGTGCGCCGGCCCGCCGCCGCAGGGAGTGCTGCAGCGCGACGAGCGAGTCCGCCGGCATCGGCCGGGCGAGCAGGTAGCCCTGGGCGCGGTCGCAGGCGAGCGAGGCGACGGCCTCGAGCTGGCCCGCGGTCTCGACGCCCTCGGCGACGACCGACATCCCGAGGGCGTGGGCCATCGCCGTCACCGCGGCGACGATCTCGGTGTCGCGGGGGCTGCGGCCGAGCTGCTCGATGAAGCTCCGGTCGATCTTCAAGACGTCCACTCGGAGCCGCTGGAGGTGCGCGAGCGTCGCGTAGCCGGTCCCGAAGTCGTCGAGGGCGATGCGGACCCCGAGCCGGGAGAGCGAGGACAAGAGCTCGGCGACGTCCCTCGACTGGCCGAGCATCGCCGTCTCGGTCACCTCGAGGCAGAGCCGGGAGGGCTCGATGCGGTGGCGCCAGAGCGTGCGGGCGACCTGCTCGGCGAGGCCGGGGTCGGAGAGCTGGCGTCCCGAGACGTTGACCGCCATCGTGAACTCCCTCGGCCAGCCCCGGTAGCGCTCCCACGCGGCGAGCTGCCGGCAGGACTCGTCGAGGACGAAGGCGCCGATCGCCCCGATGAGCCCTCGCTCCTCGGCCAGGGGGACGAACTCGGACGGCTGGACGACCCCCCGTTCCGGGTGCCGCCAGCGCAGCAGCGCCTCCGCGCCGGTGAGGCTGCGATCGGTCAGGGAGAACAGCGGCTGGTAGACGAGGAACAGCTCGCCTCGCTCGAGCGCGCCGCGCAGCTCGACCTCGAGCTCGTGGCTCGCCACCGCCCGGTCCCTCTGGGAGGCGTCGAAGACCTTGAAGCGGTTGCGCCCGGCCGCCTTCGCCTCGTACATCGCGACGTCGGCGTCCTCGATCAACGCGCCGGCGTCGGCGCCGGGGTCGGAGCTCGAGACGATCCCGACGCTGCCGGTGACGCTGAGGTCCCTGCCCTCGTCCACGAAGGGCTCGGCGACGGCGGCGAGCACCCGGTCGGCGACGAGGCGGAGGTCGTCGTCCTCGTGGAGGCTCGGGCAGAGCAGCACGAACTCGTCGCCGCCGAGCCTCGCCACCGTGTCGGCTCGCCGGGCGAGGCGCTGCAGGCGGCGCGCGACCTCCACGAGCAGGCGGTCGCCTGCCTCGTGGCCGAAGTGGTCGTTGACCGGCTTGAAGTGGTCGAGATCGAGGTAGACGAGCCCGAGTCGGCCCGGCTGGCGCTCCAGGGCGATGAGCGACTGGGCCAGGCGGTCGACGAGCGCGGCGCGGTTGGCGAGGCCCGTGAGCGGGTCGTGGAACGCCTGGTACAGCAGGGCCTCCTCGGCTCGCCGCTGCGCGGTGACGTCCCGGGAGAACCCGAAGGTCCCGACGATCCGCCCGGCCTCGTCGCGCAAAGGGAGCTTGGTGGTCGCCACCCAGGCGTCGGGCCGGTCGCGGAAGTCCTCGCGCTCGACCTTGTCGACCAGCGGCTCTCCCGTCGCGATGATGCGCTGCTCGTCCTCGTAGGCGGCTCTGGCGTGGTCCTCGCCGAAGATGTCGAAGTCGGTCTTCCCGACGAGGTCCGCTGCGGACACGCCCGGTGTCAGCCCCTCGGCGAAGGCGGAGCTGACGAAGATGATGCGGCTGTCGAGGTCCTTGAACCACAGGCGCTGGGCGGTGTTGGCGAGGAGGTTGCGCATGCAGAGCCGCTCGAGCTCGTCACGACCCGCCCGGCGGCGCCCGGCCCGAGGCGCGCGGCCCCCGGGGTCGATG
>JAJYNS010000136.1:15899-18534 GCA_021786195.1 Actinomycetes bacterium | reverse complement strand
GAGTGGTTGAAGGCCGATCTCGCGAGGACCAGGCCGTCGAGCAGCGTCACGGCCACGCAGGCGGTCTGGCCGTCCCCTGCGGCGAGCAGCGCGTGGTTGGCGGGCGCCCCGTGGAGGTAGAGCAGGTCGCCCACCCGGGCGTAGAGCGTCGGCACGACGTAGGGCTGGCCGTCGGAGACGAAGCCGAGGTTGCACACCAGTCCCTCGTCGAGCACGGCATGCACCGTCTCCCGGTCGTAGCGGGCTCGGTCGGCGTGGCGCCGCACGCGGCTGCGAGGACCCGGTCCCATCCCGGCCGCAAGGCCGCCGTCCCGGGCCTCGGGCGGGACCTGCAGGGCGGGCGCGCTTTCGATCTCCGGCATGCTCGGTACGTTACAGTACGAACCGTGAATGCGCTAGCACATGAGCTGCTCCAGGGGCGCAGCGCACGAGAGGTCGCGGAGAGCGTCGAGGCGGCCCTCCGCTCGGGGCGGCTTCGGCCGGGCGACCGCCTCCCGGCGGTCCGAGCCCTCGCCCGGCAGCTCGGCGTCAGCCCTGCGACGGTCGCCTCCGCCTACGGCGCGCTGCGCCGGCGAGGGATCGCCGCCGGTGCAGGTCGAGGTGGGACCCGCATCCGGGTGCGGCCGCCGCTCGGCCCGCCGGCCGCCGCCGCCCTCCCGCCGGGCGTGCGGGACCTGAGAAGCGGCGCGCCCGATCCGGACCTCCTGCCCCGAGACCTGCCCTTCCCCGCGGCGGGCGCGCCCCGCCTCTACGGCGGGCCGGCGCTCTCGCCGCGCCTCGCTCGCCGCGCCGCCGAGCAGCTCTCCGCCGACGGCATCGACGCGACCCACCTCGCCGCGGTCGGCGGCGCCCTCGACGGCGTCGAGCGGGTGCTCGCCGCGTGGCTCCGGGTCGGCGACCGGGTCCTGGTGGAGGACCCCTGCTACAGCGCCGTCCTGGACCTGCTCGCGGCGATGGGACTCGAGCCAGAGCCGGTGCCCGTCGACGAGAGGGGGATGTCGCCGGACCACCTCGAGGCGGCGCTCGGGCGGGGCGCGTCCGCGCTCATCCTCACCCCCAGGGCCCAGAACCCGACCGGCGCGGCCATCGACCCAGGGCGAGCCGAGGAGCTCGCCCGTCTCCTCGGCGCCCGTGACGACCTCCTCCTGGTCGAGGACGACCACGCGGGGCCGGTCGCCGGCGCGCCGTTGCACACCCTGGCCGGCGCGACCAGGCGGTGGGCGGCGGTGCGGTCCGTGTCGAAGTGGCTCGGCCCGGACCTTCGCGTCGCGATCGTCGCCGGGGACGAGGCGACCGTGGCGAGGCTCCAGGGCCGGCAGGCCGCGGGGACGGGCTGGGTGAGCCACATCCTCCAAGAGACGGTGGCCGAGCTGTTCGAGGACCCCTCGACCTGGGCGCTGCTCGAGCGGGCGAGCTCGACCTACGCGCGCCGGCGGGCCGGCCTCGCGGAGCGCCTCGCCGAGAGGGGTCGGCGGGCCTGGGGCAGCTCGGGCCTGACCACCTGGGTGCCCGTCGGCGACGAGCCGGGCGTGGTCGCCGGGCTGCTCGCGAAGGGCTGGGCGGTCGGCGAGGGCGCGCGCTACCGGATCGCCTCGCCGCCGGCGATCCGCATCGCCCACTCGACCCTCGAGCCCTTTGAGGCCGAGCGCCTCGTGCTCGACCTCGTCGAGGTCGAGCGGCGGCCGGGGGTGCGCGCCGACTGACCTGGAGCCGCCCTCGCCTGCCGGCGAGGCGCACGCTGCCGGTCAGCCGATCACGGTGACGAGCGTGCCGTAGGCGAGGTAGGGCCAGACCCGCGCCGCCTCGGCGAGGGGGAGCTCGACGCAGCCGAGGCTCTGGGGGATGCCGTAGTCCGCCCTCGGCATGTAGTGGACCGCGTCGTTGCCGTGGAAGTACGCGATGTACTGGACGAGGTCTGCGTAGTGCGTGCCGTCCGGGTTCGTCCCACGCATGACCTGGCTGCGAAGGCGCGTGTAGACGGGGAAGGTGCCATCCGGGGTCGGGGAGGCGGGGACGCCGGTGTTGGCCGGGCTGCGCAGCAGCAGCCGCCCGTCGTGGTACACCGAGAGCGTCTCCGGCGGGGTCTTGTCGACGAGCGCGTAGTCGTAGCCGCCGGTGTTGAGGTCGTGCTGCCCCCACGCCTGGACGAGCGCCGCCCAGGTCTGCGGGCCGACCGCGCCGTCGGGGGTGAGCCCGTGGTCGGCCTGGAACGACATCACGAGGCCCTTGGTGAGCACGTCGAAGACGCCGGGGCGCCACATCTCGAGCAGTTGCTCGGGCCAGCCCTGCTCGCGCCAGGCGAAGGACCCCGCCGGCGGCCGGTACAAGGCCGCGAGCTGGGCGGCGGTGTCGGTCGGCGGGATCTCCGCCGACGAGGGCCGGAAGGCGAGCGGCGAGTAGTCGAGCAGGGAGAGCAGCTGCTGGAGCCGCAGGACCGAGCCGTTCTCGACGCGGAAGCGGTCCACCACGCTCCTTGGAAGGGTCGCCCCGTCCTCTGCGTGCACGCCGTCGCGGCCGCCGGGCACGGTGACCGTGACCTCGCTGAGGGGCACGAAGGGCTCGGAGGGCGTGAAGACGAGGCGGTCGCCGTCCACCTGCCAGGCGCCGGGCGTCGAGGGGGTGATGCTCGGCAGCG
>JAJYNS010000136.1:10046-15484 GCA_021786195.1 Actinomycetes bacterium | reverse complement strand
TCCCATCATCGCAGCGGAGCTCGAGGCCGCGACGCGCGCCCGGCGGCCGCGGGAATGTGCAATACGGATATTCCGTTATCAGGATAGATTCGTCCATGCTCGTGCTCCCCGGGGCTGCCCGAGCCGACCCCGAGCAGGGGTCGTCGGCGAGCCGACCAGGACGACTTCGACCGTGAGACCCCTCGAGAGCGTGGGCAAGAGCGAGAGCAGGGAGCCAGGCAATGAGCACGAGCGGCCGTCCGAGCGTCCTCGAGGTGGGAGGCATGACCTGTGACGACTGCGCTCGCCACGTCACCGCCGCCCTCGAGGCGGCGGGCGCCGAGGGCGTCTCGGTCGCCTGGCGGACGGGAGAGGCGCGCTTCTCCTGGCCCGAGGGGGTGACAGAAGACGCCCTGCGGGCCGAGGTCGAGGCCGCCGGCTACCGCCCGGGGGTGCTGCGCCTCCTCGGAACGGGCCTGCCGAAGCAGGCGGCGGAGGGAGGCTTCGACTACGACCTCGTCGTGCTCGGCGCCGGCTCGGCCGCCTTCGCGGCGGCGATCAGGGCCACCGAGGCCGGCTACTCGGTGGCCCTGGTCGAGCAGGGCACCCTCGGGGGGACCTGCGTGAACGTCGGTTGCGTGCCCTCCAAGGCGCTCCTTCGAGCCGGCGAGCTCGCCTGGGCGGCTGGGCACCACCCCTTCGCGGGGCTCTCCACGCGCTCTGGCCCCGTCGACCTCCAGGCGCTCGTCGCGCAGAAAGACGAGCTGGTGGGAAGGCTCCGTCAGATGAAGTACGCGGACCTCGTCGACGACTACGGCTTCACGGTGATCCCCGGCCACGGCCGTTTCGCCGGCCCGGACCTGCTCGAGGTCGACGGCCGCAGGGTCTCGGCCCGGGTCTACCTCGTGGCGACCGGCGCCTCCCCCGCGGCGCCCTCCGTTCCCGGCCTGGCCGAGGCGGGCTACCTCACCTCGACGAGCGCCCTCGAGCTCACCGAGGTGCCGAAGCGGCTCGTCGTCATCGGGGCGAACGCGATCGGCCTCGAGCTCGGCCAGTTCTTCTTGCACCTCGGGACCGAGGTCAGCTTCGTCGAGGTGGCCGGGCGCATCGCCCCCTTCGAAGAGCCCGAGGTCTCCGAGGCGCTCGCCTCCGTGCTCACCGGCCAGGGCGCTCGCATCCATACCGACGCCCAGGTGCTCGGCGTGCGGCGGGGCAAGGACCACCTCGACGTCACTGTCCGTGTGGGGGCGCGCGAGCTCGACCTCCTCGCGGACGAGGTGCTCGTCGCGACCGGGAGGCGGCCCAACACCGGGGGGCTCGGTCTAGAGAAGGCCGGAGTCGGGCTCGACGGCCGAGGGGCCCTCGTCGTCGACGACGAGCTGCGCACCGCCAACCCGCGGATCTACGGCGCCGGGGACGTCACCGGGGCGCCGCAGTTCGTCTACGTCTCGGCCTACGAGGGCGCGCTCGCCGTCGACAACTCGCTCCTCGGCGCGGGGCGAAAGGTGGACCTCACCGGTCTTCCCCGGGTGACCTTCACCGCGCCGCAGATCGCAGGTGCCGGGCTCACCGAGGCGCAGGCCCTCGATGCCGGCTACGAGGTGGAGACCTCGCTCCTCCCCCTTGCGGCGGTCCCCCGGGCCCTCGTCAACCACGACACCGCCGGCCTCGTGAAGCTCGTCGCCGAAGCCGGCACGGGCCGGCTGCTCGGCGCCTCGGTCCTTGCCGAGGGCGCGGGCGACGTGATCCAGTCGGCGGTCCTCGCCATCCGCCACGGCATCACCACGGCCGAGCTCGCCGCCACCTTCCACCCCTACCTGACGATGGCCGAAGCCCTGAAGCTCGCGTCCCAGACCTTCACACGAGACGTGGAGAGGCTCTCGTGCTGCGCGGCGTAGCAGGGCGGCCCGGCCGTCGCGCTCGAGCCGGCAGCCGCCACCCGCCGTGCGCGCGGTCCCTTGAGGTGCGGACCGGGCCGAGCTGGCCGCCCTTCGCGTAACCTACGAGCTCGCAGGCAGGAGGTGAGCTCGATGCCGAGGCGGTTGGTCGCGGGGCGCCGGGTCGGCGAGCTCGAGAGCGAGATCCTCGAGGTGCTCTGGTCGGCCCGCACCTGGCTGTCGGGTCGTGAGGTCTGGGAGCGTCTCGGGGACGAGCCCCGTGCGTACACGACGGTGATGACCGTGCTCGGACGTCTCGTCGAGAAGTCCCTGGTCGAACGGGTCGAGGAAGGCAGGGGCCACCGCTACCGCGCGTCCGGAGACCCCGACGAGCTGACCGCCCAGGCGATCCGCTCTCTGCTCTCGGCGACCGCCCATCCTCGTGCGGCGCTCGCGCGCTTCGTCGAGGGGCTCGACGACCCCGAGCTCGTGGCCGAGCTGGCAACGGCCATGAAGCGGGTGCGCCGGAGGTGAGCGCCCCGCTCGTCGGGCTCGGCCTCTTCGCCGTGCTCGTCGCGCTGCCGCTGCTCGCCGGGCGCCTCGGCGGGGTCTCACCTCGGGCCGCCGCCGGTGCGCACCTGGTGAGCCTCCTCGGATGGGCGCTTTTGCCCGTCGTGTGGCTTGCTTGCCTCGGGAGCGCGCTCGGATCCTGGCTCGGGGGGATCCGGACGTCCGGCGGGGGCTGCCTTCTCGGCCTCGACCACGGCCAGTGGGCGCTGCTCGGCTACCTCCCCGGAGCGTTGGTGACCGGCCTGCTCGTCTGGCACGGCGCTCGGCACGCGGCCGCCGCTCGGCGCGCGGAGATACGGGGGGTGGCCCTCTCCCGGTCCCTGCCGCGCCCGACGAGCGCCGGGGAGGTGTGGGTCGTGCCCTCGGAGCACCCGGCCGCGTTCGCGTCGGGCCTGTGGCGCTGCCGGGCGGTGGTGACCTCGGGCATGCTCGCGCCTCTGGAAGGGGCGGAGCGACGGGCGGTGTGCGAGCACGAGGCGGCGCACGTGCGCCTCGGGCATCCCCGCCTGCTCGTCCTGAGCGGGGCGATCGCCGCCCCCTACGGCCGATTTCGGCCGGTCCGGCGTGCCTGGGACGCGCTGCGCCGAGACCTCGAGGCCTCAGCCGACGACGAGGCGGCGCGGGTGGTCGGCGCCGAGGCATTGGTTTCCGCGCTCGTCCACGTGGCCTCGCTCTCCCGGCACGTGCCCACCGGCGCCGCGGCGGCAGGCTCCGCCGGTCCGAAGGACCTGCGATGGCGGATCGCGCGGCTCGAACGCCCTTGCACCGCTCGGCGGTGGCCGACGGCGGTCGTCGGCAGCGCCGCCGTCGCGACCGGCACCGCCTTGGCGCTTGTCGCCTGCACGCTCGCCGGCGTTCCTGCGAACGTCGTCGGGGTGCTCGCCTGCTTCGGCCTCGTCGCCCTGGTCGGCCTGCGCCCGATGTGGGCATGGAGGGGGCGAGGGGCTGCGGGCTGATCCCGCACGAGGCGCGCGTCGCCGGGCCCTCGGCGCCGGCCCCGGCGGGTCCTGCCACCTTGACTCGCTCCTACGACTCTGTAGTAGATTGTCGGGCGGGGCATGCACGTCCGTGCAGGGCGTCAGGGACCGTCGACCGTGCAGCCCGAGGAGACCAGGGTGGTCGTGTCCGGCTCGACATCGCCTGTGGCTTGCCCGCAGGACGCCGGCCCAGGCATCAGGGCGCTTCCGGAGCGCAGGGGTCCTAGAGCTTCGCTCCTTCTGCTCGCCTTTCCCCTGCTGTGCTGTGGTGGCCCCGCCATCGTCGCGGCGCTCACTGCGGCGAGCGCTGCAGCCCTCTACGCGGTGGGCGGGGTGGTCGGCGCATTCCTTCTCTCGGTCGCGCTCAGGCGCTTTCTGCGGCAGCGGAGGCGCGCCGCGTGCTGCAGGCCTTCGGTGAACGCATGACGGCGCTGAGCGTGCAGAAGAGCGCTGCCCCTCGAGCCCCGGTGCCGAGGGCCCTCGCACAGGTGCTCGGTACGCCCTGGCGCATCGCCGGCTTTGTCGTCTCAGCCGGCGTCGTCGCGTTCTTCTACACCCTGCTCCTGCCCTTCGACTACACCCAGCGCTTCGAGCTTGCCAACTGGGACTACCTGAACGCCCGACTGCTCACCTGGGCGATCGTGCTCGGGGTCGCGATGGGGCTCGTGCTCAGCGTCCAGGTCCACGCGATGCGCAGGGTCGCGGCGGCACGGGCCGCAGGCGGCGCGGCGGGCGGGGTGGCGTTCGTCGCGAGCCTGCTCCCGAGCTTTCTCTGCTGCACCCCGATCATCCCCTCGGTGCTCGCCTTCGTCGGGGTCTCGGGAATGGGGCTGTACACGACGACGGGCGCGCTGCAGCATTTCTTCGCCGTCCACCAGACCGGGTTCCTCTCGGCAAGTCTCGTGCTCCTCGCCGGCACGTGCTGGTGGGGACTGCGCAAGCTGGCGCGCTCGGGTTGCCTCACCGAGGAGGGATGCGCGGAAGGAGCTCCTCGGTGAGCAAGGCATCTGCGCGCCCGCGATCGCCACGTCCGACCGGTGCCATTCGCCGGCGGGCCGAGGCACAGCGGCGACGACAACAGCGCAACCGGCGGCTCCTGGTCGCGAGTGCCACGGCGGTGCTCGCGCTCGTCGCACTGCTCGTCGCGCTGCACCTGGCGAGCGGCAGCTCGAGCTCTGCCTCGACCGACGGGTCGTCGCAGACCTCCGGCGCGTCGCTCCCGGTCGGCACGACCGCGCCCGACGGCACTCTCACCACGCTCTCGGGGAGGACAGAGACCGTGGCGTCCCTGCGGGGAAGGCCCACGCTGATCTGGTTCGTGACCACCTGGTGCTCGTCCTGCCAGGCCGGCACCCAGGCGATGGCACAGCATGTCGCCACGCTCGCCGCAGACAAGGTGCGCGTCGTCGAGGTGGAGAACTACGCCGACTTCGGCCAGTCGGGGCCGAGCATGGCGAGCTTCGCACGGGCCCTGGCAGGCCGCGAGTCGTCCAACCCGGACTGGACCTTCGGGGAGGCGTCCTCCGGGCTCACCCGCACCTACAACCCGAAGGCATACCTCGACCTCTACTACCTGATCGACGCGGAGGGGAAGATCGCCTACGTGAACAGCTCGCCGGCATCCACCATGCCCCAGCTGCTCAGCGCCGCGAAGTCGCTCGCATGAGCGACCACGGCGAGAGGGGTCGCGCTCGCTCCTGCGCCGAGCCGCCGGCTGCTCACGAAGCCGAGGCGACCCTCGTGCACGCCGCGACCCCGGCGGCGTGGTCGGCGACCATCGACGTGCCGAGCCCGACCAGCTTCGCGACCCGTGGGTCGGTCACCTGGTAGTAGGCGTAGCGCCCCGCCCGGCGGACCTCGAGCAGGCCACAGCTGACGAGGCAGGCGAGGTGGGCCGAGACGCGCCCCTGGGACAGCCCCGAGTGTGCGACGCACTCGTTGCCGGTCCGTTCCTCCCCGGCACAGAAGGCGAGCAGCGCCAGTCGGGTCGGGTCGCCGAGAGCACGGTAGAAGCGGGCGAGAAGCTCGCGCCCCG
>JAJYNS010000136.1:0-9355 GCA_021786195.1 Actinomycetes bacterium | reverse complement strand
GTTGGAGGTGGCGAGCTCGACGAGGTCCTCGACCTGCGCCTCGACGCCGGCGAGCTCGGCCTCGGTGGGCAGGCGGCGAAGCGCCGCCGCACCGGGGCGGATGGCGTTGCGCAGCAGGCGGTGGCCGGTGACCTCGCCGGCCAGGCGCAGCAGCTTCTCGCGAAGCGTGAGGGCACGGGCATGGGCGACGCCGAAGCCCACGTCGTTGCAGAGCGCGC
This sequence comes from Actinomycetes bacterium, assembly GCA_021786195.1. GTDB lineage: Bacteria > Actinomycetota > Acidimicrobiia > Acidimicrobiales > Bog-793 > JAKAOD01. Next base: position 9,137 of record JAJYNS010000136.1, on the reverse strand, counting down.
CGAGGTCGGCCACGTGGTTGGTGATCCGCTCCAGCTCGACCACGAGCGCCCGCAAGAGCCGGGCGTCCTGGGGGACCTCGATCGCCAGGGCATCCTCGACCGCGAGGCAGTAGGCGAGAGCGTGGGCGGCGGCGGTGTCGCCCGAGACGCGCTCGGCGAGGACGACGCCCTCGGCGACTTGGCGACCTTCGAAGAGCCGCTCGATGCCCCGGTGGACGAACCACAGGCGGGCTTTCATCTTGAGGATCGTCTCGCCGACGACGAAGAAGCGGAAGTGGCCGGGCTCGATCAGCCCGGCATGGACCGGCCCGACGGGGATCTCGTAGACGCCGGGGCCCTCGACGGCGGCGAAGGGGAAGGGCTCGGCGTCGACGAGCATCGGCGGCACCGGCCCCGGATCACGGCGCATCGGGTGCCAGTCCCTCGGCCAGTGCTGGTGGCGCACCAGGGGGCGGAGGAAGGGATGGCCGACCGGCTCGATGCCGAACAGGTCGGCCAGCTCGCGCTCGAAGCGTCCGGCGGGGAAGGAGAAGGCGGCGAGGGAAGGGAGCGCAGGGCGGGCGGTGTCGAGGCGGACCTGCAGCTCGACCCGGCGGTCGGGAGGCCCGGCGCAAAAGACGTACACCACCCGCAGGGCCCCTCCGTCGTCGTGACCGGCGACCAGGGCCAGGCGGAACCCCGCCCCGAGCAGCGCCCTGGCCCGTGCAGGAAGGTCGGCGGGGGCGAGGAGCTCGCTCGTGCGCACCGGCGGCGCAGCGGCGTGCTCGGAGCGCGTCACCGGACCACGACCCTGGCGGCGGCGTAGAGGAGGGGCTGGAGCGGCCAGGCGGACAGCCCCAGGGCGGCGCAGAGGACGAGGCCGCCCGCGAGGGGGATCCCGACGAGCCGTGTGGTCGCCGACGGGCTGCGGTCGGAGCCGCCGAGCAGGAGGTGGCGGCCGTGGGCCATCACGGCGGCGAAGATGACCGCCATCGACAGCAGCGACAGGCCCGCCGCCCAGCCGAGCCCGACGGCCAGCTCGCCTCGGACCATGTTCAGCTCGCTCACGAACAGGCTGAAGGGCGGCAGGCCGAGCAGGGCGACGAGCCCGAGGCCGAAGATCCCCCCGAGCAGCGGTCTCCGGCTGAGGAGGGCGGGGATCTCGTCGATCTCGCTCGTGCCCTCTTCGATGAGGATCTCGCCCGAGGCGAGGAAGAGCACGGCCTTGGCGAGGCCGTGGCCGAGGATGTGGAGCAGCACGGCGGCGACGGCGAGCGTCGTGCCTGCGGCCGCGCCCAGGGCGATGAGGCCCATGTGCTCGATGCTGTGGTAGGCGAGCATCCGCTTGACGTCGTGCTGGGTGAGGAGCAGGGAGGCCGCGACGAGGAGCGAGGCGAGGCCCACGATCACGAGGAGGGTCCGGGTGAAGCCCGGCCCGAGCGTCCCGTCCGCGACCGCCTTGAAGCGCAGGAGGGCGTAGAAGGCGACGGTGAGCAGCACTCCGGACATGAGCGCCGACACCGGGGCGGGTGCCTGGCTGTGGGCGTCGGGCAGCCAGCTGTGCATCGGGGCGAGCCCGACCTTGGTGCCGTAACCGAGGACGAGGAGGGCCATGGCGAGGCGCACCACGGCCGGGTCGAGGCGATGCGAGGCACGCATGAGCGAGGTCCAGTCGAGGACCGAGGCGCCCGCCGCGTGCCCGGGGACGTGGAGGGCGGCGAAGTAGACGAGCACGGTGCCCAAGAACGCGAGCGCGATGCCCACCGAGCAGATGAGCACGTACTTCCAGGACGCCTCGAGCGCCTTGTCGCTCCTGCGGTGCCCGACGAGGAAGGTGGTGGCGATCGTCGTCGCCTCGACCGCCACCCACAGCGCCCCGAGATTGGCCGAGAGCACGGCGGCGAGCATGCAGGCGACGAAGACCTGGACGAGGAGGCTGTAGAGGGAGGCGTGGCGCGCGCCGTGCTCGCCGCGGGCGATCTCGACGGCGAGATAGCGGACCGACTGGATGGACGCCAGCAGCGAGATGGCACCGATGACGACGACCATGAAGGCGCTCAGCGCGTCGGCGCGCAGCGCCCCGTCGAGCCCGGTGGCCACCTGACGGCGGTCGGCCTGGACGGCGAGGGCGATGCCGAGCGCGAGCACGGCGGCGTTGGCGAGCACCATCGCCCAGCCGACGGCTCGGCGCCAGGGGAGCGCGGCGGCGAGGGCGCCGGCAGCGAGCGGGACGGCGAGGACGGTGAGGAGCAGCATCAGTCGTGGAGCTCCCGGAGCTGGTCGAGGTCGACATGGCCGAAGCGTGCGCGCATCGTGGTGGCGAGCACCTGGAGCACGACCACGACGAGCAGGACGTCCAGGGAGGCGCCGAGCTCGACGAGCAGCGGCACCCCGGCGGTGAGGAGGAAGGCGACGAGCGCGACGCCGTTGTCCACGAGCAGCAGCCCGACGATCTGGGAGACGGCCTTTCTCCTCGTCACGAGGACGAAGAGCCCGACGAGCACGGTGGCGAGCCCGAGCGGGGCGAGGCGGGTGAGGGGGTCGGGGAAGACCGCGGTGAGCGGGTCGGCGACCAGGTAGGACAGGACGACGAGCACGGCGGCCGCGACGAGGGAGGCCGGGACGTTCACGAGCGGCGCCGTCTCCCTGCTCCCCGGATCGGCGCGCACCACCCGGGCGAGCAGGCCCGGGATGGCGAGGCCCTTGGCGAGGAGGACGACGCCGGCGACGACGCCGAGGCCGATGTCACGGTCGTGGACGCACAGCGCCGCGGCCAGGGTCGCGAGCGCTGCACCCTGGAGCCCGAGCAGCGAGATCAGCGCCCGGAGGTCCTTGCGCCACAGGGCGAGGACCGCGCCGGCGAGCACGACCCCGGCCGCCATCTCCACCACAGCGAGCTCGGCGCCGGACCTCATCTCGTCACCAGCCCGGTCGTCACCGCCACGACTGCGAGGACGAATCCGCCGGCCAGGAGCTCGGGGACCCGGAAGAGCCGGAGCTTGGCGGTCGACACCTCGACCAGGGCGATCAGCGTGGCGATGGCCGCGGTCTTGGCGCCGAGCGCGCCGAGCCCGATCAGGACGGCGAGCCCGCTGCCCGAGGCGTCGACGCCCCAGGGGAAGAACAGGTTGGCGACGAGGCCGAGCAGCAGGCCGAGGCGCATCGCCTCGCCCAGGCTGACCAGTGCCAGGTCGGACCCGGAGCACTCGAGGATCATCGCCTCGTGGACCATCGTGAGCTCGAGGTGGGTGGAGGGGTTGTCGACCGGGATCCGGCCGGTCTCGGCGATGACCACGACGACGAGCGCGCCAAGGGCGAGGAGCCTCTGCGGGCTCGCGAGCCACCCAGGGTGGGCAAGGCTGGCGGCGACGATGCCGGGCAGGTTGGACGTGCGGGCCTGGACGGCGAGGGCGAGGACCCCGACGAGCAGCGCCGGCTCGGAGATGGCGCCGATCGTCATGGCCCGGCTCGACCCCATGCCCCCGAACGCGGTGCCGGCGTCGAGGCCGCCGAGGGCGAGCGCCACCGACCCCATGAGGAGCAGGTAGACCACGACGAAGACGTCCGCGCCGGCGGCCATGACGGGTCGGGTGACGACGAGCGGAGCGATCGCGGCCGCGAGCGCCGCGGAGGCGGCGAGCACGAGCGGCGCCAGCGCGGCGACGGCGCTCGTGTGCTCGGCCCGGACGGCTTCTTTCCCGAGCAGCTTGCGCAGGTCCAAGAGCACCTGGGTGACCGGTGGTCCGACGCGCCCCTCGGCCCGAGCCCGGATCTTTCCCATCAGCCCGACCAACAGCGGCCCGCCGACGGCGACGGCGGCCACCTGGAGGAGCGAGAGCCCGGCTCGCGCCGGGAGGCCCAGGCCCGCCGTGGCGACGGGCGCGAGCGTGGCGGTCATGCGAGCACCACGAGGACGAGCACGAGCGCGGCGAAGCCGAAGGCGAGGTAGCGGTGCACGCTCCCGTTCGGGACCCTCCGGGCGACCCGCCCCCACCGGGCGACGGCGGAGATCACCGGTCGGTAGACGACTCGCTCGATCGCGTCGTCGACGCGCTGGTGGAAGGAGATGGCCTCGGGGAAGTAGCGGGACTCGGCCGCGTGGGTGACCTCGAGGTCGTGGTCGGGCCGCAGCACGTCGGCGAACACCCGCTGGAGCGGCTCGGAGAAGGAGGTGGCGGTGATCTCCATCCTCGCCGTCTGGGACTCCCGCCCGCATCCCCAGGCCTCGGCATGCCGGGGACGGCGGAGCTCGGCGGGGCGCGGGGCGAGGCGCAGCGCGCCCCAGGCGAGGACGATCCCGGCGAGGAGGCCGGAGACGACGAGCGCCGGCTGGACGGCCCCGCGCCAGGAGGCGAGCGCGAGCCCGAGCCCGGGGCGCGCCGCCCGGGGCGCGCCACCGGCGAGGCCGGAGGACACGGCGCGCTCGAGGCCCGGGAGCACGACCCCGGGAGCGACGCCGAGCGCCACGCACCCGGCGGCGAGGAGGGCCATGCCGGCCAGCATCGAGGGTGGCACCTCTTTGGCCTCTCGGGCGCCCTCGGTGCGGGGCTGGCCGAGGAAGCCGACCCCGAGCGCCTTCACGAAGGCCGTCGCGGTGAGCCCGCCGGTGATCGCCAGGGTGGCGACCCCGGCCAGCAGGGCGGCCTCGGTGACGGCGGAGCGGGAGGCGAAGCCGTGTAGGAGCCCCTCGAGCAGCAGCCATTCGCTGGCGAAGCCGTTCAGCCCGGGCAGCGCGCTGATCGCGAGCGCTCCGATGCCGAACAGCACGGCCGTCGCCGGCATCCTCCGGGCGAGGCCGCCGAGGCGGTCGAGGTCGCGGGTGCCCGCTGCGTGCTGGACCGCGCCGGCGCCGAGGAACAGGCAGCCTTTGAACAGCGAGTGGTTGAGGAGGTGGAACAGCGCGGCGAGCAGCACCAGCCCGGCGACGGCCCGCTCGCCTCCGGCCGCGAGCGCCCCGGCCGAGCCGACGCCGAGCAGGACGAGACCGACGTTGTCGACCGTCGAGTAGGCGAGCAGGCGCTTGGCGTCGGTGCTGGCCGCGGCGTGCAGGGCCCCGAAGAAGGCCGACGAGACGCCGAGCGCGGCGACGAGCAGCCACCACCACAGCGGTCCGCCGCCGAGGAGGTCCTCGCCGACGAGCAGGATGCCGTAGACGCCGAGGTTGACCATCGCCCCCGACATCAGGGCCGAGACCGGGCTCGGCGCCTCGGGGTGGGCGCGGGGCAGCCAGACGTGCAGCGGCACCGCCCCGGCCTTGGAGGCGAAGCCGAGGAGGGTGAGGACGAAGACCACCGAGGCGATCGGCGACGACAGCCGCCCTCGGTGGGCGGCGATCTCGGTGAAGCCCTGCCCGCCGGCGTGGGCGGCGAGGAGCACCAGGCCGAGCAGGATCGCCGCCGCGCCGGCATGGGTCATCGCCGCGTACCACTGGGCGGCGTCTCGGGCCTCGGCGCGCCGGCGATGGTCGGCGAGCAGCGCCAGGAGCGAGGTGAGCGCCATGAGCTCCCACGCGACCATGAAGGTCGCGACGCTCGCCGCGGCCGGGACGAGGAGCACGGTGGCGAGGAAGGCCGGCAGCGTCGCCGTCGTCGCCCGGCCCGCCGGCGCGTGCGCGCCGTAGCCGACCGAGTAGCAGGAGACCGCCAGCCCGACGACGGCGGTGGCGGCGACGAACAGGGCCCCGAGGGGGTCGAGCGAGAGCTCGGCGCCGGTGAGCGGGAGGACCTCCGCGAGGCGCAGGGCGAAGGGCCGCCCCGAGGCGAGCACCTGGCCGGCACCGAGGAGCGCCGCCAGGCATGCGACCGCGCTCGCCAGGGCCGCGCCGGGGACGCGGTGGCGGGCGGGCAGCGCCGCGCCGAGCAGGGCTCCGGCGCCCGCTGCGACGAGGCCGGCGAGATAGGCCGCCTCGCTCAACGCCCGGTGAGCCCTCGCAGCACCGAGGTGATCGCCGAGGGATCGGGCGGGCAGCCGGGGATCTCGAGGTCCACGGGGACGAGGTCCTGGACCGGCCCGATCACGCCGTAGGCGCCGGCGAAGACCCCGCCGCTCACGGCGCAGTCGCCGCAGGCGACGACGACTCGAGGCCGGGGCACGGCCTCGAGCGTCTTTCTCAACGGCGTTGCCATGTTCCTCGTGACCACTCCCGTGACGAGCAGGCCGTCCGCGTGGCGGGGCGAGGCCACCAGGCGGACGCCGAAGCGACCGGCGTCCAGGACCGGCGAGAAGGTCTGGGCGATCTCCACCTCGCAGCCGTTGCAGGAGCCGGCGTCCACGTGGCGCAGCTGCGCCGAGCCCGGGAACAGGGCCGGAGCCTTGTCACGGTCCGGTGCTTCCTCGCTCACGGGGCGCCCGCTCAAGGCGGCGAGGAGGGGGCTGCGGCGCATGATTGACGAAGTTATCATGCGCTCAGATGATCAAGACGTGCTGATCCGACCCGGGCGTGCCCCTCGCCGGCGAGGCGGCTCCGGGTGCTCCTCGAGCTCCAGCCCCTCGAGCTCGGCCAGCAGCTGGCGGGTCTCGGCCAGCGTGCTCGTGAGGATCGCCCTCGCCACCTCCAGCAGATCGAACATCCGGGGGTCCGTGACCGAGTAGCGGACCGTCGACCCCTCCTTCCGGCTCTGCAGCACGTTCGCCCGCCGGAGGATGCCGAGCTGCTGCGACAGGTGCGACGCCTCGAGCCCCACCTCGGGGATCAGCTCGCCCACCGAGCGCTCCCCGTCGCGGAGCAGCTCGAGCACCCGGATGCGTGCCGGGTGCGCCAGGGTCTTGAAGAAGTCCGCCTTGACCTGATAGATCGGCCGGGTCACCGACTCGAGGTCCCCACGACCGGCGGCGCGGACCATCCCCGGGGCCCCCTGCGGCCGAGGACGCCACCGAGGACGCCACCGCCTGAAGAACACATCAACTCGTCAAGTTATCAGCGTTCACCACCGCCGGCGGATCCCCTGAGCCTCCTTGGCGCAGGTTCGCCGGCCCGGGCGGGACGAGCCTGCTCGCCCAGCGGCGAAAGGGTCGGCGAGCCGGTGGACAGGACAACGTCCGGCCGGCTAGCTTGCCCGCACTTGGCGCCCTACCGATCGACCCACGCCCAGGCGGCGCGAGCCCTCGCCGAACAGGACGCCGTGATCGCGGGCCTTGTCGCCCGGGCTGGCCTGCCGAGGATCCGGCGCAGCGGCGACAGCCACTTCGCGTCGCTGGTGCGCGCCGTCGTGCACCAGCAGCTCGCCGGCGCCGCCGCCGGGGCCATCCACCGTCGCCTCGTTGCGGCGCTCGGCGGCGAGGTCGCCCCGGAGCGGCTCCTTCGGCTCTCCGACGCCGAGCTGCGGGGGGCGGGGCTGTCGGCGGGCAAGGTCGAGTCGCTGCGAGACCTCTCGGCGAGGGTCCTCGAGGGCACGCTCCTGCTCGAGCCGCGACGCCTCGCCCGAGAAGGCGACGAGGCGATCGTCGAGCGGCTGCGCTCGGTGCGCGGCGTCGGGCGCTGGACCGCCCAGATGTTCCTGCTCTTCCAGCTGCGCCGCCTCGACGTCTGGCCGGCCGGCGACCTCGGCGTGCGCCGCGGCTACGGCCTCGCCTACGGCGTCCCCGCGCCGACCGAGCGGGAGCTCGAGCAGCTCGGCGCGGCGTTCGCGCCCTACCGGTCCGTCGCCGCCTGGTACTGCTGGCGCGCCTGCGAGCTGCTCGCCGGCGCTCGAGCGGGAGAGCCCGATGACAATTCTCTCACAATTGCCTGAATCGGCGATCACGGGAGGCTCACCTTCCCCGCATGTCTCGGGCCGAGAATGGGGGTGCAGGTTGTGGCTGCCGCAGGTCGCGGTGGTCGTGCTGCGGTGCTGGGCCGTCCTGCGGGACCGAGCCGGCGCCGGTGGCCCCAGGTTGCCGGTGACCGGCGCTTCTCGCAGGCGATGGCCGCCGAAGCCGCCGGCTCGAGCCGACCCGGCGACCGGGGTCGCCGGTCTGGCCGGAGCGCAGAGAGGGGTGAGCAGCATGAGGATCTCGCGCAGGAACGATGCGCTGAGCAGCGACCCGAGGAGCGTGAGGAGCGGGACTGCGCCGTCAGGTCGGCGAGCCGGCCCGGCCCGCCGGCACGGCGCGCTCCGGGCCGTCGTGACCACGACGCTCGCCGCGACGACGCTGTCCGCGACGCTGCTCGTGGCGGGCCTGGGGGGCGGCGCCTCGGCGGCTGCCACCGCGGAGGGCACCTGGTCGACGACGGCCAACCTGCCGACGGCGCGCTCGCAGGCGATGGCGGAGGTGCTCGGCGGCGGGGACGTCCTCGTCGCCGGCGGGTTCACCAAGCCGGGCGGGTCGCCGACCGCCGACTGCGAGCTGTACGACCCGGCGAAGGGAAGCTGGTCCTCGACCGGCGCGCTCCCGCTCCCCCTCGCCGACGCGGCGACGGCGCTCCTGCCGGGCGGCGACGTCCTCCTCGTCGGCGGGGAGACGAGCGTGAGCGGCGCCCTCGTGCCGACCGGAGACGCCGAGATCTATGACCCGGGCACCGGCAGGTGGTCCGCGGTCGCGCCGCTCCCTGGCGGGCTCGCCGTGCGCGGCGCGGCGGCGGTGACGCTGAAGGACGGGGACGTCCTGGTGGCGGGCGGCATGGCCGGCACGGGAAGCTCCGAGCACACGACCTCGGCGGCCGAGGTCTACGACCCCGGCACGAACCGGTGGACCGCCACGACCGGCGGGCTCAGCCTCGGCGTGTCGGACGCCTCGGCGGTCCTGCTCGGGAGCGGCAAGGTGCTGGTCGCCGGCGGGATCGCCCAGAGCGGCGGAGGCTCGCCGAGCGTCACGCGCGTCGCCGAGGTCTACGACCCGGGCTCGGGCAGCTTCTCCGACGTCTCCACGATGCCCACCGGCGTCGCCTACGCCACCTCGACCCTGCTGCCGTCCGGCGAGGTGCTCCTCGCCGGCGGCGAGGAGTCCGCCTCGGGCACGCCGTCGGCCTCGACGCAGCTCTTCGACCCCTCGGACGCAGCCTGGGCGGCGGGCGGCTCGCTGCCGGCGGCCTCCTTCGGGGCCACGGCGACGCTGCTCGAGACGGGCGAGGTGCTCTACGCCGGAGGCTTCAGCTCGAGCGGTGACGTGACCTCGACCTCCGCCCTCTACGACCCGGCGACGAAGGCCTGGACGAGGACCGGCTCGCTCGTCCTCGGCCG
>JAJYNS010000076.1 GCA_021786195.1 Actinomycetes bacterium | reverse complement strand
GCGCTCGGACGGCGGGCGCTCCAGCTGCTCTCCGGCGGCCAGGCCGCCGACCGCCCCGGCGGCGCCCATGGACGACAACTGATAGCCGCATGGCGCCGGCGCGTCAAGAGCTCGCCTCGGTGGCAGGGCCGGCCCAAGTGGCACCTTCCGCCCGAAGTGCTTGCCCGAGACCGTCACCGGCCCCCCTGTTCTCCTCGGGCTCTGGCGCTCCCGGCGTTCTTCTCGACATGCACGGACAGTGGCGATATTCCCACGGAGCACCGCAAATGAGCCGATCGGCTCATGGATCTCCGGCGGCTGCGCCCTGACACTTGGAGCGAGCCCGCGTGGACGGGTCTGTCGCCGTCTTCTCGGGAGAAGCGGCGCTCGGAGAGCGCAGAGAGCCGGACCACGCAGCTCGTACCGGTCTTCGACGGGAAGGGCCGGCGAGAGCCGCCCGGAGGTGACGAAAGGAGGGGGCGAGCCTCTGGCTCGAAGCAAGTCAGACGCTCCCAGGAGCGGGCACCGCGTGCACCCACGACTGCACCGAGGGCCCGTCCGTGCGGGAGCACCCGACAACACAGGAGCAAAGTGATGAAATTCCCCTTCAAGAGCATGAGGAGGGCGTCAGCCGCGTTGCTGGCGGCGATAAGCGGGGCGGCGATCGTCACCCCGCTGATCGCCACGGCCGCGAGCGCCGGCGCGAGCGAGCTGACAGGTTATGTCGAGGTCTGTAAGAACACCTTGACGATCCCGAGCAACCTGACCACCACCAACACGAACATCAACGTGAATGCTGCGTTCAACTTCAAGATAAGCAGCAGTGCCTATTCGACTACCCCCATCACTGTGGACGCGGGGTACTGCAGCAGCCCGATCCCGGTGTACGCCTCGACGGTCACGATCACGGAGGCCAGCGGACCTTGGTACGAGGTGAGCAACATCACCGCGGACCAGGGCTCGAGCTACCTCACCTCGACCGACCTCGCGACGGGGACGGCCACGGTGGCCGTTTCGGGAACGAGCGACGTCGACACGGTCACCTACACCAACGACCCGGTCACGGGTTTCATCGAGGTCTGCAAGGACACCCCGGTCGGCTCGGGAGAGGGCGGCAGCTACACCTTCGACATCAGCTCGGCGAACGTTGACGGTGCCGGCAAGCTCATCGGCTTCGACACCTCGGTGACCGATCAGATGGGGCAGTGCAGCAGCCCGATCGTCGTCCCGGCGGGCTCGGTCACCGTGACCGAGGAGGGCTCCAACCTCAACCTCACCGGGGTCACCGGCGTCTACAACTTCGGCAGCACGAGCGCGATCACCAGCGGTCCCGACCTGACGGCCGGAACCGTGACGGTCAACGTGAGCGCGTCGACGGACGCGTCGGTCTCGCAGACTGACGTGACGTACTACGACGACGTCGTGATGCTGAAGGTCTGCAAGATCTGGGACGGCGAGAACGCGCCGCCCGGCGGCTGGGGCACCATGTTCCCCTTCACCGAGACGGCGACTGGGACCAACACCCCGAACACCGCTCCGGGCCCGTTCAGCCTGACGGCATCGGCCGGCTCGAACTGCTCGATACCGACCCCGTACGCGGCGGGCACCGCGGTGACGATCACCGAGGGCATCGTCCCCGGGTCCAAGGTTGACGTGATCAACCCGACGGGCGCCCTGAGCTACCTGCCGATCACCAACGGGGACATCGCCAACCGCACGGTCACCGTCACCGTCGGGACGCCGACGTCCGCAAACAGCGCTCCGGGCAACGAGGCCGTCGTCTACTTCCACGACGAGTCTGCAGACCCAGGTGGCCTGAAGATCTGCAAGACCACCGTCTCCGGCTCGACCGCGGTCGCCCCGGGAACTCCCTTCAACTTCACAGTCACCGCGGCTGACGGGACGTCGTACCCCGTCACGGTCGACGAGGGCAGCTGCAACATCGTCTCCGTCGCATCCGGGAACGGCCAGACGCAGGTTCCGGTGACCTTCCCGTTCAACTCGACGGTGAGCGTCTCCGAAGCCGAGCCGACCAACGACTTTGCCGCGTCGGTGACGTCGCTCGACACCAACGTCCAGGAGTTCGTCAACGGTTCCCTGACGCCGATCACCTCGGAGAACCAGATCGCGAGCACGACGAACGTCGGATCGGGCGCGACGCCGGGCAAGCCGGCCGTGGCGAACGTGATGATCAGCGAGGGCAGCTACCTCACCGAGGTCACCTTCACCAACGCAGACCCGTCGACGAGCACGTCCTCGACCAGCTCCTCGTCGAGCTCGTCATCGAGCAACACCAGCTCGTCGAACAGCAGCTCGTCGAACAGCAGCTCGTCGAACAGCAGCTCGTCGAGCTCGAGCAGCCCGTCTACCGTGACCCCGATCTTCGTGGCCCCCTCGACGAGCTCCTCGAACACCTCGACCCCGACGGTCTCGGTGAACGTGTCCTCGACGCCGTCGTCGTCGTTGACCTCGGCCGAGGCTGCTGCGCTGAAGAGCGACAAGGTGGCGCTCGGGAAGGACTGGGGGCTGCTGAAGAAGGTGCTGGCCAACCTCAAGCTGCGTGAGCAGCAGGCAGCGAGGACGCACGGCACCCTGCACCTGAAGCTCGAGGCGATCATCCAGAAGCTGATGGTGCTCCGCAACTCCCTGAGGAGCCAGATCACGGTTCTGAAGGCAGAGGTCCACCTGCTCGAGTCGCTGGCGTGAGTCGCTGACGCACGCTGCCGGCAACGGCAGGTCCAAAGAAGGGCGGGGCGCACAGGAGGCGCCCCGCCCTTCTCGCGTCCGCGCACGCAGCGCGGCGGGATCGCCCGTCCGTGTGCTCACCGGAAATGGGCCGATCGGCTCATTTACGGCCATGGAACAGGGATGGAGACTTGATCCGAAACCGGCTGCATTGGTCCATCGGCCGCCCCTGACGGGAGGCGGCTCAGCAGACAAGGAGTCCAGAGATGCTCCAGCAGTTGTTCCTTCTCCTCTCGGCGACGATCACCCGACCGGTGCGCGAGTGGGTCGCCCGGCGCGCCGACGACGGCGCGAGCCTCGTCGAGTACGCGCTCCTCCTCGCGCTCATCGCCGTCGTCGCGATCGGCGCGCTCGTGTTCCTCGGGAACAGCGTCAGCAACACGCTCAACCACGTCGCGAACAACATCGGGGCGACGACGCCCTGACGCCTCCCGCCCGCGGCGGCCGTTCGCGACTGGCAGCGCGACACGGCCGCGACGGGCCGGTCAGGTCCACCAGACGGCCCTTTCGTCTCCACTCGCCGGCCGGCCGCGACGTAGCGGCTCGGCGGCCGGGCAGGCACGCTCGCAAAGGATCTTCGACATGCACCGTCATCATTCGCACAGCACCCGCAGTGTCCGCGTCATCCGACTCCGGGCATGCCGGCGCGGTGACGACGGCGCGAGCCTCGTCGAGTACGCGCTGCTGCTCGCGCTCATCGCCGTCGTCGCGATCGGCGCGCTCGTGTTCCTCGGCGGATCGGTGTCCAACACGCTGAACACCGTTGCGAACTCGGTGGGCTCGACGACCGGTGGTACGTCCGAGGGCGGCGGAACGAACGCCGGCACGCAGACGAACGGCGCGATCTCGTTCACCAGCGTGACGACACCCAGCCCCGGGTCCGGGACCGGCCCGGCGAACGGCGTCTACTCGGTGACCCTTCCCGAGATCGGCGGCACGATCTCCTTCACGGCGACGTCGACGGCGCAGGGGGCGGGAGCGGTCACGTACTCGTTGGGGGGAACACTTCCGACCGGGCTCGATGCCAGCGGCCATACGGCGCACACGACCATCTCCCCCAGCGGCATCGTCACGGTCCCCGAGTACGTCACCGCCGGCAGCTACAAGTTCACCGTGACGGCAACAGACCACGCGAGCCCCTCGCCGGACACGGCGACGCTCACCGTGGACCTGACGGTCGCGCACACGAACCCGCCCACCCTGATCGTCGACGGGCTCGGCAACCTGACGACAAGCCGTGGCGGAGACCAGTGTGCGGTCACCGTCAATCAGCAGAACAACATAATCTTGACCGGCAGGTGCAACAGCTACAGCTGGCTCGATGGCTACTTGTACTACAACACGAAAGCAGGAGACTGGGACCAGATCGTCGCCGGCGACAGCGGGCCTTCGTCCGGGACAATCGGCGATCAATCCGCCTACTCGTCAGGTGTCCAGCAGGGCACGCATAGCTGGAGCTGTGCGCCTGGTGCGGTAAGTAACAACTACTGCACCGACGTCATCTTCTCAGGTGGCACAGTCGCCAATCCCAACGCCGGGAGCGTCGGCGAGTAGCCCGTGCGCCGGGGTCACGAAGCTCGCGGGCCGCAACCCAACAGACCTTCTGGCCGATACCTGGCTCGCTGGCGAGAAGCCTCGCGGCCCGCGCTGGCGCTCATGGCGCTCGCCTGGGTCGCGGCCGCGCTGCTCCCGAGGGGCGACATGCTCCTCTACGCGCGCTACGCCCGCGAGGCGCTGACCGCCCCGTACCTCCACCGCCTCCCTGTCGAGTACCCTGCCGCCTCGCTCGGGATCTTCCTCTTGCCGAGGCTCCTTCCGCTCCCCTACGTCATGGCGTTCGGCCTGCTCGCCGAGCTCGGCCTGCTCGCGCTGCTCCTGTCGAGCGACGGGCTTCCGGCGAAGCCGGGCTGGAGCCGGCGGGTCGCCGTCTACTTCCTCCTCGGTGCCTTCTGCGTGCTCGTCGCCCGCTACGACGTCTTCCCGGCACTGTGCGCGCTGCTCGCCGTCGAGAGAGCCCGCTCGGGCCGCTGGGGCCGGGCGTGGGCGTGGGGAGTGCTCGGCGCGCTGCTCAAGGTCTTCCCCGTCCTCCTGCTCCCGGGCTTCCTCCTCGCCGAGCGCCGCTCGAGCGGGCGCTGGCCGCTTCGCCGGGTCCTCGCCTCGGCGATGGCCGTCGCGGCAGTGCTCGGCGCGCAGCTCGCCATCGCGCCGAGGAGCGTGATCTCGCCCCTCTCCTACGAGCTGCACCGGGGGTTCGAGCTCTCGAGCCTCGGCGGCAGCCTGACCCTGCTCGCCGATCCCGGGCAGGTCCGGTGGATCTCCGGCTACGGCTCGATCGAGGTGGCCGGCCCGCATGCCGTCCTCATCGGGGCGCTCGTCGCCGTGCTCGGGGTGGCCTCGCTCGCCGCGATCTGGCGGCTCTCGGCAGGGGGCCGCCTCGGCGTCGAGGCGACGAGCCTCGCCGTGCTGAGCGTCGCCGTGCTCTCGGACCGCGCCTTCGCCGCCCAGTACCTCGTCTGGCTCGTCCCCCTCTGGGCCTACTGGGAGATCCGGCGCGGCTGGCTCGCCGCGGCGGGGCTCACGACGCTCGTCTTCCCCTTCCTCTACGTCGAGGCGGCGACGCTCGGCCCCGGCTACTACGTCGCGACAGCCACCGCCGCCGCGCGCAACGGCATCCTCGTCGTCTCGACGCTGCTCTGGCTCCGGGAGCAGCTGGCAGATGACCGGGCGGGCCTCCAGGTGCCCGCGAAGGACCTGCCGGCGCTCCCGGCGCTCACCTGATGCGCACGATCCCGAGCCGCACGGCCTTTGCGACCGCCTTCGTGCGGCTGTCGGCGCCGAGCTTCGAGTAGATGTGGGCGAGGTGGTTCTTCACCGTCTTGGCGCTCACGTAGAGCCTGGCGGCGACCTCCGTCGTCGAGGCGCCGTTGGCCAGCATCTCCAGCACCTCGACCTCCCGGCGGGTGAGGGCATGGGCCTGCTCGTCCCGCACGCCGGCGAGCGCGCCGTGGCCGGCCGCCGACCGCACGAGATAGGCGCCGACTCGCTCGACGCCGCTGGCGGAGCCCGCCGCCTCGAGGGCCCCGGCGCCGGTGGTCCCGGCACGGGCGGCGTGCTCGGCGGCCACTCTGGTCACCTCGGCGACGATCTCGGCGGTCGAACAGTCCTTGACGAGGTAGCCCACGGCGCCGGCCTCCCGGGCCGCCCGGAGCGTCGTCGGGTCGCCGAACATCGTGAGCACGACGACGGCCACCTCGGGCATGTGCCGGCAGAGCTGGCGGGTCGCCTCGATCCCGTCCTCGCCGGGCAGGGAGATGTCCATGAGGACGACGTCCGGCGCGGAGAGCCGAGCCGCCTCGAGGACCTCCGAGCCGTCGCCGGTCTCGGCGACGACCAGGAGCCCGGCGGCCTCGAGCGAGCGGCGGAGCCCCTCTCGCAGCACCCGGTGGTCGTCGACGAGCATCGTCCTCACCGGCGCGCCCGCCCCGGTGCCGGGGCCGGGGTCGGAGACCGCGCTCACCTGCCGGCCACCCTCAGCCGCACCGTCGTCCCCTTGCCCGGCGGCGAGACGATGCCGAGCGAGGCGCCGATGGCGTCGGCGCGCTCGCGCATCCCGAGGATGCCGTAGGCGTCCCGGCGCAGCGGCGCCGTCGCCTCGATGCCCCTGCCGTCGTCGACCACCTCCAGCACCGCGTCGTCCCCGTCGGCTCGCAGCCGGACGTCGATGCGGGTGGCGCCGGAGTGGCGCTCGGCGTTGTGGATCGCCTCCTGAGCGATCCGGGCGACCTCGCGCTCGGTGAGCGGCGGCAGGTGGTGGCGGCCTTCGCAGCGGAGCGAGGTCTGGATGCCCGAGCGCGACTGGACCCTCGACAGCAGCCCGGCGAGCGCCGCCTCGAGGGCCTCGTCGCCGAGCTCGAAGCGGAGGTCGGAGAGCTTCATCCGCACCTCTCCGGCCGTCCGCCGGACGTCTGCGGCGAGCTGGTCGAGCTCGGCCGCGAATGCCGCCCGCCCGGCCTCGGTGCCGGCTCGGCGAGGGCACTCGAGGGCGAGGCGGTCGAGGGAGAGCGCCACGTACGCGAGCGCCTGGCCGAGCCGGTCGTGGAGCTCCCTGGCGATGCGGCCCCGCTCCTCCTCGGCCCCGAGGATCCTCAGGCGCCGGAACCAGCGGGCGTTGTCGATGGCGAGCCCGGCGTGGCGGGCGACGCTCTCGACGATGTCGAGGTCGCCGTCGGCGAACTGCCCGCTCCCGGCGAGACGCTCCACCGCCATCAGCCCGATCAGGGTCCCCCGCGCCCACAGCGGCACGTAGAGGCCGGAGCACGACTCGGGCGACACGCCCTCGCCGCCGAGCTGGGAGCGGCGGAGCGGCCCGAGCGACCGCATCGTCTCTCTCAGTGCCGGCGGCAGGTCGTCGTCGCCGAGATCGGTCGGCACGAAGGCGCCCTCGGCGACCGTCACCTGCCATCGCCCCCGCTCCTCCTCGGCGGCGAGGTCTCGGAGCAGGAGCACGACGACGTCGGGCCCCAGCAGCTCCCGGAGCCGGGAGACGGTGTTGGTGACAGCGCCTTTCAGGTTGAGCGAGGCCGGAAGGGACGCCGCCTTGGCGTGCAGCTCGAGGAGGAGCGAGTTCACCTCGCCGAGGCTTCTCAGGCGCTGGAGCTCGCTTCCCCTCTCCTGCCGTCCCGTCCTCAGCAGCCAGTCGCTGTAGGAGCCGAGGAAGGCGACCGCGGCGAGGACGACGAGGCGCTCGACGTCCCTCGAGGCGCTCGGGTGGCCGAGCGCCCCGGTGACCCCCCCGGCGACGACCGCGGCAACGCCGGCGACGGCGCCGGCCCCGAGCGCGACCGGCGCGACCCGCAGGCCCACGACGAAGGTCGCCGCGGCGAGGCTCACGTCGAAGGGCGACCTCGTCGCGCCGGTGAGCGCCACGACGACGGCGCTAAGGGCGAGCTCTGCGAGCACCTCGAGCACGGCTCGGCTCACCGGCCGGCGCGAGCGGCGCTCGGCCGAAGACCCTGCGTCGAGCCGCAGCGGCCAGAGCGTCCGCACGAGCGCGTAGGCGGCGAGGGTGCAGGCCCCGGCCGTCTCCGCCCTGGTCCGGGCGCCGAGGAGCATCCGGACGACGCCCAGGCCGAGCGCCACCCAGCGCAGCCCGACGACGAGCTCCGTCAGCCCCCAGCCGGCCCGGGCGGCGAGGCGCCTCGGATGCGGTCCGGCGCGGGGTGGATGGCTCGCCGAGGGGAGGGTGCCGACCGCGTCAGGCAATGCCAACCGACACGGTGCCGGCCTGACCGGTCGCGGCGTTCCCGGCGTCGCCGCCTCGTGACGGCGACCAGTTGCACTGGTACGCGAGCGCCACGGCGGCCAGCTGGGAGGACACGCCGAGCTTGGACAGGACGGCGCGAATCTGGCTCCGGACCGTGGGGAGCGCGACGTACGACTGCTTCGCTATCTCGCGGGCGGACACCCCGTGCATCAGCGCCCAGAGAACTTCCTGTTCCCGCCGGGACAGGTGCTCGAACGAGTCAGCTTCCATGGTCTCACCGATCTGTCACTCTGGCCGATAAACCCGCAGCGTAGAGCCAGCTGAGAATCTCCCCGTTATCTCACTAGTTCATCAGCTGATGTCGAATATTTACCTTTTCTGGTGCTCGGAGAAGGGCCGAAACCTGGCGGTCAGATTGAGTTAGCCAAGATGACGATTCCAAGTCAGTTCCAAGATTCCATTCTGCCTTTGCGCCCGAGGAAAGAGGCTGCAGCCTCCACCTCACGACCCGGGACCGCCACCCGCCGCCGACTATACCCCCACCATGTGGGCCTTTGATTGGCCCGTTCTGAGCTAATTCGTTCTCGGGGAGCGGTCACCGGAAGGCACAAAGTGAGCACACACGTCAAAGGCATGTGACCCCCCGGGCTCGGGGCTCGAACGACCACATGAGCCACACGGCCGGCCCCCTTCCCCCTCTGCTCGCGCGGTCCCATTGTGCGCTATGAGAACGGCGCGTGCACCTAGGGAATACCCTAGTTCGCAGTAGCCGACATGGCCGAATGGTGCTGGGCGTGAACCTACGTGCACTGACCGTGGTCGGCGACAGCTTTCCGTGGTTGTCGACTCACCGTCGGTGGCAGAAAGGACCTGCCTGGCCGGCGGGCACGGCGCGGCGCGGGGAGGTGCCTCAGACCTTCGCGAGCGACCCGGTCGCCGCCGCCGCGGCCCTCACCTCGGCCATCGTCGCGGCGATCTCCCCCGAGGTCGTGAGCGACCGGCCGACGAGTGCGGTGAGGAGGTTCTCGATCGGCTGGGCGACCGCCGGGTCGAGGTCGCGGGCGACGCTCCAGAGCTGGAGCAGCGGATTGACCACCCGGCTCACCGAGAGCACGCCCTGACCGGTCTCGGCGACGAGCCGGTCGATCGCCCGGTCGAGCTCGTCGCGCGACTCGGCCGTCGCCTGGTAGGGCTGCTGCGCCTGCCCCGGTTCGTCCGCTCCCGGCCCGTCCGTGCCTATCGGCTCTCCTGAGAGCTCCTCCATGACCTCGAGCGTAGCGGCGGTGGGGCAGGAGGACGCGGCGGGCCGGGGCGGAGGTGCCGCCCCGCCCGCAGTGGACCAGTCGCACGGCCGGCCCGCACCCCGAGGGCGCCTCGGGTCCTCGAGCAGCGCCCGCGGGCTCCCCCGAGCGACAAGGCAGCCGCGCCACACGCGGCGGCCGCGGCACTGAAGGCGGCCGCTGCCGGGAAGCATCGGACGGGCACGCAGCCACCCGAGGTGACGACGTCGGAGCCCCTGGTCGGCGTGCTCCCGGGCCGGTGCCCCCGGCCCGCTCCGACCCATGTCTGATGGGGCAGGGCTCGGCGCCTCATCGTGCGAGGGCCGTCGGCCGTGCTAGAGACTGGCCATGGCAAAGCGCAGCGAGCTCGGGGTGACCCCCCAGAGCGAGGACTTCTCGGCCTGGTACAACGAGCTCGTCCTGAAGGCCGAGCTCGCCGACCGGGGGCCGGTGCGCGGGACGATGGTGCTCCGCCCCTACGGCTACCGGCTCTGGGAGCTCGTCCAGGCCGAGCTCGACGGCCGCATCAAGGCGACCGGCCACGAGAACGCCTACTTCCCGATGCTCATCCCCGAGAGCCACCTCCGCCGGGAGGCCGAGCACGTCGAGGGCTTCGCCCCCGAGCTCGCCGTGGTCACTCATGCGGGCGGCCACGACCTCGAGGAGCCTCTCGTCGTCCGCCCGACCTCGGAGACCGTGATCGGCGAGCTCTTCGCCCGCTGGATCTCCTCCTACCGAGACCTCCCGCTCCTCATGAACCAGTGGGCGAACGTCGTCCGCTGGGAGCTGCGACCGAGGCTGCTGCTGAGGACGACGGAGTTCCTCTGGCAGGAGGGGCACACCGCGCATGCCAGCGCCGAGGAGGCCGCCGCCGAGGTGCTGACGGCGACCCGTTTCTACGAGGAGGTCGCCCGTGACTGCGCGGCGATCTCGGTGATCACCGGCGACAAGACGCCCCGCGAGCGCTTCGCCGGGGCCGACCGGACCGTCACGCTCGAGGCGATGATGCGCGACGGCCGGGCGCTGCAGGCCGGGACCTCCCACGACCTCGGGACGAACTTCGCCCGGGCCTTCGACATCGACTTCACGAACGCCGAGGGTGCCGTCGAGCTCTGCCACACGACCTCCTGGGGGATGAGCTCCCGGCTCATCGGAGGGATCGTCATGGCCCACGGCGACGACTCAGGGCTCGTGCTGCCCCCCGTCCTCGCCCCCTTCCAGGTCGTCGTGGTGCCGATCGGCCGGGAGGGCGAGCTGGCCGGCGTCCTCGAGGCGGCGAGGTCGCTCGCCCTGGACCTGGCGGCCGCCGGCATCAGGGTGAAGGTCGACGAGCGAGACCACGTCTCGCCCGGCTTCAAGTTCAACGAGTGGGAGCTGCGCGGCGTCCCGGTCCGGATCGAGCTCGGACCCCGGGACCTCGCCGCGTCGAAGGCGACGGTCGCCGAGCGGCTGGCCCAGGGCAGGGAACAGGTGCCCCTCGCCGACGTCGTTCCCGACATGCCGGCGCGTCTCGACCGCATCCAGCAGGCGCTCCTCGAGCGCTCCAAGCGCTTCCGGGAGGAGCGCACCTTCTCCGTGGAGAGCTGGGGCGGGCTCGTGGAGGCGGTCTCGGTCGGTTTCGCCAGCGCGCTGCACTGCGGAACCGAGGAGTGCGAGCGGCGCATCCAGGACGAGACCACGGCCACTCCCCGTTGCATCCCCTGGGACGCTCCCGAGGAGACCGGACCGTGCGCGGCCTGTGGGAAGCCGTCCGCGTACGGCCGGCGCGTCATCTTCGCCCGGGCCTACTGAGCAAGAGCCTGCCCCAGGCGAAAGGCGTGGGCCGGCCTCGCCGTGCCGGCCTGCTCAGTGCCCGGCGAGCACCGCCTCGGCGATCTGCACGGCGTTGAGAGCCGCGCCCTTGCGGAGGTTGTCGCCGACGACGAACATCGCCAAGCCGTGCTCGACGGTGTGGTCCCTGCGGATGCGCCCGACGAGGGAGGGATCGCGGCCCGCGGCGCTGAGCGGCGTCGGCAGGTCCGCGAGCTCGACGCCCGGAGCCCCGACGAGGAGCGCGCTCGCGTCCTCGGGGGACAGCTCCCGCTCGAGCTCGACGTGCAGCGAGAGCGAGTGCCCGGTGAACACGGGCACCCGGACGCAGGTGCAGTCGACCTTGAGGCCGGGGATCCCGAGGATCTTCCGGCTCTCGTTGCGCCACTTCTGCTCCTCGTCCGTCTCGCCACTGCCGTCGTCGACCAGGCTGCCGGCGAGGGGTACGACGTCGAAGGCGATCGGGGCTGCGAACACGCTGGGCGCCGGCATCTCGGCGGCCCGCCCGTCGAAGGTGAGCTCTCGGGCCCGGTCCGCCACCTTGCGGACCTGCTCGTCGAGCTCGGCGACACCGGCGAGCCCTGCGCCAGAGACGGCCTGGTAGCTCGAGACGACGACCCGCCGAAGGCCCGCGGCCTCGTGGATCGGCTTCAGGACCGGCATCGCCACCATCGTCGTGCAGTTCGGGTTGGCGACGATGCCCTTCGGCCGACGGGCCAGGTCCTCGAGGTTCACCTCGGGGACGACGAGCGGGACTTCGGGGTCCATTCGCCAGGCGGAGGAGTTGTCGACGACGACGGCGCCGGCGGCGGCGACTCGGGGGGCCAGCTCCCGCGAGGCGTGCTTCCCGCAGGAGAACAGGGCGATGTCGAGGCCGGCGAAGTCCGCCGTGGACGCGTCCTCGACGACGACCTCGCCCCCGTCCCATGCGAGCCGCTTGCCCGCAGAACGGGCGCTCGCGAAGTAGCGCATCTGCTCCACCGGAAGGCCTCGCTCGGCGACGATGCGCCGCATGACGCCGCCGACCTGGCCGGTGGCCCCGAAGATCCCGACCCGAGCCATGGCCCTGAGGCTAACAGCCTCAGCCTTCCAGCCCGAACGCCTGGTGCAGCACCCGGACGGCCCGCTCGGCCAGCCCTGCACGCACCATGCAGGAGACCCGGATCGGCGAGGTCGAGATCATCTCGATGTTGATCTGCTCTCCGGCGAGGGCCTCGAACATCTTCGCCGTGACACCCGGGTTGGTCTTCATCCCCGCGCCGACGAGCGAGACCTGGGCGACGTCCTCGTCGGCGAGGACCGAGCCCGCGTCGATCTTCGGCGCGAGCTCGCCGACGATCGCCAGGGCCGTCTTCAGCGCGGTGTGGGGAACGGTGAAGGAGATGTCGGTCGTCCCGTCGTGAGAGGTGTTCTGCACGATCATGTCGACGTTCACCGCGGCGTCGGCGAGGGCCCGGAACAGCGAGGCCGCGATCCCCGGCCGGTCCGGGACGCCGCTGATCGTCAGCTTGGCCTCCGAGGCGTCGCTCGTCACGGCCGAGACGATCGCTTGCTCCATGTCGGGGACCTCCTCGGTGACCCAGGTGCCCGGCTCCCAGGTGAAGCTCGAGCGGACGTGCAGCGGGACGCGGTGGTTGCGGGCGAACTCGACCGAGCGAAGGGCCAGCACCCGGCCGCCGGTCGCCGCGATCTCGAGCATCTCCTCGAACGAGACCCGGCGCAGTCTCCTCGCCTCGGGGACGACGCGGGGGTCCGCGCTGAACACCCCTGTCACGTCCGTGTAGATCTCGCAGGTCGTCGCGCCGAGCGCGGCCGCCAGCGCGACCGCGGTCGTGTCGGAGCCGCCGCGGCCGAGCGTCGTGACGTCCCGATCGAGCGACACGCCCTGGAACCCGGCGACGACGGGGACGACCCCGGCGGCCAGCGCCTCGCGCAGCCGGTCGCCGCGCACCTCGAGGATCTTCGCGTTCGTGTGGTGGCCGTCGGTGATGATCCCCGCCTGGCTCCCGGTGAAGGAGGCCGAGGCCACCCCGAGCTCGGCGAGCGCCATGCACAGCAGCGCCATGGAGATCCGCTCGCCCGCGGTGAGGAGCATGTCGAGCTCCCGGCCGGGCTGGACGGCGCTCACGTCGGAGGCGAGGCGCAGAAGGTCGTCGGTCGTCTTCCCCATCGCGCTCACGACCACGACGACGTCCTCGCCCGTGCGCCTGGTCCTCGCGACGTGGTCCGCGACCGCCCGGATGCGCTCGGCATCCGCGACCGAGGTGCCTCCGTACTTCTGGACGACCAGGCCCACGGCGCCAACCTAGCCGGGCCGGGCGTGTAGCTTTTCCGACCGTGCCCAGCGAGAAGCGAGCGCGCCAGCGCGCGTTGCGCGAGGTCAAGCGCGCCGAGCAGGAGCGCCGCCGCCGGCGACGGCGCAACCTCCGCCGAGGAGGCGCCGGAGTGCTCGTCGTCGCCGTCGTCGTCGGCCTCGTCTTCCTGCTGAGCAGCGGTGGCTCGCCGAAGCCGAAGAAGCAGGCTACCGGCAAGCAGGCCACCACGGCCTCGACGAAGGCCGGCTCGACCACGACCACCACGGCGGTGCCGGCCGCCGCGCCCACCTGCCCGCCGGCAACCCCCCAGGGCGCCCCGAAGCGAGTCGTCGAGTTCACGAAGGCCCCGCCGACGTGCATCTCGCCCACGGGTGTCTACGACGCCCGGGTCGTCACCGACGTCGGCACCTTCGTCATCCGGATGGACGCCAGGGCGTCGCTCGCCGCGGTGAACAACTTCGTGTTCCTCGCCCGCTACCACTTCTTCGACGGGACGACCTTCCTCCGAGTGATCCAGGACTTCGTCGTGCAGGGCGGGAGCCCGAACGACACCGGGTCCGGCGGGCCCGGCTACTCCTTCACGGGCAACACCCCCCCGAAGAGCTGCACCGCGGCGAAGGACTGCTACCCGGTCTGGGGCGTCGCGATGGCGAACTCCTCCGGTCCTTCGACGGACGGGAGCCAGTTCTTCATCGTCCTGCCCGGCGGCCAGAAGATCCTCGACCAGGAGCCCAACTACACCCTGTTCGGCCAGGTCGTCTCGGGGAGGTCCGTCGTGGCGGCGATCGGCAGGGGCGGCGCCCCTCCCGGCAACCAGGCGGGCACGCCCAGGGTCGTCCACCGCATCCTGAAGGTCACGATCTCCCAGGTCGCCTCGTGAGCTGGCGGCGCCCGGCCGGTGCCGGCGGGCCCGCCGGCGCGATGCGCTTCGAGGGGCCGCCCCCGATGTCGATCGACCCGACTAGGACCTACCGGGCGAAGATGGAGACGACCAAGGGCACGCTGACGATCGACCTCGATCCCGTCGCGGCGCCGAGGACGGTGAACAGCTTCGTGTTCCTCGCCCGCCGAGGGTACTTCGACGGCGTCGTGTTCCACCGCATCATCCCCGGCTTCGTCGTCCAGGGCGGCGACCCGACCGGCACGGGGTCGGGCGGCCCCGGCTACCGCTTCGCCGACGAGCTGCCGCCGGCGCACAGCTACGAGATCGGCTCGCTCGCGATGGCGAACGCCGGGCCGGACACGAACGGGAGCCAGTTCTTCATCGTCTCCGGACCCGATGGCACCCGCCTGCCGCCGAGCTACTCCCTGTTCGGGAAGGTCGTCGAGGGCCTGGAGGTCGTCGAGGAGCTCGACCGCGCCGGGAGCCCCTCGGGCAGGCCGAGGGAGCGGGTCGCGATCGTGTCGGTGCAGATCACCGAGCTGCCCGCCGAGGGAGCGGACCGCCTCGACGGGGCAGGTGGCCCCGGCGGCTCGAGCGGGCCCGGCACCGAGGGCTAGCGGCCGGCGTCGTCAGTCCACCGGCCGGCCGGCGAGCACCTCGAGGCCGGCCTCCTCGCCGTCGACGAAGACGGCGACTCTCCCTTCGCCTGCCGTCCGCCAGAGGCCGTCGCCGTCCCGGAGGAGGGCGCCTCGCTCCGGGACGGCCACCACGGCGCAGCCCCTCGGCGCGAGCCCGAGCGTGCGCCTCAGCCGCTCGGTCACCTCGCCGCCGTAGTGCGGGACGACCGCGACGTCCCGCACGAACCCGAGCCCCACGGTCAAGGCACCTCCCCTCGGGTCGACCATCGGGTCGCTGAGGACCATCGCGCCCGCCGAGGACCCCGCCACGACCGCCCCGGACCTCCAGGCGTGCCGCAGCGAGCGGAGCACGGCGGAGCCCTTGAGGACGGAGCGGAGGTGGAGAGGCGAGCCGCCGGAGAGGTAGACGAAGGACGCCTCCGCCACGACCTCGGCGAGCGCCTGGTCCTCGGCGTCGCGGCGGGTGAGCACCATGCACGGGCGCACCCGGCCGCCGAGCCCGGAGAACCAGCGCTCGGCCGTCTCGACGGCCCTGCCGGGGTTCTCGTAGGCCGCGGCCGTCGGGAGCACGACTACCTCGCCCGTCGAGCTCGCCAGGAGCTCGGCGTCGAAGGACGCAGACCCGGTCCATTCCCCGCCGCCGACGAGGGCGAGCAGTCCCCGCGTTCCGCCCCCCGGGGCGGAGCCGGGTGAGGGGGCCCCGGACGCGGCAGACCCGGGAGCCTCGGTCACGGCTGGCGCACCGGGGGGCCGACGAAGCGGGCGGCGCCCGCTCCGCCGGCTCCGAAGAGGAGCTCCCAGGTCGCCCCCTTCGGGCAGGACTTCGGGCCGTCGACGGCGAAGCCTGAGCCCGAGAGGATCGCGAGCACACCGTCGACGACGTCACCGTGCGTGCAGGCCACGAGCGACCAACCGTCCTCGAGCGCCTCGGACGCGGCGAGGAGCTGGTCGAGGGCCGTCCGGGGGTCGGCACCCTCGACGAGCGCGACGCTCGGCTCGACCTCTACGCCAGCGCGAGCAGCGACCGGCCGGAGGGTGTCCACGCAGCGCACGGCGGGGCTGGAGAGGGCCCGGGCGAGGCGGGAGGGGCGGCCGTCGGGGAGGAGGCGTCGGGCGATCGCCTCCGCCTGCCGGTGCCCCTCCTCGGTCAGCGGGCGAAGCTCGTCCAGGCCTTCCCAGGCCAGGCGCGCGACGGCCTCCCCGTGGCGCACGAGGTGGACGAGGCGGGCGCCGGACGCCCTCAATGGACCGCCACCCCGATCGCCGAGCCGACGCCGTAGGTCACGGCTCCCGCGGCCGCACAGATGCCGAGCGAGCGCAGCGCCGAGAAGAGCCAGCCCCGGACGGTGACGCGAGAGAGGATCGCCCCGACGACGAGGGCGGCGAGGGCGGCGAGCACCACGGCGGCGAGCACCTCGGCGTTGCCCGAGGAGCCCGTGAGGAACGGGGCGAGCGGCACCAAGGCGCCGAGCGCGAAGGTGACGAAGGACGACCCGGCGGCGACCCAGGGCGAGCCGAGCGCGTTGGGGTCGATCCCGAGCTCCTCCCGGGCATGGGTCTCGAGCGCCACCTCCGGGTCGGCCATCAGCTCGCGGGCGAGGCGGGCCGCCACGTCGGGCGGGATCCCCCGCCGGACGTAGAGGCGCTCGAGCTCGCGCTGCTCGCTCGCCGGGCGGCGGCGGATCTCCTCCGCCTCGACGGCCAGCTCCCGCTGCATCGCCTCGCGCTGGGCCTGCATCGAGATGTACTCGCCTGCCGCCATCGAGAAGGCGCCCCCGAGGAGCCCGGCGATGCCGGCGAGCCGGACGAACCCGTGGCCGGGATGGGCCGCCGCGGTCCCGAGCACGAGAGAGACGTTGGAGACGAGGCCGTCGGTCACCCCGAAGATCGACGCCCTGAGCCCCCCGCCGCGCACATCGCGGTGGACGTGCTCGACCGGCGCGATGCGCTCGACCGGTTGGGACACGGCCAGCAACGCTAGTGCGACTGCAGGCTGCCGGTCCGGGGCGCCGAGGGACGCGGGCGCCGGTCGGCTCGTGCCGCAGGCATTCGGGAGAAATTCCCCGAGCCGTCATCGCCCGTTCACCGCAAGCTCGCGTCGGCGTCACCGGCCGCCGCGACGATCTGCTCGTGCCTGGCGGCTCGACGTCCCATGCGAGCACGCCGGGGCGAGAGGGGTGGCCTCGGGTCCTCGTCGTCGAGGACGACGAGTCGCTCCTGTTCGCGCTCAGCGTCGGGCTCGAGCGCGAGGGCCTTGCCGTCACCGCGGTCCGGGACGGGCGCGACGCGGTCTCGGCCGCCGAGGAGCTGGGGCCGGACGTCGTGCTCCTCGACGTCATGCTCCCCGGCCGCTCGGGCATCGAGATCTGCCGCGACCTGCGGGCCCGCGGCTTCGACGCACCGGTCGTCTTCGTGAGCGCCAGGCACGACGAGATGGACGTGGTGGTCGGCATCGAGGTCGGCGGCGACGACTACCTCTCGAAGCCGTTCCGGATGAGAGAGCTCGTCGCCCGCATCCGCGCGCTCCTGCGAAGGCGTTGGCCCGACTCAGCTCCCCCGGCCCCCCGCGCCGCGGCGCCTGCCGAGGAGGAGCTACTGAGGGTCGGCGACGTCGTGCTGGACCAGGCGCGCCACGAGGTCGTCGTGCGCGGCGAGGTCGTCGACCTGCCGCTTCGAGAGTTCCAGCTGCTCCAGGAGCTGCTCTCGAACGCCGGGCGGGTCGTCGCTCGCGACACCCTGCTCGAGCGCATCTGGGGGGTGGACTACGACGGCGACCCGCGGATCGTCGCGACCCTGATCGGGCGGCTCCGCTCGCGCATCGAGGAGGACCCCGACGCGCCGGTGCGCATCGCCACCATCCGAGGCGTTGGCTACCGCTACAACGACCGGCTCTGACGACCTGCCCTGAGGGCACGTTGTCGCAGCGGCACGAGCGGGATGCCGACCCCGAGGCCGTGGCCGTACACTCGGGCGCAGGATGGACGGCCCCGGGGGTGACGGGCGGGCGCGGCTCCTCGACCTCGTCCGCGAGCGCGGCTACCGCCGCAGCGCCGAGCCGTTACTGCTCTCCTCCGGGGGGACGAGCTACGACTACGTCGACCTTCGCCGTGCCTTCGCCCGGGGCGAGGACCTCCGGCTCGCCGCCGAGGTGGTCGCCGCCTCCGTCGCCGCAGCCAGGGGCGCCTCACCCGGGTTCGACGCGATCGGAGGAATGACGATGGGCGCGGACCCCGTCGCCCACGCGGTCGCCCTGCTCACCTCGACGGAGTGGTTCTCGGTGCGCAAGGGCGAGAAGGCCCACGGCAGCCGCCGCCGGGTCGAGGGTGCCGAGCTCGGGCCCGGAGTCCGCACCGTCGTGTTCGAGGACACGGTCTCGACGGGTCGCTCGCTGCTCGAGGCGCTCGACGTCGTCGCCTCGACGGGCGCGGAGGTCGTCCTCGCCTGCTCCATCCTCGACCGGGGGCGCCTCGCGGCAGCTCGGTTCGCCGAGCTCCGGGTCCCCTACCTGGCGCTGCTCGACTACGGCGACCTCGGGATCGAGGCGATCGACCCGGGCGACGGCGGGATCGGGACGAGTGCGGGGCGGGGCGGTCCCGACCGCGACGGCGGCTCGGCGGGCCTGGGGCCACCCGGCAACTGACCGAGCTGTGGACGCTCTCGACGTCGCCCTCCTGGTCCTCGTCGCGCTGGCGGCACTCCGGGGGCTCCGGCTCGGCGCGGCGACCCAGCTCCTCCAGTTCCTCGGCCTGGTCGCCGGGCTCGCCCTCGGCGTCACGCTGATCCTGCTCGTCGACCCCCACGTGCGCGGGCCCGTGCCGAAGACCGCGGTCGCGATCGGTCTCCTCCTCGTCCCCTCGACCCTGGCCTCGGGGCTGGGGCGCCGACTCGGCGGCCGGGCAAGGCGGGCGCTCCGCCGTGCCCGGATCGGCCGCCTCGACTCCGCCGCCGGCGCCGTCGTCGCCGCCGGGGAGGCGCTGGTCGTCTGCTGGCTCGCGGCGTCGGTCCTCGTGAACACCGCCTTCGTCGGGATAGCCGGGCAGATCGAGTCCTCGGTCGTCCTGCGCGACGTCGGTCAGGCGCTCCCTCCCGTGCCGAACGCCTTCGCCGCCGTCGAGCGCTACCTCCGCTCGGACGGCTTCCCGGTCGTGCTCGCCAACGTCGTCCCCGAGCCGGTCGGCCCCGTCCACCTGGCGAGCGCCTCCGAGCTACGGCGCGCCGCGGCGGCGGCACGCTCGACGGTCAAGGTGGTCGCGATCGGCTGCGGCGTCGAGCAGGAAGGCTCCGGGTTCGTCGCGGCGCTCGGGCGGCGGGACGACCTCGTCGTCACCAACGCCCACGTCGTCGCGGGCACCACCTCGATCACGGTCGAGGCGCCCGACGGCGCTGCGTCCCTTGCGGTGCCCGTCCTGTTCGACCCCCGGTTCGACCTCGCCGT
Organism: Actinomycetes bacterium; assembly: GCA_021786195.1. Classification (GTDB taxonomy): domain Bacteria; phylum Actinomycetota; class Acidimicrobiia; order Acidimicrobiales; family Bog-793; genus JAKAOD01. The sequence goes on along the minus strand of JAJYNS010000076.1, from coordinate 13,152 downwards.
GCTGCGCACTGCGCCGCTCGGGGAGCCGGTGCTTCGAGTCGACCCGGGCCTCCTCGAGCGGGGAGCCCCGGCGGTGGTGCTCGGCTACCCCGAGGGAGGCCCGCTGTCCGAGCGGCCCGCCGGGGTGCTCGCGCGATTCGAGGCCGAAGGCAGGGACATCTACGACACCGCCCTCAGCCTGCGGACCGTGTACGCGCTGCGCGCCGTGGTCCGGCCCGGCAACTCCGGAGGCCCGCTCGTCACCCCCGGCGGCGAGGTGATCGGCGTGGTCTTCTCCCGCTCGGCCTCCAACCGGGACCTCGGCTACGCCCTCGCCTCGCCCGGGGTGCTCTCGCGCCTGGACCGGGCCGAGCGGCACCCTGGCAGGCCGGGCACGGGGGCCTGCGTGAGCTGAGCGACCGCCGGGTCCTCACGGCGCCGGCCGCGCTCGAGGGGCGCCGGGCGCCGGGGAAGCGGCGTCGGCAATGATGGGCGCCGTGCCCCTTCGGATCGAGGACTACGCGCTCGTCGGCGACACCCATACCGCGGCGATCGTCGGCAGGGACGGCTCGATCGACTGGCTCTGCCTCCCGCGCTTCGACTCCGCCGCTTGCTTCGCCCGGCTCGTCGGGGACGAGCGCAACGGGTTCTGGCGCATCGCACCCGCCGCCGCACCCCTGCCGGGAGAGGGCCCGCCGCTCCTTTCGACCTCGCGCCGCTACGTCGGCGACACGCTCGTGCTCGAGACCGATTTCGCCCTCGACACCGGCACGGTGCGCGTCACGGACTGCATGCCGGTGCGAGAGGAGTGGCCAGAGGTCATCCGCGTCGTCGACTGCATCTCCGGGCGGGTGGAGATGCGAATGGACCTCGTGATCCGCTTCGGCTACGGCGCAGACCTGCCCTGGGTGCGGCGCCTCGACGGGATGCTGACCGCCGTCGCCGGTCCCGACGCCCTCGCCCTGTGGACCCCCGTGGAGGTCCGGGGCGAGGACATGACCTCCGTCGCACGCTTCACGGTCTCCGAGGGCCAGCGGGTCCCCTTCGTCCTAACCTGGTTCCCCTCCCACGAGGACCCTCCCCGTCCGGTCGACGCCCACTACGGCGTCCAGGAGTCGCTCGACTGGTGGGGGCAGTGGTCCGCCAGGGCGACGGTAGAGGACGGTCCCTACCGCGACGCCGTGATGCGCTCGGCGATCACCCTGAAGGCGCTCACCTACGCGCCGACGGGCGGGATCGTGGCGGCCGTCACGACCTCGCTCCCCGAGACGCTCGGGGGCTCGCGCAACTGGGACTACCGCTTCTGCTGGCTGAGGGACGCCACGCTCACGCTGTCGGCGCTCATGGCCGCCGGCTACCACGACGAGGCGACCGCCTGGAGAGACTGGCTGCTGCGCGCCGTCGCGGGCGACCCCTCGAAGCTCCAGATCATGTACGGCCCCGCCGGCGAGCGCGACCTCACCGAGCGGGAGGTCGGCTGGCTCGCCGGCTACGAGCGCTCGGCCCCCGTGCGCGTGGGCAACGCCGCAGCCGGCCAGTACCAGCTCGACGTCTACGGCGAGGTGATCTCCGCGCTGCACGAGTCGCGCCGAGGCGGCATCGAGCCGGCCGGACCGTCCTGGGACCTCGAGACGGCGCTGATCGAGTTCCTCGAGTCCGGTTGGAAGCAGCCCGACGACGGCATCTGGGAGGTGCGCGGCCCTCGCCGGCACTTCACGCATTCGAAGGTGATGGCCTGGGTGGCGCTCGACCGGGCGGTTCGGGACATCGAGGAGTTCGGCTTCGAGGGCCCTCTCGAGCGATGGCGGGCGACTCGCGACTCGATCCACTCCGAGGTGCTCGAGCGAGGCTTCGACCCCGACCGGAAGACCTTCACCCAGTACTACGGCTCGAAAGCGCTCGACGCGAGCGTCCTCATGATCCCGATGGTCGGCTTCCTCCCCGCCGGCGACCCTCGAGTCGTCGGCACCGTCGAGGCCGTGCGGCGGGAGCTCACCGAGGACGGATTCGTGCTCCGCTACGACTCGGAGGACTCTGCTGCGGTCGACGGGCTGACGGGTCGCGAGGGCGCGTTCCTCGCCTGCTCGTTCTGGCTCGCCGACTGCCTCGAGCTGATGGGCAGGAGACAGGAGGCCGTCGAGCTCTTCGAGCGGCTGCTCGCCCTACGCAACGACGTCGGGCTGCTCTCCGAGGAGTACGACCCCGTGGCGCGGCGCCTCGTCGGCAACTTCCCCCAGGCCTTCTCCCACGTGTCGCTCGTCAACACCGCGGTCAACATGAGCGGTGCCGCCCCCTGGTCCTCCGGCCACACCCATCGAGCCCGCCTCGCCGGCGAGCGGGTTCCCGAGCGGCACCGGCCTCGGGCCCGGCCGAAGCGGACCGGGCTCGCGCGCCACCGGGCGGCCGGTCGGTGAGGACCGTCGAGGCTCCTTCGCCGACAGTCCCCAAGGAGGTTTCGTGAAGGCGCTCACCGTCGTCCCCAAGCAGGCGTCCTCGGCACGGGTCAGCGACCTGCCCGATCCACCGGAGTCCGACGGCCCCGTGCTCGTGGACGTGCTCGCCGTCGGCGTCTGCGGCACCGACATGGAGATCCTCCGCGGCGACTACGGATGGGCCCCGCCCGGTCAGGGGCGCCTGGTGCTCGGGCACGAGTCGCTCGGGCGGGTCGCCGAGGCGCCGGCAGGCTCGGGGCTCGAGCCGGGCGACCTCGTCGTCGGGATCGTCCGGCGACCGGATCCCGTGCCCTGCTACAGCTGCGCAGTGGGCGAGTGGGACGCCTGCCGCAACGGCAGGTACGTCGAGCACGGGATCAAGGAGATCGACGGGTTCATGCGCGAGCGCTGGCGAGGGGCCCCCGAGGCGATGGTCAAGGTCGACTCGGGCCTGGGCCTGCTCGGCGTGCTGCTCGAGCCGGCGTCGGTCGTCGCCAAGGCCTGGGACGTCGTCGGGCGGGTCGGGCACCGAGAGTCCTGGAAGCCTCGGACCGTGGCGGTCCTTGGTGCGGGGCCCATCGGCCTGCTCGCGGCGCTCGTCGCCGTCGAGCGCGGCTACCAGGTCCACGTCGTCGACCAGCTGCAGACCGGGCTCAAGCCCGACCTGGTGCGGGCGCTGGGCGCCGAGTACCACACCGGCGACCTGGCCTCCGCCGTCGACCAGCCCGACGTCGTCGTCGAGTGCACCGGGGTGCCGAAGCTCGTGTTCGACGCGATCTCCACCGTCGGCATCGGCGGCGTGGTCTGCCTGACCGGCGTCTCTCCCGTCGGCTCCGAGGTCGACCTCGACGGCGGGGCGCTGGCGCGCTCGACGGTCCTCGAGAACAAGTGCGTCGTCGGCTCGGTCAACGCGAACAGGCGCCACTACGAGGCTGCAGCGAAGGTCCTTGAGAAGGCCGACCGTGGCTGGCTCTCCCGGCTCGTCACCCGGCGGGTGCCGCTCGAGCGCTATGCCGAGGCGCTCGACCACGGACCCGACGACGTCAAGGTCGTGGTCGAGATCGGCGCCGACTAGCCGTGGCGGCGCGCACTCGCCTGGTCGCCCCCGGCGTGACGGAGATCGACACGCTGCTCGGCGGCTCCGAAGGCCTGACCGCGGGCTACCTCCTCGCCGGTCCGGCCCCCGTCCTCGTCGAGACCGGGAGCAGGACCTCGGTGGCGGCCGTCCTCGAGGCGCTCGACTCGCTCGGCCTCGGCCGGCAGGACCTGGCGGGCATCGCGGTGACCCACGTCCACCTCGACCACGCCGGCGGGGTCGGCGATCTCGCCCGGGCCTTTCCCTCCGCGACCGTCTACGTCCACGAGCAGGGTGCCCGCCACCTCGCCGATCCCACCCGGCTGGTCGCCTCGGCCGCACGCGTCTACGGCCCGCTGCTCGACGACCTCTACGGCCGGCTCGAGCCGACCGAGCAGGGTCGGATCCGGGTGCTGCTCGACGGCGAGGCGATCGACCTCGGCGGCGGCCGGAGGCTCGTCGCGATCGACTCGCCCGGGCATGCCAAGCACCACCTGGGCTTCCACGATTCGACGTCCGGGGTGCTCTTCGCGGGCGACGCCGCCGGCGTGAAGCTGCCCGACGGACCGCCGCTCCGGCCGGCGACGCCGCCCCCGGACTTCGACCTGGATCTCGCGCTCGCCTCGCTCGGGCACTTCGCGGAGCGACGACCTGCGGCGATCGCCCTCGCGCACTACGGGGTCGTCCCGGGCGACGCCCTCGAGCTCCTCGGCGAGGCGGAGATCGCGCTGCGCGCGTGGGCGGAGGAGGCCAGGCAGGCGTTCGTCGACGGCAGGGACATCGCCGAGGCGCTCGAGCGCCGGTTCGGCGGGGACGACACTGCAGGCTCGCCGGTCGGTGCTGGCGCCGGCGAGGCGGTCCCGGTCGAGCGGCTTGCCGAGCGACGCCGCAAGCTCGACCTCCTGAACGGGTTCCACTCGAACGCGGCGGGCTTCCTTCGGTGGCTCGAGCGCGCCGGGCAAGCGGCCCCGCGCGCTGGCGGCAGCCCAGCCCAGCAGACCGACTGACCCCCCCGCCGCCGCGAGACCACGACGCCGGATGCGCCCCTGGCGGGGTCCTTACGAAACTCCGACGCCCCTGCACCGGGGCGGTGGCGCGGGGTCCTGTTCGGTGGCCTGCACACGAAAGCGGCTGCAGCGTGCACACGGGCACCGAGGCACGTGCGATGTGACAGCCCCGCGGCACGATGGGCGCCGTGCCTGCTGGCGACCTCACGCTCCCGGACGACTACCCGGAGCTGCTCGAGCAGCTGAAGCAGCGCGTCCGCACGGCCCAGACCAAGGTCGTCCGCGAGGCCAACACCGAGCTGCTGCGTCTGTACTGGGCGATCGGCAAGGCGCTCGCCGACCGGCGTGACAAGGAGGGCTGGGGTGCGAAGGTGGTCGAACGGCTCGCCCTGGACCTGCGGCGCGAGTTCCCTGGTACGCGGGGGTTCAGTCCTCGCAGCCTGGCGTACATGCGGGCCTTCGCTCTCGCCTGGTCGGACCACGACGCAATCGTGCAACAGCCTGTTGCACGATTGCCGTGGGGCCACGTCACGGTGCTCCTCGACAAGCTCGACGACCAGGCGACGAGGGGCTGGTACGCGGCTGCAGCGGTGGAGAACGGCTGGTCACGAGCGGTGTTGCTCAACCAGATCAAGAACGCCACCCATCGCCGGGTGGGCACCGCGCCCTCCAACTTCGCCGAGCTTCTCGAGCCGGCCGAGTCCGAGCTCGCCCGGGAGCTCGCGAAGGATCCCTACGTCTTCGACTTCCTCGGCCTCAGCGGCCCCGTCGCCGAGCGCGAGCTCGAGCAGGCGCTCATGGACCGGATCCAGCAGACCCTCGCGGAGCTCGGACGGGGGTTCGCGTTCGTGGGCCGCCAGGTGCGCTTCGAGGTCGACGGTGACGACTTCGCGATCGACCTGCTCTTCTTCCACGTCGAGCAGCTGCGCTACGTCGTCGTCGAGCTGAAGATCGGCAAGTTCGAGCCGGGCTTCGCGGGCCAGCTCAACTTCTACGTCAGCTGGGTGGACGACCAGCTCCGGCGGTCCCAGCACGCAGCGACCGTCGGCCTGTTGCTCTGCGCGGATCGCAACGAGCGGGTCGTGCGCTACGCGCTCGGCGGCTCGAGCCAGCCGCTGGCAGTCTCGACGTACACGTTCGACTCCTACGGCGACACGCGCACCTACGAGGCGTTGTCGCCCGCCGAGCGCGCGGCGGTACCGGCGGCAGCTGAGCTCGAGGCGGCGCTCGACGCCCCGATGGAGGTGCACGGCCATCAGGTGACCCTTGCGGAGTACCTCGAGCAGCTCGCGCAGCACGATGACACCCCGAACGGGTGAGCCGGTCCCAAAAAAGAGGCTGCTCACGAGGCACAGGCGATAGTCGAACGCGCCGCGGCGAGCCCCACCTGTCGGACTTCCCAGCGCTGAGCTATCGCCTTCTGGCCTGGACCCCGACCGATGCGAGCCTCAACCTGCCTGAGCGCTCGCCGCAGCGACCGCTCGCGGCGCTCCAACTACGGCGCCGACGCGGTGAACGCCCCGACGCCGCCGAAGGCGCAGAGACGAAGACGGCGGTGGATGGTGAGCGTTCCCCCACCGGGGAAACCAACCCGCAGTGCGGTAGAGACGGGACACTCGCCGGCGTTGCCGTTGGCCGTCTGGCGGAAGTCTCCGGCGGCGAGCTGGAACTGTGCCCCCGCCCCCGGGACGATGGTGATAGGGCGCGGAAGTGCGGGGTTCGGCAGCGCCATGACGACTTTGCCGGGGATCAGTCGCAGCACGGTCCTGCCCGAGCGTCCCGAGAGGAGCACGTTCGGGTACCCGTCGAGGACGCAGGTTGCGTTCCGACTCACGAGCGTTGCGGTGAGCGCCGCCGTGCCCGCCGCCCCGCGGGCGGCGCCGAGCTTGACGACAAACCCTCCGGCGGCGCACGCCGGTAGCTCGCTTGCGTAGGTCATCACGGCAGCCCCGGGGACGAGTGAGGACACCTGCACCGCGATCGGCGTCCCAGGGGGGCCACAGATCTCGAACGATGCCGGGTCAAAGGTGAGCGGCGTCGAAAGAGAGCCAGCGACGCGAGGAAGCTGGACGCGAAGCCTGGCCACCGAGCGACAGAGGAGGTCGGAAGCATTGTGCGCGAGGTCGGTGAACACGAAGCCTGCACGAGCGCCGGGAGCGAGCGCGACAGGCGCTGGCGCAGCAAAGGCCGCGCCCGGTCCCCAATCCCCGATCGAGGTCTGGACGACCTTGCCGGCGCCATCGTCGAACGACAACCTCGGCCGTCCCTCGACGAAGCAGGCGGTCTTCGAGACGTTTGCCACCAGCAGCGTGGCGACGTTGGTCCCGCCGGCATTGTCGAGGCCGAGGCCACCGAGGGCGAGTTGAGCGTCGCCGCAGCGCGAGAGCCGCGCCGGGCGCGGAGCGGCGAGCCGCGCGTGGGACGCCACCTCGGGGGTCGCTGCCGCCAGCGCTGCGCTCGGCACCGACATCAGCACCGCCAGAACGGCGGCGGCGGGCGCTGCGATTGCGAACGTGCGCCTCCGGAGCATGAGCCGGACCATAGAGGTTCGTCGGCTGCTCCGAAGCGCGGCCAGTCCGGCGGTCCGTGGGCCCCGGCTGGCGCCAAGGCCACCAACCCAGGACCCTGACTGCCCAACGAGGTGAGTGGCCACTGGTCCCTTGGCTGCGGAAGAGCGTGAGCAGCCCGCACTGCGGAGTGCCTTTGCCGGTCATCCGCATCCGCCCAAGGTTCGCGGGGCGATGCAAGTGGAGCTCGGTCCAGTCTGACGCCGAGGCTCAGACAGGAGGAGTGTCGTTGCCCTTCGGCGTACCTGCAGGGAGGGCAGCCCGCCCAATCGGGATGCCCGCACCGAAGCCGCGATTCGTCGAACCCTGAATGGACGACCTGCACCCCTGTCAGGGAGCAACCGTCGTTGTCGGCGGGGATGACGACGAGCCTGGAGCTGCCCCCAGCTCCTGAGAGGCGGTGACTTCGACCATCGGGAGCGTGCTGTTCGGCTGCCACCACTGCACGCTCGGCGTGTAGCAGGAACCCGCCGATCCGCTGTTCCACGCGCTTACCTGCATGTCTACTTTCAGCGCCGACAACTGCTGGCGGACCCAGGTCACCGCTTGGCTCTCCGTTGGGCACGGTTGGGGAACAGCATCGATCGCCGCCTCGGTGTTTCGACGTTGGTTGACCTGATCGATCAGATCCGCCGGCGCCTCCTTGGCACCCGCCGTCGCGCACGAGCTCGCACCGAGAACGACGATCGGCCAGCCGGCCGGAGTGCCGGTCTGAGCGCTCGGTGCCCCGGTGACACATAGGGTCGCCGGGGTAACGGCTGGAACGGTCGCGCCGGTCGTCATGACGTGATCGCAGGCGGCGCTCAACATGTCGGCCGTCAGCGGCGTCGTGAGCGCCGCCGCCGAAGCAAACCCTTCTCCGGGAACGCCGTCGCGAACACTGGTGGGCAGGCTCGTCAGGCTTGCGTAGTCGCAGAGGACCATCTCGGCGTTCAACGTTGGCCGACTGCCCGGGGTGCGTTGCGCACCATGGTTCGGATAGCCGTGCTCGTAGATGACCGCGGCCTGGTGGGGCGTGGGAGAGCTCGCGAGTGCCGCTGCGGCGGCCATTCCACCGCCCACGAGCGCCAGCGCCACCCCGACCGCGCCGACGATCGTCCCGGCGCGATGAGAACGAACGCGAGGCCGCGTGATGGGCGCGCCTCCGGCTGTGACCATGAGGTGCTCGAGCAAAGCCCGTTGTTCGGCACGTGCCGCATCAGTGGGAGGCTCGATCGTGGGCTCGAGCTGCTTGACGAGTTCCAGGGGCGAGTCCATCTACTGACCTCCGATTCCGGTCCGGAGCTCGTCCGGATGCTGAGTGCCCGGTGATGTGAGGGCGTCGAGGCGCCGCCGCAGCCTGCTGAGACGGGAACGAACGGTGCCGACGGGAACGTTCAGGACGGTGGCGACATCCGCATAAGAGAGCTCGTCCCAGACGTGGAGAAGCAGCGCCTCGACGTCGTCCCTTAGCTCGACGTCGTCCCTTAGAAGGCTCGACAGCAGACGGGCAACCGTCGCGAGCCGAACCTTTGCATCGAGGAGGCTGACGACGTCCCCAGCGGGGTCCGGGACGGTGACCTGCGCGAGTACCGCGAACCGGGCGAGTGCTTGGTCCTGGGTAACGCCCGCGCGCAGTTCCGAGCGGACGAGGTTCATGGCGATGCCGAATAGCCACGGGAGCGCGCTCGGCCGCTCTAAGTCGTAGCTGCAGCGCGCCTCGAATGCCCGGCGAAAAGTCTCGCCCGCGAGGTCCTCGGCACGCGCCGAGCCCACCCGACGCGCACAGAAGCGATGGACGCGGTCGAAGAGCCGCTCGAACAGCACGCCGAAGGCCTCCGGGGTCGTCCGTGCCGCCTCGATCACGCTCGCGTCGTCAACGTCCATCACGTGTGTATTCGCACGAGCGGCCCTGCGGTTCCAAGATTCTCGGCGCCGTGGTGCGCGGCGTTTCGGGACGAGCGTCCACCCGGCTGCTTCCGACAGTAATGGTGACGGGGGTCGCCGGCGAGGACTGTGCTCGCGAGCCTCTCGTCGGGTCGGGGGGGTCCACGAGGCATCTGAGATCTGCCGTCTGCCCGGCCGGTCGGGACGCGGACCGTGACAGGGGTGACAACGTCGCCAAGCGCTCAGCCGGAAGCGGCGGCCGCTGTCATTGCGCGCCTCGAGCGCTACACGCCGAGCTGCCTGCGCGCCGAGGACTGGGCGCTCGCCGCGGCAGCCGTGCGTGCCGCGGTGCTCGGGGCGCGGCCGCAGGACCCGGAGGACGCGAAGGGCCTCGCCTCGCGGCTGTGCCTGTTCCTCGCTGGGCCCTCCGGCTGGGACAGGACCGCCGCTCCCGACCTCGGACGACTGCTCTCTCGCGTAGCCATCGACGCGCACCTCGCCCGCCTCGCGGCTGCAGGCAAGGCGCGAAAGACCCGGGAGAACCACCGTGCCGACCTCCAGCGCATCGCTCAGGCCATCACTGGTACGACGCCCATCGAGGCCCGTGACCGGTGCCGACGCCAGGAGCCCGTCGGTGCGGTCTCCCGAGTCGCGGCCGCGCTCCACGCCTCCGGCTGCGGCATCGCCGCCGGGGCCGGCGCCTTCGCGCAGCTCACGGGCCGCCCGCTTCGTCGAGAGGACCTCGAACCTCTGGAAGGCCTGACCAGGACAAATGCGGCGTGTGCACGGAGCGGGGGTGCCGGCACCATCGCCGACCCGTCGGAGATCGACGCGCTCGTGAGCGCTCTCGACCTGGTCAACGCCGCGGAGGAGGTCGCCGAGAAGACTCCTGCTGAGACGCACCGCGCGCCGGAAACGGCGCGCACCAGCCGCCCGAGTCGTGCCGCGGCCCTGCGGCACGCCCGGGCAGCCATGGCCGCTGCTGCAGAGGCTGACAGCAGGCCGCGTATCGCCGAGGTCAACCCGGCAGCTCTGGTCCCGGGTGTCGCCGAGGCCATCGCCACGTACCGCCCAAAGCGCCTGGCTGCCGCGCCGTGGGCGGAGCTTCGCCCTGTCTGGGAGCGGCTCATCGTCGGCTTCGCGCCGGCCAGCCGAGGGGCCGTCGGCGGTCCCGCCGCGGTGCTCGTCGGCTTCCTCTGCTGGGCGGACGAGCGACCGGGTCGCCCAGACCCGAACGCTCCGCTCGCGCTCGACGAGCTGCTCGAGACTGGCCCCGGCGGCAGCCTCATCGACGCCTACGACGAGCAGCTGCGCAGAGACGGTGTCGCCGACTCCTCCCGGGCGACCCGGCGAGCGGTGCTGCGTCGGGCGCTGCGCTCGCTCGATCCCCGCACCGCCGCCACCCGCATCGCCTACCAACCCGTCGCCGGGCCCTACTCGGCGACCGAGTGCGCGGCGCTTGTCCGCCTGGCGCGCCACCAGCCGAGCGAGGCTCGGCGTCGTGAGCTGAGTTTCGTCGTCGGCCTCGGCCTCGGCGCCGGCCTTGATGGGCGCGACCTGCGTAACACCGACCGCTCGAGCTTCTCCGACCTCGAGCTCCCCGGCGAAGCGCCGGTGCTCGCAGTGCGCGTCGGGGGCAGCGAGCGGCCGCGCACCGTCGTCGTGCGCCGCGCGTATGAGCCGCTCGTGCGCGAGGCGCTCGCGTCGCACGACGCGGCGCGCCGGGGCAAGAGCGCGCCGATCCTCGGGCGGAGCGCGACCCGGCGCAACATCACGACGCCGGTCATGGAGCACGCCGTCACGGCGCGTGTTGGCGAGCGTGTCGCCATCGAGGTCAATCGACTCCGTGCCACCTGGCTCGTCGCCGCCATGTGCGCGCGGGTGCCGCTCGGGGCGCTCCTCAGCGCGGCGGGCCTGCGCTCGGCGCGCTCACTCACCGACCTGCTCGTGCACTGCCCGGCACCGGAACCGGCCGAGGTCGCCGCCGCGCTCGCCCACCTCGAGGCGGTGCTCGGCACCGACGAGCGGGGCCGGTCATGATCCGGCGTTGTGCGTTCGCCCGGTCGCTCGAGCTCGTGCACCGCTCGGGCGTGCACGACGAGCTCGAGGCGCTGCTGCGACCGGATGGCAAGGGCGGCCGGCCCCGGCAGCTCGGCGTCGACGTCTTCCTCGCCGGGTTGCTCTGCACGGTGGCGGAGAAGAAGACGCTCGCGCTCAGCCTCGTGCACGAGCTGTTGACCCGCGACCTGGCGCGCTCGTACCAAGTCGCCCTCGGGATCCGGAAGGGCACCCGGGCCATCACCATCCGCCAGGTGCGCTACCTCCTCGAGGCCATCGAGTCAAAGCTCGCCTTCACCGAGGACCGGGCCCCGGAGCTGTCCGCAGCCGACCGGGAGGAGCGCGCTGCCGCCTTGCAGGCCGTCTTCGATCACCTGCTCGCGGCGACGATGCCGACGCACCTCCCGTCGACGGGCGCCTACGCCCTCGACGACAGTGGCATCGACTCCGCAGCCCGGGGCAAGCGCCGCCCGAAGGCACCGGGCGCGCCCGCCCTTGCGGCCATAGCGAGTGACGACGACGGCCAGCCCTCCGAGGTGGAGCTGAACGGCCGCGAGGTCACCGACGAGGTGCTCGCCAAGGTGACCGAGGAGACCGGCTACTCTTTCGACGTCGACGCCCGCTGGGGCTATCGGACGCGCACCTACGACAATCGGACGAACAAGCTCTTCGGCTACAAGCTCGTCTCCCTCACCCGCCTCGCGCCCCAGGACTCGAAGGTCGACCTGCCTCTGCTGGTCGAGCGCATCAGCCTCGTCCCGGCCAATGCGAGCACCGTCGCGCCCGCCCTCGGGCTCATCGACGGCCTGCTTGAGAAGGGCACCCCGGTCACCGAGCTCGCGGACGACCGGGGCTTCTCCTACGCGCTCCCCGAGCACTGGGCCTATGAGCTGCGAGCCCGCCACATCGAGCAGATCTGCGACCTGCACCGCAACGACCACGGGGTGCACGACTTCGAGGGCGTCAAGATGATCGACGGTTGGGCGCACTGTCCGATGACCCCGGAACACCTCGAGGTCATCTCCCGGCCCGCCCAGCTGTCGGTGCCGAAGCTCAAGAAGAACGCGACGCCCTCCGAGCGCGCCGAGCACGCGGAGAAAGTGCGCGAGCTTGAGGCGTTCCGCGCGGCGATCGCCGAGCGCAAGACTTGGGCGTTCCGCCGCACGCGGGGCGCGGATGCGAACGGCACCGAGCGCTTCGAGTGCCCCGCCCAGGCCGGGATGCGCGTCTGTGCCAACTGCCCGGTCTCGCAGTTCCTCCCGCCTGGCACGCCGAAGGTCGAGAACCCGCCCGAGCGCGCCACGGCACCGAAGGCCTGCCGCCAGCGCACGATCGGCATCCCCGGCGACGTGACGCCGAAGATCCGCCAGCGCCACTACTGGGGAAGCGACGCCTGGATTGCGGCCTACGTCCGCCGAAGCCGCGTCGAGGGCGCCTTCGGGACGCTCAAGAGCTCGAAGACCGAGAACGTCCGCCGCGGCTGGACCCACGTCGTCGGCCTCGTGAAGACGGGGCTCATGGTGGTCATCGCCCAGGCAGCGGCGAACCTGCGCTGCCTGCGGGCCTGGGCGGCGCGCACCGGGGACCGCACCGACCTCCTTACCCACCTCGACCCCGAGGACCTCGGCTTCGAGGAGATCGACCCGGCGGCCGCCCCGCCGGCGAGCACCGGGCCGCCAGCAGCCGCCTGAGCTCTCGACGCAACGCATCGCACCAGCCCGCCCGCCGGCGGGCTCCTCGTGTTGGTGCCGTGCGTGCGGATCCGCAGCCGGAGCCGCGTGCTCTCTATCTGCGCTGCCGTCAGGAGCCAGGCGAGCCACGATCGCGCGCCGCCACTGCCACGATCTCCGGCCGGAGGGCCTGCGGGCGCCTCCGGCCGGGAGAATCGTCACCTCGAGGTCCCCGGTTTCGTAAGGACCCCCTGGCGGAGGGAGTGGGATTCGAACCCACGGTGGGCATGACCCACAACGGTTTTCGAGACCGCCCGATTCGGCCGCTCTCGCATCCCTCCGGCGGGCCAGGCTAGTCGATCGCGTCGGGAGCGACCGCGGGCGCAGCACGGCGGCCGGCGAAGAAGTCTCGGAGGAGCTCGGCCGCGCGTTCCTGGAGGACTCCCGGCGTGACCTCCACCTCGTGGTTGAGGCGGGGGTCGGCGCAGACGTTGTACA
>JAJYNS010000073.1:20148-32759 GCA_021786195.1 Actinomycetes bacterium | reverse complement strand
GCGCACGAGCGCTGGCCGCCGGACAGTCGCCAGCTCTCGCTACACCCGCACGCCGGGCAGGCGAAGCCCTCTCCCCAACGCAGCCAGTCGAGGTAGTCCAGACACGCCAGATCGTCCGGGAACCACATCAAGAGCTGGGCGTACGTCCCTGGATAGTCCACCCCAGCCACCGGTCTCCCCGCGACCACCACATCTTGAGCCTACTGTGCTCAGACGGATAGCCCCTTTTTGGAAAGTAGCCACCGGGACACTCGCCGCAGGCTGCCGTTCGAGCCCGCCGGGGCACCTGAACAGTTGCTCGGGGCCGGGACATTACCGGTCTGCCTCCGCGCCGTCATCGGCCACCGTAAAGGGGGTCAACCCTGACCTGGCATCTCGAGACGTCGTAACCCCCGACGGGCCCGGGGTGGCCTCCTCAGGGGGCACGGAGACACGCTACAAGTGCCGATCTGCGCCGCGATCACGAGGGCGGCGGCCGTCGTTCTGGCGCGTTGTTCTGTACTCGCGCTGACGAGGTCGGGAGCAACCTCGTCTTGTCGAGAATCGCTCGGGGTTGAGCGGCGGACGCCAACGCCGGAGAGCGCATGGTGAAGGCCGCGGGCCCCAAATGTGCTATGAGTAACACATGACGACGGTTGGTGTCCGAGAGCTCCGTCAGCGGGCAAGCGAGCTGCTGCGCCAAGTCGAGCGGGGTGAGACGATCGAGATCACCGACCGCGGGCGCCCCGTGGCCGTGCTCGCGCCGCTTCCCGAGGGCAGCGCGCTGGAGCGACTTCGCAAGGCCGGCGTGATCGACGCCGGCAGGGGCAGCCTCGACGACCTTCCCGCCCCGCTGGTCTCGCAAGCCGACGAACCCCCATCTCGAGTTCTCGCTCGCCTACGGGCGGACGAGCGTTGACGGCTGCGACGTATCTCGACTCCTCTGCGATCGTCAAGCTTGCCGTCGAGGAGCCGGAATCTACGGCGCTGCGCTCCTATTTGCGCCGGAGGAACCCCCTCGTGTCGAGCGCCCTCGCGCACACCGAGGTGCTGCGCGCACTTCTCCTCGAGGGTGAGGCTGGGGTCACCCGAGGGCGCGCGGTCCTTGGGCGAATCGACCTGATCCGCATCAACGACCGGATCCTCAACGCAGCGGGCGCGCTCCTACCGCCCGAGCTGCGATCGCTCGACGCCATCCACATCGCGAGCGCTCAGCTGCTCGGAGGGGACCTCGGCCAGTTGGTGACCTACGACGACCGAATGCTCGCCACCGCGCGCGATCTGGGGATCACCACGGTGAGCCCCGCGTAGGGTCGATCGAAGATACCGGGAAATCGAGCTGACGCTCCCGACATGCCGATCGGTGCGGGCGCGCGGTCAAGTCCAGCGTGTCGAGGGTGCGTGCCACCGGTGACAGGCAGCGAGGGAGCCTCCTGCCCTTATCTTGTCACCGCTCCCCGAGCAGCGCGGCCGACCACACCACCACACCTCTGGCGGTGGTTTGCCCGGCCACACCGGACAGCAGGTGGGCACAGGTCGGGAGGCTGCTCCTTGCGTTCGCGTGCCCCAAGACCTCCGAGCTGGCTGGGCCCGGCGTCCCGGCGGCGAGCAGCCAGCCGCCGTCCTGGTAGGCGCACCCGGCCCGTAGCCGTTCCCCGGCCTGGCGGCGGCGCAGGGTGCGAGTCCCCGGGTCGATCTCGTCCGGGGCAAGGCCGCGGCGCTCGTCTTGCCGCAGCCTGGTGACGGGTGCGAGCGCCCAGGCGAAGTCGAGCGGGCCGCACGTCAGGGCAGGTGAATGACCGCCAGCACGCCGGACGGCTCCGACCGCGCGACCGCGAAGGGCCAGTGGACGCTTCGGGCTATCTGCCGCAGCCTGCGAAAGCTGACGGAGGGCCCCCGGCGCGTCGGGGCTCAGCGCGGCGCGAGCACCCGGGCCGCAGCCAGTACCAGGCTGCCCTTGGCGTCGCGCACATCGCCCAACCTCTGCGGAGGGAACGACTCGTGGTGACAACGAGCCCGATCGTCGGATCTCACCGGCTCGCCGGCTCTGGCCCAGGCTCCCAGGTGTCACCGGCCACGAGCCGGAGCGCGCGATCCTCAGGGGATGCTCCGCCGGACCGCCTCCGGCGAGCGAGCTGTCCCAGTCGAGTCCGTCGAGCCGGCCGGCTCGAGCGTCGGTGAGGTGAGGATCGCCGTTCTCGACCCCGAGACCGGCTCGTTCCGGCTCGGACCCGTGGTCATGCGCTACGGCAACATCTCCGACGGGCGACCCGAGTGGACCTACGGCGCCGGCGACCTCTGGCTGTACGACGTCGGGACCGGGGGCGGCGCCGTTGGGCCCCACCTGCCCGCCGAGGTGCCGCGGATCTCGGCCTTGACCGGGGCGGTGCTCGGCCGGGCGTCGATGCCGACGCTCACCCGCATCATCCTCGCCGCAGACGCCGACGGCCTCTGGTTCTCGCCGAGCCTGGAGACCGGTTGGTTGCCCGGACACCCTCCGGACCTGCTGTACTTCGTCCCCCTTGGTGGGACGCACCCGGTCGTGGTGCAGGCAGGGCCACCGACGAGGTCCGGGGGCACCTCGATCGCCTACGCCAACTGGATCGTCGCTGCCGGGCATCGAGCCTGGGTCGACGTCGAGGTGGGCCGCCGAGCAGGGTCCAGCGTCATCGAGACTTTGCCCACACCCGAGTCCGCCCCGCGCAAGGTGACAGAGACCCTCGTGCGCCTCGACCCGGCGACCGGCGAGTCGACAAGGATCGCCTCGTTCTCGACGGTTCCCGACGGGCTCGTCGAGGCGGACGCGGTGATCGGGGGCGCCCTGTACGTGCTCACCGCGGCCGGGGAGCCGGCGGCCCTCACCCTCTACAGGATCTCCCCCTCGAGTGCCGGGTCGGGTTGAGCTCACGGGGCGATCCGGGCCCGGCGCACTCGCGATCCCGTCGAGCAGGAGGACCTGCGTGCGGCCGGCGAGCTCCTCGCGTCGCGACGCCTCCGGCTTCCCGCCCATCGGGGCCAACGATGTCGGGCACCTCTGCCAGCACCCCAAGGGTGGGCGCCGGGCGGGCCACCTCGGCGTCAGAGCCGGCCGGCCTCGACGATGCGGCGGAGGAAGCGCCTCGTCCGTTCGTCCCGGGGCTCGCTGAACAGCTCGGCCGGCGGCGCCTCCTCGATGATGCGTCCCTCCTCGAGGAAGCAGACCCGGTCGGCGATGTCCCGGGCGAAGCCCATCTCGTGCGTCGCGATCACCATGGTCATCCCCGAGGCGGCGAGCTCCCGCACCACGTCGAGCACCTCGGCAACGAGCTCGGGGTCGAGGGCGCTCGTGATCTCGTCGAGCAGGAGGATCTGCGTGCGCATGGCGATCGCTCGGACGATGGCGACGCGCTGCTGCTGGCCGCCGGAGAGGCGGTCGGGGTAGTCGTCCTTCTTCTCGATCAGGCCGAACCGCTCGAGCAGCTGGCAGGCCTCCCGCTCGGCCTCGCGCCGGCGCAGCCCGAGCACCTCCGTCGGCCCGAGCGTGATGTTGCGGAGCACGCTCATGTGGGGGAAGAGGTTGAAGGACTGGAAGACGATCCCGATGTGGCGCCTCACCTTGTTCTCGTCGACCTGCTGGCCGCTGATGACCTCGCCATAGAGGAGGATGCGCCCGCCCTGGATCTTCTCGAGCAGGTTGGCGCAGCGCAGCAGGGTCGACTTCCCCGAGCCCGAGGCGCCGATCAGGCAGACGACCTCGTGGGGGCGCACGGAGAGGTCGATCCCCTTCAGCACCTCGTTGGCCCCGAAGGACTTGTGGACCCCCTCCAGGCTGAGCGCCGCCGGTGGCCCCTCCGGCGGCTGGCCGTTCACCACCCTCCGGCCAGGCGCTTGGCGCGGTCCCGGGCGATCATCCAGTCCGTCAGGCGGGTGAGGGGGATCGTGATGAGGAGGAAGAGGACCGCCGCGGCGATGTAGCTCGAGTAGTTGAAGACGGTCGAGCTGAAGATCCCCGCGTTGCGGATCGCCTCCTCGACCCCGAGCACCGAGACGATCGCGGTGTCCTTCTGCAGGCTGATGAAGTCGTTGAGCAGCGGGGGCACGATCGTGCGGATGGCCTGAGGGAGCACGACGTGGCGGGTCGCCTTCCAGTGGGACAGCCCGAGCGAGCGCGCCGCCGCGAGCTGGCTCGGCGGCACGGACAGCACGCCCGCCCTGAAGACCTCCGACACATAGGCGACGTAGGAGAGCACGAGGGCGACCACGGCGTAGACGTCGAGCGACCAGTACGAGACGCCGTGAAGGTACAGGCCGGGGAGCCCGTTGCCGACGGCGACGATCACGAGGATCAGCGGCACCCCCCGGAAGACGTCCGAGTAGACGGTGCCGAGGAGGCGGAAGGGGAAGAGCACCGAGCTTCTCGACAACCGGACCAGGGCGAGCACGAGGGAGAGCAGCAGGATCAGCACCTCGGCGACGAGGCAGAGCTCGATGTTGAGCACGAAGCCCGCCCCGACGGAGAACAGCCCCTTCGAGGGATCCCCGACGAAGGACTCCCAGATGTCGTGGGGGTCGAAGAAGTAGTGGCGCACCTCGTGGCTCCCCGGCGCGGCGAGGAAGACCGCGACGAGCGCAGCGAGGACGATCGCGGTGCTCAGGGACGATGCGACGACGCCCCGGGGCCCGGCGAGCAGCTTCGACCTCCGGCTCGCGGCGAGGCTGCCCGGGGCGGGCGCTCCGGGGAGCAGCGACGTCCCCTCACCCGAGCCTTCGGCCGCGCCGAGGGCCATCTAGGGCTTGATGGTCGGCACGCTCAGGTACAGCTTGAGGTAGGTCCTCTGGAGCCGGGCGAGGGTCCCGTCGGACTTGAGCGTGGACAGCGCGTCGTCGACGCAGCGCACGAGCGGGTCGCCCTTCTGGAAGAGCAGCCCGTAGTGCTCACCCGTGCTCGGGAACTGCGCGACGAGGACGGCCCCGGGGATCTCCGAGGTCGCGATGTACTGGGCCGTCGGCGTATCGGTGACGAAGGCGTCGATCCGGTGGGCGTCGAGCGCGGCCTTCACGTCGTTCAAGGTGTTATAGACGTGGGGCTGCTGGCGCGGGCGGATGCGTGACTCGATGAACGCCAGGCTCGTCGTGCCGACCTGGTCGCCGTAGAGGTAGCCACGCAGCTCGGCCGGGCTGTGATGGGTGACGATCCTCGAGCCCTTCATCGCGACGAGCGCCTGGGTGACGTCGTAGTAGCTCTCGGAGAAGCTGACCTGCTGCGCCCGGGCCGGCGTGTAGGAGATCTCGTTGATGTCGAAGTCGAAGGCCTTCGGTCCCGGGGTGTAGGAGTTGTCGAAGGGCTCGACCACCCACCGCACCTGGGAGGCGGAGAAGCCGAGCTGCTTCGCCACCGCGTAGGTCACCGCGCTCTCGTAGCCCTTGCGGTCCGAGGGCTTGTTGTCGAAGAACCAGGGCCAGTAGGCGGGCGAGTCGGTGGCGACCGTGAGCACTCCTCGGCGGCGGAGGTGCGCCTCGATGAACGAGCTCGAGCACGAGCCGCTTGAGGCCGCCCGCAGCGCCCGCCCCGCCGGGGCGCCGGTCGCGGCGGGGACCTCGACGGCGCCGGCGGGCTCGCCGGACCGGGGGCTCGAGGCGGGGACCGCGACGGCGGGCGCGGCAAGGCCGAGCCCCGCCAGGGCGACGGCGGTCGACAGCACGAACTTCCTCATCGGCGACCCGCTCCCACTCGATGGCCGGCACCCCCGACCGGCCGTTGCGGGGGCATCCTACCTGGGCCGCGCGACGCCATGACCGGTCCCGGCACCCGGCTCCCTCAGCGAAAGCACGTGGGAAGCCGCTCGATCACCCCGTAGGAGTCGTCGACGAGCAGGACCTCTCCGAACTTGTCGAAGACCGTGCAGGGGTGCGAGATCCCGAAGCCGACCCGGTCCCCGGGGCGGAGCCCGCCCGGCGGGCCGCCTCGGCCGAGGCGGAGATAGCCGTGCTGGTCGTCAAGCGCCACGACGGAGACGTCGCGAAGCTCCTCGACCCCCGAGCCGCCCGCCCGCGCAAGGCGGAGCGGGCGCGGGAGCCCGAGGTCGAAGGACACGTCCCGCTTTCCGAGACCCACGATCGCCCTGCCGGGCTCGGGCGCCGACAGGACGTCGGCCCAGACCTCGAGCGCCGGGCGCAGGCGCGCCCGCCCTCCACTCCCCCCGGCCGGCAGGGGCGACACGGCCTCGTAGGCACCGTGGTCATGGGTGACGTAGCAGCCCGCCCTCACGACGAGGCGGGCCCGGTGCCCGCCGTAGTCGGCGCCGGGCCCGAGCAGGGCGGCGACCCGGTCGAAGTACTTGCTCCCGCCGGCGGAGACCACGAAGGGCTCCTGTCCGCCGAAGGCGGCCCTGCCGGCGAGCTCTCGGGCGAGGAGGCGGAGCGAGCCGAGATAGGCGTCGACCCGGCCCAGGGTCTCGGGCGAGCGGTCCGAGCCGAGGCCGCCCTCGTAGCCCTCGACGCCGAGCAGCTTCAGGTGGGGCGCCGAGCCCACCGCGGCGGCGACCCTGCACGCATCCTCGACCGAGCGCGCCCCGCAGCGCCCGCCCGGCACGCCCAGCTCGACGAGCACCCCGAGCGGCCGAGGGGCCTCGAGGCCGGCGAGGCCCCCCTCGAGGAGCTCGACACCGGCAAGGGAGTCGACGAGGCAGATCAGCTCGGCCCGGCCGGGGCCGAGCGCCAGGCCGAGCCACTCGATGTCGCGCCGGGCGACGACCTCGTTGGCGATCAGCACCCTCGGCGAGCCGGCGGCGAGCGCGACCTTCGCCTGGGCGACGTCGGCCACCGTGATGCCCCACGCCCCGGCCCGGAGCTGGCGCCGGAGGATCGCCGGCACCATCGTCGTCTTCCCGTGCGGGGCGAGATCGAAGCCGTGCTCCCGCGAGTAACGGGCCATCAGCTCGACGTTGTTCTCGAGGGCCGTCTCGAAGACCGCAAGGGCGGGAAGCGTCACCTCGCCCCGGGCAAGGTTGGGCCCTCCGGGTGGCGCCGGAGGGGCCCCGGGCTTCCCCAGCACCTCCACGTCCCCGACCTCCCTGGCCTGCCGGCTCGCTCCGTCCGGCCGCCGGGCAAAACCTAGAGGCCCGGTCCCCCGCCTGCCGGACGCCCGTCCGAGCACGTCGCCTCACCGGCACGCTGGGCCCCTTCGGCGCGTGGTGCGGCCCCCTGACGACGTCGAATAGGGTTCCCCTGGTGGTCAGAGGTCGCTCGGAGGCTCGATGAGCCCGGACGCCGCCCAGGGGGACGGCGTGGCGCCCGGCTCGGGCACGCCCGGCGGGGCGGGGAAGGTGTTCACGCTCGGCGTGCTCGAGGAAGACGGCGCCCGGGAGCGGCGCGTCGCGGTGGTGCCGGAGGACGCCGGCCGCTTCGCCGCCGCGGGGATCTCGCTGCTGGTCCAGCAGGGCGCAGGCGAGCGAGCCGGGCTGCTCGACGACGCCTACTCGGCGGCCGGCGCCACCGTCACCTCGCGCGCCGAGGTCCTGGCGAGGTCCGACGCGATCGTCAGCGTCGCGCGACCCGGACCGGAGGCGATCGGCCTGCTCCGGCCGGGGCAGGCCGTCGTCGGCCTCCTCCAGCCCCTCGTCGACCCCGCCTTCGCCGCCGAGCTCGCCGAGCGCGGCGTCACCGCGATCAGCCTCGACGGGCTGCCACGCACGCTGAGCCGAGCCCAGGCGATGGACGCCCTCACCTCCCAGGCGAACGTCGCCGGCTACAAGGCGGCCGTCCTCGCCGCCGACACCTTCGGGCGCTACTTCCCCCTCCTCATCACCGCGGCGGGCACCTCGAAGCCGGCGAACGTCCTCGTCCTCGGTGCCGGGGTCGCCGGGCTGCAGGCCATGGGCACGGCTCGCCGCCTGGGGGCGGTCGTCACCGGCTACGACGTGCGGCCCGCGACGCGATCGGAGGTCGAGTCGGTCGGCGCGCGCTTCCTCGAGCTGTCGACGGCCCTGGCCGCCGCCGGCGAGGGCGGCTACGCCCGGGCGCTGACCGAGGAGGAGCAGCGAGCCCAGCAGGCGGAGCTGAACGACCACATCGCCCGCCACGACGTCGTGATCACGACCGCCCAGGTCCCCGGCCGCCGCCCGCCCCTGCTCGTCACCGAGGAGGCGCTCGGAAGGATGCGGCCGGGCTCGGTCGTCGTCGACGCGGCGGCAAGCCCGCTCGGGGGCAACGTCGAGGGCTCCCGTGACGGGGAGACGATCGTCACCCCGGGCGGCGTCACGGTGGTCGGCGCCGGGAACCTTCCCGCACAGGTCCCCGCGGCGGCCTCGGCGGCGTACTCGCGCAACGTCCACGCCCTCCTCTCGCACATGGTGCGCGAGGGTGCCCTGGCGATCGACCTGGACGACGAGATCCAAGCCGGGGTGGTGATCGCCCACGACGGTTCGGTCGTCCACCGCGCGACGGCGGAGCTGCTGGCCGCGGTGCCCGCGCCGTGACGGCGACGATGAGGGCCTGGGCCGTCGATCGCCCCGGGCCCGCGGCCTCTCACCCGCTCCGGCTCGTCGAGCGCGACGTCCCGGTACCCGGTCCCCGGCAGATCGTCGTGCGAGTGGCCGCATGCGGCGTCTGCCGGACCGACCTCCACCTCGCCGAGGGCGACCTCCCGCCCAGGCGACCGCTCGTCGTCCCCGGCCACGAGATCGTCGGGTTCGTCGAGCAGCTCGGAGAGGGCGCGACCCGCTTCCGGGTTGGCCAGCGAGTCGGCATCGCTTGGCTGGCCCGCAGCTGCGGCGTGTGCCGCTTCTGCCGGGCCGGGCGCGAGAACCTCTGCACCGATCCCCTCTTCACCGGCTGGGACCGAGACGGCGGCTACGCCGAGCACGCGCTCGCCGACGAGGACTTCGCCTACCCGATCCCCGAGGGCTTCGGCGACGAGGAGGCGGCGCCGCTGCTGTGCGCCGGCATCATCGGCTACCGGGCCCTCCGCCGGTCGCGAGTCGAGCCCGGAGGCAGGCTCGGCATCTACGGCTTCGGGGCCTCGGCGCACATCACCGCGCAGATCGCCCTCGCCGAGGGCACGAGGGTCCACGTGCTCACCCGGTCGGCGAACGCCCGGCGGCTCGCCCTCGACCTCGGCGCCGAGAGCGCCGGCGACGCCTACGACAGCCCGCCCGAGCCTCTCGACGCGGCGATCCTGTTCGCGCCGGTCGGCTCCCTCGTGCCCGTCGCCCTGTCCGCGCTCGACCGGGGCGGCAGGCTGGCAATCGCCGGCATCTACCTGAGCGAGGTGCCGCCCCTCGACTACGAGCGGCACCTGTTCGAGGAGCGGGAGCTCTGCAGCGTCACGGCCAACACCCGCCAGGACGGCCTCGAGCTGCTCGAGGCGGCCTCCCGCATCCCCGTGCGCGTCACCACCACCCCCTACCGCTTCGCCGAGGCCGCCCAGGCGCTCGAGGACCTCGCCGCCGACCGGGTCGACGGCGCTGCGGTCCTCCGCTTCGACTGACTCAGGCGCCGGACCGGACAGAGGACGGGCCACCGGTCCTGGCCCGACCGCTCCCCGGCGAGGCGCAGCGGTCTCGGGAGCGGCCCGACCGGCTTGACATCGCTTGCGGGAACGGCACAATGGAGGGTGGCGAGGGACGAAGTTCCCGAGCCCTGGGCAACCGAAAGGAGAGTCAGCGTGAGAGCGTGTGGCTCACCCGAGGAGGCGGATCCGCCGGTCTGCTGAGTCCCGGGCCTCGGCCCGGGCGGCGTCATCGACGTGACGTGAGCCGGACGGCGCTGCGACGTTTGTCTGGCCGTAAGGAGCCATTGCTCGTACACGGCCAAGCCTTTGCAGGGACGCGAACCTGGTTCGTAGGCGTTCGCCGGTCACGTCGCCGGCGGCAGGGCGTGCGGAAGGTGCTCGTCCGCGCCGCAGCGGTAGGCGTAAGAGTGGGCCAGCCTCGCTGGCCCACTCTCGCGTCCGGGGCCGGCTTCGAGCGGCATCCGGCCCCCGCCTGTGGACCATGTTGTTCACAACCGGGGGACGAGCGGGGGAAGTTGCAACTCTTCTGTAGACAACCTCGGGATCTCGCGCCGGGCTATTGATCGGCGGCGGGAGAGGGCGCATGCTGTCCTCAGCGGGAACGACGCGGATCGTACGGGTCAGCGCAACGAGCCCTCGCAAGGGGGAGCGCACGGCTGGGCCGAGGGTCTGCGAAGACCCGCACAGGTGACAGGACGGTGACCTAGGAGGCGCTCCTCGGAGCGGGTCGAGGCCACCGAGCGGCCGCGAGGCCGCGATGCGAGCCGGGCGCCGGAAGGCCCTGGGGCGCATGGCCGGTCACCAGAGGTGGTGACCCCGGGAAGCCCGGCGGCTCCGGCCAGCCGGCTACCCGGGGTCGCCCCGCGTCTCGGCCGGGGTGCAGGTCCGACCGGTAGCGTGTGCTGCCTGTGACCGAAGAGGAGCCGACGCAGCGCTACCTGCGGCTCCTCATGTGGCTCCTCGTCCCGGCGGCCTTCTTCAACGGGTTCGACGCGGAGCTGCGCGCCCTGCTCCTGCCCCAGCTCCAGAAGGCCTTCGGGGTGGGAACGGCCGCGCTCGGCATCGCCAACATCCCGATCGGCGCCGGCCAGTTCGTCGCCTTCTTCTTCGTGCGCCTCGCCGACCGGCTCGGCCGCCGACCGGTCCTCCTCGTCTCCCTGCTCGGCTATGCCCTGTGCACCGGCCTCACCGCCAGCGCCTCCAGCGTCTTCACCTTTGCCCTCTACCAGGCGCTCGGCCAGGTCTGCCTCGGGACGGAGTACGCCCTCGCGGTGCTCGTCGTCGCCGAGGAGATGCCGCCCGAGCGCCGGGGCCGGGCAATCGGGACGCTCCTCGTCGCGGCGCCGCTCGGCGCCGTCGCCACCGCCGCCCTGCTCGGCGCTGGCCTGCAGCGCACCGAGCTCGGCTGGCGCGCCTTCTACCTCGTCGGGGTCGTCCCCCTCCTCGCGGTCGGGCTCGCTCGCCGGCTGATCCACGAGACCACGGCCTTCCGGCTCGCCGAGCGCGGGGAACGGTCGCACCCGCGCATCCCTTTCCGGGAGGTCCTGGCGCGGCCCACGCGCCGCCTCATCCTCGCCCTCGGGGCCTTGAACTTCCTCGAGAAGGTGCCGGTGACTGCAGGCGCCGGCTGGTGGGTCTACTACGCCGAGAAGGAGCGGCACCTGTCGACCGGCCTCGTCGCGATCGACCTCGGGACCGCCTACGCGCTCGGGACGCTCGGCTACTACGTCTGCGGCCGGGCCATCGACCGCTTCGGGCGCCGTCCCGTCGCCGCGACCTACCTCGGGCTCGGGGCCGCCTTCGGGATCGCGCTGTTCCAGTCCTCGGGCGAGGCCGCCAACTTCGTGCTGCTCATCCTCGCGGTCTTCTTCGGCCTCGGCATCGGCCCGGCCCTGTCCGCCCTGTCTGCGGAGTCGTTCCCGACGCGCATCCGGGCCCAGGCGGGCGCGGTCGTCGGCAACGGCTTCGCCAACGCCGGCGAGCTCGCCGGGCCGGCGCTGGTCGGGCTGCTGGGCGAGCGCCACGGGCTCATCGGCAGCATCGGCGACAGCGTGAGCGTCCTCGTGGTGCTCATGCCGATGGCGATGCTGGTCCTCTGGCGCTTCGTCCCCGAGACCCGGGGGCGCCTCCTCTACTCGGAGACCGGGCCCCCCGACCCCGCCTCCGCCGGCGCGCCGGACGGCGCCGGGGACCGGGGGGGCGGCCCCTGAGGCACCTGCGGCCCGAGCCCCTCAGGGCCCGGCGGGCGACGGTCTCAACCGATCGAGCTGCTCGGCGAGGACGCCCCATGCCTTGCGGTGCGCCTCGGTCCCCGGGGCTTCGAGCACGACGGCGTGCAGGTTCCGGTGCGCGGCCTCGGCCCTGAAGGCCGTCTCTCCTCGACCCTCGAGGTAGCGGGTGAGGACGCAGGCGTCGCTCGCCGCGAGGCGCCAGAGCTCGGAGGCGTGCGGCAGGGCCCGGAGCCGGTTCTCCCAGGCGAGGTGGGCCGCGAGGCCACCGAGGTCGGTCCCGGGCAGCCTGGCGTCGAGATCCAGGCGGAACGAACGCGCCCAACCCGGCACGGCTCGCTCGTCGAGCGGCCGGGCGATCGCGAAGCCCTGCCCGGCGTCGGCCCCGAGGAAGGCCGCGGCCTCGATCAGCCCCCGGGTCTCCAGGCCCTCGATCACCACGGTGAGGCCGATGCAGTGGGCGAGATGCGTGAGGGGCTCGATGAACGACAGCGCGTCGAGCGGGACGGCCTCCGCCCCTCGGATCAGCTCCCGGTCCACCTTCACCTCGTCGAAGTCGATGCTCCTCAGCCGCAGCAGCGAGGAATGGCCCGCGCCGAGGTCGTCCTCGGCGAGGCGGACCCCGCTCGCCCGAAGTCGCTGGAGCACGCGCACGTGCTGGTCGTCGTCACCCTCCAGGGCGCCGCTCTCGAGCAGCTCGAGCGTGAGCCGGCCCGGGGCGACGCCGTGCCGGTCGAGCGCCCTGTCCACGAGGTCCGCGTAGCGGGCGTCGATCGACGAGCGCGCCGGCAGGTTGAGCGAGACGCCCGTGCACAGCCCTTCCCTCTCCCAGCCGCCGAGCGCCGAGAGCGCCCGGTCGAGGCCGGCCGCGAACAGCCCGAGCAGCTCCTCCTCACCGAAGGAGGGCAGGAAGG
>JAJYNS010000073.1:18261-19473 GCA_021786195.1 Actinomycetes bacterium | reverse complement strand
GTCCGACCGCCATGGCGGCGTCGGCGTGCGCCGCCTCGACGTCTCGGAAGCCGAGCAGCGCCCCGTAGAGCGCGTCCGTGAGCCGGCGCCCGAGCACCGTGCGCGCCTCGAGCGCTCGACGGCGCGGCGCCCGCACCCCGAGGCCCTGCTCCACGGCGCGGACGAAGTCCGAGACGGCCTCGCCGTACCAGGCGGCGTCGACCCCGGCGATGGCGTGGACGGTCCCGGCCTCCCTCGCACGGCTGAGCACGACCTCTTCGGTCAGGCTCGGGTCGAGCAGGGTCGCGAGGTGGCAGGCGAGCTGCGCCCGGATCGGGTCCCCGGGCTCTGGCCGGGACCAGGTGGCGTTGCCCCGCAGCGAGGCGGCGCGCTCCACCGCGGCGTAGAAGCGCTCGACGAAGCTCTCCGGGTCGGCGGCGAACAGGGCGCGCGCCGGCGCGAGCAGCCCCCCGGCCTCCGCGCCGTAGGCGCCAAGGGGCACCTCCGCCCCCTGGCTCGGCCGCGTCCGGTCGCCGTGCACAGCACCGTTCGGCGATGAACCCGGCAACCGACCTCCCGCGCGCCCCCGTCCCGACCGCCCCGGTGGCTCGGTGCTAACGGCAGCTGCGGCCCTCGGCTTCAGCATCAGGGGACGTCGACGCTCCGGACGGCCGGCGTCGTCGGCGAGTAGAACCGCCGCCAGTTCCCTGTCGAGGGGCGCCGGAGGCCTGCGGGCCCGGCGGACAGCTCCGCAAGGACGTTCAGGGTGATCCTGGTGAGCGGGCGGACGGCCGGCGAGACGCCGAAGCTGAGCGCGCCGTCGAGCGCCGGCGCGCCGTCCCAGAGCAGCTGCACCCAGCTGGCTGTCCCCGTCGCGAAGACGCCGCCGCCCCGGTCCCGGGTGTAGTAGCTCGCGTCGGAGAACAGCCGCCCGGCGACGCTCGCGGTGGGCGAATGGGCGAGGATGTCGACGTTCCTCGGCCCGGGCAGTGCGGGCTCGAAGCCGTCGAACTCCGAGCCGACGACCTGGCGCCCCCCTCCGGGGACCGAGATCGACTCGCCGTCGCGAAGCCCGGTCCCGGCGAACGCCCAAGAGGACGCGTCGGCGACGACGAAGGGTGCGTCGGCGCCGTAGGCCTGGTACATGATGCCGATCATCTCGGACTCGGGATAGGGCACGGGGTCGGTCGCCCAGGAGACGCCCGTCGCGAGCTTGGGGTCCTTCGGGTAGAT
>JAJYNS010000073.1:5430-17554 GCA_021786195.1 Actinomycetes bacterium | reverse complement strand
AGCCCATCCGGTAGACCTCGGCCTTGAACTCCGGCGCCGCCGCGCTCACGTACAGCCCGACCTCGTCGCCCTGCTGGTAGCTCGTCCGGTCGGCGAAGCCCTCGATCAGCGCGGGCCAGGGCGGCAGTGCCCCGACCGGCATCGGGGCCGGGTGGATGACCCAGCGCAACGTCCCCGGCCGGCGGTTCTCCTCGACGACCCAGTCGGCGACCGGAAGGCCGCCGACGTCGTGTACCCCCTGCCCGCCCGGTGCGGCGGGGTGCCGCCGGCGCCGGGAGACGGCGGACACCTTCGGGGCGAGCCTCGAGGCAGCGCCCGTGCCGCCACAGCCCGCCGCGAGCGCTCCGGCGGCCGCGCCGCCTGCGAGCGCGCCGAGACCCCGGAGGAAGCTGCGCCGGTCCACGCCGGCGATGGTAGGACCGGCGGCTACGCGATACTGGACGTCGCCGGCAGGCCCGGGGCGGCCGTGCCGGGGCGCCGGGCAGGGCGCGACCGCCCGCCGGCTCGTGCCGAGGGAGGGCAGCGGTGAGACCGATACCGGTGGTCTTCCACATCGGGCCGCTCCAGGTCCACACCTACGGCATCGGCCTCGCCCTGACCTTCTGGTGGGGCTACCGCTACCTCGCCCGCCGGCTGCGGCACAACGGCTTCCCCGACGGCTGGCTCGGCGGCACCTTCGTCTGGGTCGTGGTCGCCGCGGTCGCCGGGGCGCGCGCCGCGCACGTGATCTCCCACTTCTCCTACTACTCCGGCCATCCCCTCGAGATCCTCGCGATCTGGCACGGCGGGCTCAGCTCCTTCGGGGGCATCGCGCTCGCGCTGCCGGTCGGTTTGGTCAGCGCGCGTCGCCGTTGCCCGCAGCTCGGGACGGTCCGCCTCCTCGACCTGCTCGGCCCCGTCCTCGTCGCGAGCTGGGCGCTCGGACGGCTGCTCGGGCCGCAGCTCATGGTGGCCGGCGGGGGGAAGCCGACGACGTCCTGGATCGGCATGTACTACGCCGGCGAGGTCGGCAAGCGCCTGCCCGTCCCACTGTTCCAGGCGGCGGAGTGCCTCGTCGTGCTGCTCGTCGCCCTCGCCGCCGAGCGGCGGGTCACCCGAGAGGGCGGACCCGGCGGCGTCGTGATCGTCCTCACCGCCGCGCTGTGGGGGCTGTCGCGCTTCTTCGACGAGTTCCTCTGGCTGCCCTACGACGTCGGCACCGACCCGATCGAGGCGCTGGGGATCGTGATGGCCGTCTCGGGGCTCGCGAGCTGCGGCTGGCTGGAGTGGCGCTGGCGGCGGCGCCGGACGGCGGAGGGGACCTCGCCGGACGCCGAGCGGGTGGCGACGCTCGGCGGCGCCGAGGACCGGGCCGTCGTCTGAGCACGCCGCCGGCGCAGGAAGTCGGTCGCCCGGTCGACCGCGGGGAGCTGCGCCAGGACCGGGAGCGCCCCGGCGGTCCGCTGGCGCCTACCCGGCGGCCGCGACGGCGCTGGATAGGACGTCGAGACCCTCGGCGAGCAACGCCTCGTCGATGACGAGCGGGGGCAGCAGCCGGACGACGTTGCCGAAGCTGCCGCAGGTCAGGACCACCACGCCCTCGGCAAGGCAGGCGCTCGCAACGGCCCGGGCCGCGCCGGCGTCCGGCTCCTTGGTTCCTGGCCTCACGAGCTCGATCGCCCACATCGCGCCCCGGCCGCGCACGTCGCCGACCGCCGCGTTCGACGCCTGCATCTTCCTGAGCCACTCCCCCGTCAGCGCGCCGATCCGCCTCGCCGCCGCCGGGAGGTCGAGCTCGCGCATCGTCGAGAGCGCGCCGAGCGCAGCCTCGCAGGCGACGGGGTTGCCGCCGTAGGTGCCGCCGAGGCCACCGGGGTGCACCCGGTCCATGACCTCCGCCCTGCCGGTGACGGCCGCGAGCGGAAGGCCCCCTGCGAGCGCCTTCGCCGTGGTCAGGAGGTCGGGGACAACCTCCTCGTCCTCGCAGGCGAACCAGTCGCCCGTCCGTGCCAGGCCCGTCTGGATCTCGTCGGCCACGAGCAGCGCCCCGCTCGACCGGCACCAGTCGGCGAGCGCGGGGAGGAAGCCCTTCGCCGGGACGACGAAGCCGCCCTCGCCCTGGATCGGCTCGACGACGACGCAGGCGACCCTCGACGCGCCGACCTCGGACTCGACGAGGGACGTGGCTCGCTCGGCGGCCTGGCGGCCGGTCATGCCCTCGGGGTCGCGGAAGGGATAGGAGGTCGGCACCCGGTAGACCTCGGGCGCGAACGGGCCGAAGCCGTCCTTGTACGGCATGTTCTTCGAGGTGAGCGCCATGGTCAGGTTCGTCCGGCCGTGGTAGGCGTGCTCCAGGACGACGACCGCCTGCCGGCCGGTGGCCCGGCGGGCGATCTTCACCGCGTTCTCGACCGCCTCGGCCCCGGAGTTGAACAGGGCGCTGCGCTTCTCGAAGGTGCCCGGGCTGAGCTCGTTCAGCTGCTCGCAGACTGCGACATAGGCCTCGTAGGGGGTGACCATGAAGCAGGTGTGCGTGAAGCGCCGCAGTTGGCCTGCCGCCCTGTCGACCACCTGTGGCGAGGCGTGGCCGACCCCGACGACGGCGATGCCCGAGCCGAGGTCGATCAGCGAGTTGCCGTCTACGTCGAGGACCACCGCGCCCGAGGCCTCGGCGACGAAGACCGGGGACGAGCTCGAGACGCCCGGCGCGACGGCGGCCGCACGGCGAGCCTGCAGCGCTTCCGACCTCGGGCCGGGAACCTTCGTCACGAGACGCCGCCGCTGGGGAAGCGACCACCGGAGCGCCGCCCTGCCGCCCGCCGCCCCGGCCCCGCCGTCGCCCGTCGCCATCGCCGCCTCCTGCGCTCGCCCGCCGCACGGCCCGCCACGCAGGCGGCACCAGGCCGACTCTACGGCGCGCGCCGGCTGCCCGCCCGGGACGCCGAGCCGGCGGACCAGCCCTCGGTGAGGATCACCGAGGGCGCGAGGTGGCGAGGGCGGTCTGGATCGAGCCCGGCCCGCTCCGCGAGGGCGACGGCGAGACGCTGGACCCTGAGGAGCTCGGCGAGCGGGTCTCGCCGCGTCTCCTCCCAGCGGGCTCCGGTGGCGCGGACCTCCTCCTCGAGCCCCGAGGGCGCCGAGCCGAGCGACCAGACGAGGCTGCGCTCGTCGGCGACGCTGATGGGCCCGTGGCGGTACTCCATCGCGGGGTAGGACTCGGCCCACACCTGGGCCGACTCTCGCAGCTTCAGCGCCGCCTCATGGGCGAGCCCGGCTGCCCAGTGGAGCCCGAGGAAGGTGTACTGGCGCGCGTCGAGCGCACCCTCGGGGAGGGGGGCGGCCAGCGCCTCCGCCGCCGAGGCCACGAGGGGCCCCGAGTCGGCACCCAGGTGGACACGCAAGAGCAGGACGACGCTCGTCGCGAAGCGGGTCGCCACGACCGCCTCCTCGTCGGCGAAAGGAAGGGCGACCGAGTACGTCCCGGCCTTGGCGACCGGCGTGTCGGGCTGGGCGGTGATCGCCGTCGTCGGCGTCCCGGCGGGAAGGAGCGCCATCGCCTCGAGCACCTCGGTCGTCGTCCCGGTCCTCGAGACGAAGACCACGCGGTCGTAGCGGCGCCCGGCCGGGAGCTGCGAGGCGGCGAACGCGTCCGTCTCGCCCTTCCCGGACCCCTCTCGGAGCGACGCGTAGACCTGGGCGACGTTGTACGAGGTGCCGCAGCCCACGACGGCGACCCGCTCGCCCTCGCCCGGCAGCGCCTGGCCGACCTCGCCCGCAAGCTCGGCGGCCAGCTCCCAGCATCGGGGCTGGCTCTCGATCTCGGCGGCGACGTGGGACATCGTCCTCACCCCCGGCTTCCTGACGCGCCCGCACCTTGCTGCGCGATCGTGCTCGTTACAGACCATTATCACGCACAATCGCGCACTACCGCGCGCCGGCGCCCTGCTCGGGCCGGGCGGAGCCCTAGCGGGGACGGGCGACCGTCACGAGCGATGCCGGTCGGGCGTCGAGGAGGGCGTCGGCCCGCCCGCCGTTCACCGAGAGGGCCAGGCAGCCGTCGCTGTCGACCAGCAGCACGGCCTCGCCGGCCCCGACGTCGGCAAAGGCGCCGCCGAAGACGGCGTGAAGCCGCCTGCCGGCCCACTCGACGACCAAGGGGTCGCCCGGGCGAGCCCCGAGCCCGTCGACGAGCCGCCTGCCGGCGCTCAGCTGGACGTTCCCGAAGCCGTCGATCTGGACGACCTCCGCCTCGATCACCCCGTCTTCCACGAGGCGTGCCACGGGCCGCTCGAGGCGGACGAGGCCGGCCGGGTCGCAGCGCGTCCCGACCTCCTCGAGCGAGGCGTCGCTCAGCAGGTGGGCCGCGACCGGGACGAAGACGTCCCGCCCGTCGAAGGTCCTCGCGCGGCCTTCGAGGAACCATCGCTCGTCGTCGAGCACGACGGCCTCCTCGATCCCGCCCGCAGCGTCCCCGGCCCACACCAAGAGGCCGTTGTCCGGACCGACGAAGACCAGCCTGCCCGCTCGCAGCGCCAGGGGACGCCGGGCGCTGCCGACGCCGGGGTCGACGACGCCGACGTGGACGCCGGGGGGCAGCAGGCGAACGGCGCGCTCGAGCCGCAGGGCCCCGAGCCGGACGTCACCGCGGGGGATCGTGTGGTCGAGGTCGATCACCCTTGCGCGCGGCGCGATCGAGCACGCGACGAGGTGGAGCGCGCCGACGAAGCCCGCCTCGTAGCCGAAGTCGGTGAGCAGCGTGAGGCAGGGGGCAGGATCGGTCATCGCGTCGCCGAAGTGTACGGGTGCCCGCCCCCCGTCGAGCAAGGCCACCCCTTCCCCGACGACCTGGTGCTCCAAGATTTCGGGGGCTCTCCTAGCTCCTGATCCCTGGGCGCTCCTCCACGACACCTTGTGGGGACGGAGGGGCTCGAACCCTCACTGCGAGCGTTTTAAGCGCCCTGCCTCTGCCGGTTGGGCTACGTCCCCACGCCCTCGGCCACCGCCTCCAGCCGCCCCGCCGGCGCACCACAACGGTAGTTGCCGGGCGTGGCTCGCCTGGGCGGCGCCCTCCGGGAGGGCTGCCGCCGACGGGCCACGACGCCGGGCCCTCCGAGGAGCCCCGCGAACCGGCGGCGCCTCGGGCCGTAAGGAGGGCATGCACGTCGGGCTCTTGCGTTGACAGAGTGAACCTGTGTGGCCAGAGTGATGAAATGCGGCCGGTGAGGCTACAGCGCGCTCGTGTGCTTCCCGTGCGTGCCGGAGCCCCCGCACGGGCCGCCCTCGCCGCCCTGGCCGCCGCCACCCTGGCCGCCGCCCTGGGCTCGGCCGCCCTGGGCGTCGCGCCGGCGGTCGCCGACGGGGTGGGCGCGCCGAGCCCGGCCCGGGTCGGCGCGGCGCGGGCCGAGGCAGCCGCTCTGGCGAGGCGCATCGCCGCAGACACGACGAGAGAGCAGGTTGCTGGTGAGCGCTACGACCAGGCGACGGTCGTCCTCCAGGCGGACGAGCAGCGCCTCGCGGCGGACCGGGCGGCGATCGCCGCGCAGGCCCGCCGCATCGTCGGCGCCCGGGCCCAAGTGCGCTCGGCCGCCGTCGCCGACTACGTCTTCAGCGACAGCGCCGCCGCCGAGGCCGCCGCCGTGCTGTCCTCGAGCATCGCCGACGCCGCGACGGTCTCCACCTACGCGGGCGTGGCGACCCAGCGCCTCGCCTCGGCGGTCAAGGTGCTCGAGGGCGCCCAGCGCAGGATGAGGGCTGCCGAGCGGACCGAGGCCGCCGCCGAGGGCCGAGCGCGCGAAGGTGTGCTGGCCGCGTCGCGCGCCCGAGCCGCGGCCGCCTCGGCGGCGCAGGTCGCCGAGGCCACGCTGCGCCAGGTGAAAGGGCGCATCGCCCAGCTGATCGCCGAGCAGGAGGCCGCCGCGGCGGCGGCCGCACGAGCTCGGGCGCTGGCGGCCGCTCGGGCGGTGGCCCGGGCGAGGGCGCTCGCGCGGGCACGGCAGCGGGCGGCGGCGAGGGCGAAGGCGATCGCCGCGGAGCAGGCCGCCGAGGCCCAGGCGGCCGCAGCCGCCTCGATCGCCTCGAGCGTCGCGGCAACGGCGTCCTCGGACCCCGCGGCCCAGGCGGCCGCCTCGAGCGCGGTCGCGGCCGCAGGGTCGGCGAGCGAGGTCGGCCATCCGCCGCTCGAGCCCCACGGCTCCAGCGTCGCAGGCGAGGAGGCGGTCCAGGCGGCCGAGAGCTACCTCGGCGTGCCCTACGTCTGGGGCGGTGCCAGCAGCTCGGGCGTCGACTGCTCCGGTCTCACGATGCTCGCCTGGGCGAGCGCCGGCGTCTCGCTGACTCACAGCGCCTGGTACCAGTACCGGGAGACGAGGCACGTCCCCCTCGACGCCATCCAGCCGGGAGACCTGCTCTTCTACTGGTTCCCGAACGACGGCGCCGACCCGGTGACGCACGTCGCGATGTACGTCGGCAGCGGACCCTACGGGACCGAGACGATCATCCAGGCGCCGGAGACCGGCGAGACCGTCTCTTTCGCCCCGATGTACTACTACGGCCTGGTCGGCGTGGGGCGTCCCGGCTGAGCCGGCTGCTCGGCCGGTCGCCGGCGGGCGGGCTCAGCCCTCGAGCCACTCGCGCCGGTAGCGGTCCCGGCGCTCGACCCACTCCTCGGCGGTGATCGCGTAGCGCACGTGGTCCTCCCAGCGCCCGTCGATCTCGAGGTACCTGCAGGCGATCCCCTCGCCCCGCAGGTGGAGCTTGCGCGCCACCGCGCGGCTCGGGCCGTTGCGGGGGACGATGGCGATCTGGAGCCGGTGCAGCCCGAGCTGCTCGAAGGCGAAGCCGAAGAGCACGACGCACGCCTCGGGGACGTAGCCGTTGCCGGCCAGCGCCTTGTCGATCCAGTAGCCGACGTAGCTGTTCTGGAACGCGCCCCGCTGGATCGAGGACAGGTTGATCTCGCCGGCGAAACGCTCCCCGACGAAGATCCCGAAGCCGTACCCCGTGCCGAGCTGGCGGTCCCGGTCACGGCTCGAGCAACGTGCGACGAAGCTCTGGCGGTCCTCGCTCGGCCGGGGCATGCCCGCAGGACGCGGCTCCCAGGGCACGAGCCAGTCCCTGCAGCGAGTGCGGACCTCGCGCCACGCTAGATAGTCGTCGCTCCGCAAGGGCCGCAGCACGACGCGGCGCCCGACGAGCCGGCTGCCGAGCGGCTGCAGGATTGTCTCGCCCAGCCGGTCCACCCTCCCATGCTTGCAGATCGCCGGGGAACCGTGTCCAGGCACGGGCGGCGTACAATCGGCGCCGGGACCGGCGCCTCGAAGCCTGCAGCGGCAGCGTTGTCTCCCACAGGCGAGGATGACGAGACCCGAACGCACCGAAGCCGGCGGGACCGACCGGGCTCGGGCGACGGCGCCTCCGGCGGGGGCGCCCGGCGAGCGCGGCCGATCGGGGGTGGCCTCCGGCGGCACGGCTCCCCTCCTCGTGCTCGCCCTCGGCCCGCCCCGCGCCGGCGCCGGCGCCGTCGGGGAGCTCGTCGGCACCGGGCCCTCGACGCGCCGTCTCGACGAGCGCCTCCTCTCCCGCCTCGGGGGCAGCTGGGAGCGGCCGCCTCGGCTCGAGCCGGGCTGGGAGTCGGACGAGGCGCTCGAAGACCTCCTCACCGAGGCGAGGCGCCTCGTCGACTTGCCGACCGGCGGGGGCCCGCTCGTCCTCGCGGACCGCCCCCTGCCGCTGCTCCTGCCGTTCTGGCGGCGTGTCGCGAACGACCGCCTGCTCGCGCTGCTCGTGGCTCGCGACCCGGTCCGGATCGCCGCCGAGCTCCGCGTGCTCGAGGGCCAGCCGACGGTCCGGGGCCTCGCGCTCTACGAGTCCTACGTCCGTGCCGCGCTCGAGGGGCTGGCCGGCCTCCCGGTCTGCGTCGTGCGGCACGAGGAGCTCGAGGAGGACCGCCAGGGCCTCGAGAAGCGGCTCGCCGCGCTCGTCGAGGAGCGGGCGCCGAAAAGCTCGGTCCCGGCCCCCCGGGCCCGGCGGCGGGCGCCCGGCGAGGCGGGGGGACCCTGGCCCGGGGCACCGGACGGGCGGCGGGCGGACGCCGGTCTCGAGACGGATGCCGCGGCGGCGCAGGCGGCGGGCCTGCTCCTGCCCGAGCAGCGGCGACTGCAGGAGTCGCTGTCGTCGCTCTCGGGCTTCCACGAGTGCTTCGCGCCGGGCGAGCTCGGCCCCGAGAGCGCCTGGGCGGCGGCGCTCATCGAGCTCGAGCGCGACCTCGGCCACGTCGTCGCCGCCCTCTCCTGGGCCTCGCGCCAGCTCGAGCCCCTGCTACGCGCCGCGCCCGAGCGGCACGGCGCTCGGCCGAGCGACCGCAGCCGGATGGTCGACGAGGCGAGCGAGGCCGGCGAGCCCGACGAGAAGGGGCCGTACCCGCTGAACGCGAGCGAGGACCGCCGCGCGTACCACCGCTGGCTCTCGGCCCGGCGCATGCCCGTCGTCGTCGGCGGCCCGAGCGACCCCCCGCTCCGGCGGGCGCGCACGAGGGCACCGCTGCTCGGGCGCGCGCCGCTGGTGAGCCTGCTCGTCCCGGTCTGGAAGACGCCGATGTGGGCCCTCGAGCGCTGCATCGGCTCCGTGCTCGCCCAGAGCTTCCGGGACTGGGAGCTCTGCCTCTGCGACGACGCCTCCGGCGACCAGGAGCTCACGGCCTACCTGCGGGCCCTGCGCAAGGCTGACCGGCGCATCCGGACCACCGCGCTCGCGCGCAACGGGGGCATCTCCGCCGCGACCAACGGCGCGCTCGCCATCTCCAGGGGGCGCTACGTCGCGTTCCTCGACCACGACGACGAGCTGACGCCCGACGCCCTCGAGTCCGTCGCCAACGCCCTGTCCGAGAACCCCGACGCCGACGTCCTGTACTCCGACGAGGACAAGATCGACGCCACCGGAGAGCGCTTCGACCCGCTGTTCAAGCCGGACTGGTCCCCCGACCTGCTGCTGTCGTTCCAGTACATCGGGCACCTGATGGTCGTCCGGCGAGACCTCGTGGTCGAGCTCGGTGGGCTGCGCTCGGACTTCGACGGCAGCCAGGACTACGACCTCGCGCTCCGGGCGACCGAGCGGGCCCGATCGATCGTGCACATCCCCGAGGTGCTCTACCACTGGCGCACGCTCCCCGGCTCGGCGGCGAGCGACGCCTCGGGCACGATCGCCAAGCCCTGGGCCTACGAAGCCGGCCTGCGCGCGATCGAGGACGCCCTGCACCGGGCCGGCGAGGAGGCGGAGGTGACCCAGGAGCCGCGCTTCGCCGGGCGCTACCACGTGCGCCGGGCGCTCACGTCCCACCCGCTCGTCAGCGTCATCGTCCCCTTCCGGGACGAGCCGGGGCTGCTCGCGACCTGCTGCTCGTCGCTGCGGGCCGACCCCGGCTACGACCGGGTCGAGCTCGTGCTCGTCGACAACGGCAGCGAGCTGCCCGAGACTGCGGCGCTCCTCGAGCGGCTCGCGGGCGCGCCGACGGTCAGGATCATCGAGGCGCCGGGCCCCTTCAACTGGGCGGCGATCAACAACCGGGCCGTCGCCGAGGCCATGGGCGAGGTGCTGCTGTTCGTGAACAACGACGTCGAGGCCAAAAGCCCGCGCTGGCTGCACGCGATGCTCGGCCACGCCCTGAGGCCCGCCGTCGGCGCGGTCGGCGCGCGCCTCGTCTATCCGGACGGGACCATCCAGCACGCCGGCGTCGTCGTGGGGCTCGGGGGGATCGCCGGCCATGTGCTGCGGGGCCTTCCCGGCTGGCACCCCGGCTACAACTCGATGGCGATCCAGACTCGCGACTGCTCCGTCGTCACCGGGGCGTGCATGATGACCCGACGAGAGGTGTTCGAGTCGGTCGGGGGCTTCGACGAGGAGCTCCCGGTCGCCTTCAACGACGTCGACTACTGCCTGTCGTTGCGCGAGCGCGGCTACCTCGTCGTCTACGACCCTCTCGCCGAGCTCGTGCACCACGAGTCCCGCAGCCGGGGCCACACCGACGACCTCGCCGAGTCGAAGCGCATCCTCGAGCGCTGGGGGCACGTCATCGTCACCGGCGACCCCTACCTCAACCGGAACCTGAGCCACTGGAGATACTGGTGCCCGCTGTCGACCGCGCAGGAGGACGACCGTTGGAAGACCTACCTGGAGACGTCCGTCTCGACGCACGTGCGGTCGTCGAGCACCTGAGGGCGATCGTGGCCGACACCCCGACGGCCTTCCCTCGCTCCTGGGCGCCGCAGGCGACCTTCGAGGAGCTGCTCGTGCGGGCCGACCGCGACCCGATCCACCTGCACCCGAGCATCCACCACCTCCATCGGCGCTGGGACATGGGGCCGGCGCGCACCCACGCCGGGAGCGGGTTCGGGCCCAAGGCCCTCGCGCGCCGGCTGCTCGCTCGGGTCATCAACGCCGCGCTCGACCGCTACTTCACCGAGGAGCAGGAGTTCCGGGCCGCGCTCGCCCAGTCGATCGACGCCGTCGCCTACCGCGTGGACGAGGTCTCGAGCGCCGACCTGCGCGCGCTGCTCGAGATCCTGAGGAGGGACATGCTCGAGCTCGCCCGCTACGTCGACGACAGGATCGACTCCCGGCTCGCCGACCGGTGAGCCCGCGCGTCGCCATCGTCACGGCGCACTGGGGCGGCTCGCTCGACGAGACGACCTCGACGACACGCCTGCTCGCCGGGGCCCTCGCCCGAAGCGCCGAGGTCGAGGTCGTCCACCTCGCGAGCCCCCCCGAGCCGCCGGCGACCGTCGAGGACAGCGTCTTTCGCGTCCATCGCGTCCCCTGGAAGGGGGCTCGCCTGCTGCGGGCCGGGCTCGTGCGGACCGCCCTCGGCACCTACGACGGCGGTCGCCACCTGCCCGCGGTCGCCTCCGCCCTGCTCGAGGAGCTGGAGGGCAGCGCCGAAGACGCCGCCGAGGTGGTCGCTGGGCTCGCCCCCGACGCGGTCGTCCTCGCCGGCCACCACCAGCCCTGGGACGTCTCCTCCCTCGGTGCCCGCGGTGGTCCCGGGGCGCCGAGGGTCACCTTCGTGCCGTTCCTCGACAGCGAGACCGCGCTGTCGGCGGCGGCCGTCGCGGCCGCCGAGCGCCGAGCCGACGTCGTCGCCGTCATGCACTCCGGCGAGCGGCGCGCCGTGCTCTCCAGCTTCCCCGACCGCGCCGAGGACTCGGTCGTCCCGCTCGGCTGTGCCTTCGCCGTCAACCGGTCCGCGTCGGCCAACCGCCTCTTCGGCGTCCGCTATTTCGGCGCCTACCTGCTCTCGATCCGCTGCTTCCCGCCGGGCGGCCCGAGATGGGAGCGGTCGGTGACCCACGAGGTGCTGCGCAGCGCCGTCGGCCACGTCTCGGTCGCCGAGGTCGACGGAGAGCGGTGGTGCATCGGCGACCGGGAGAACACGCTCGAGCTCCCGGTCAGCCCGAGCAGGGTGAACCTCTGGCGCCTGATGCGCCATGCCCTCGCCACGGTCGACCTGCGCCCCCCCGGGCCGGTCGGGCGGGAGGCGATCGAGTCGATGCTGCTCGGCACGCCCGTGGTCGTGCCCGACGACAGCGCGGCAAAGCAGCACGCCGCCGACGCGTCCGGCGGGCTCTGGTACCGAGACGTCGGCGAGCTGACCGACGCGGTCCGGGCCATCGCGGACCGTCGCGTGCGCGACCGCCTCGCCGTCCAGGGAAAGGCATGGGCGGACCGGACCCACGGCCGGATGGACGAGTTCGTCCGCCGCGCCCGGCAGATCGTCCTCGGCGACTGACCCGCGCCGGGCCCGGGTCCCGGTCCAGGGGCGGCCCAGGCTCGGCACGGCGAGCCGCGCTCGAGACGGAGCGGGCACCTTCAGCTCGGGGCCTCGCGTCCGTAAGAAAGGGCATGACCGACACCGGCGCGACCGAGCGCCGCCGAGCCAGGCGGCGGCGCTATTCGCTCGCGAGCTGGGCGATCCTCGTGCTCGGCGCCAGCGCCGCCCTGGGGGCCGCGATCAGCTGGACCTCGACCGTCTCGTCAAGGGACCGTGCCGCGTTCCGGACCGACGCCGAGTCGACGGCGGCCTCGATCGTCACCTCGATCCGCCGGGACGAGGACTTCGTCGCCAGCCAGGCGGCGATCTTCGCGACCCTGCCGG
>JAJYNS010000073.1:0-4782 GCA_021786195.1 Actinomycetes bacterium | reverse complement strand
TGCTGTCCATCACCGGAGGCCCGCCATCCGCCGCGTTCTCCGAAGGGCTCGTCGTCGGCGGGCTCGTCCTGGCGGTGACCGTCGCGATCTTCCTTGCGATCCAGCTGCTCCTCCGCTCGCGCGAGCGCGCCCTTCTCCTCGTCGACGAGCGCACCGGCGAGCTGCGCCACCAGGCGTTGCACGACTCCCTGACGGGCCTGCCGAACCGCGCCCTCGTCGTCGACCGGGCCGAGCGGATGCTCCAGCGGGCACGGCGCGAGCCGCTCGCCATCGGTGTGCTGTTCATCGACCTCGACAACTTCAAGGACGTGAACGACTCCTTCGGCCACCAACGGGGCGACGACCTGCTCGTCGCGGTCGCCCGCCGGCTCGAGGCGTCGCTCCGGCCGAGCGACAGCGTCGGGCGCCTCGGGGGGGACGAGTTCGTCGTCCTGGTCGAGGGGCGCTCGCTCGACGCCGGTCCCGAGCTCGTCGCCGAGCGCATCCTCACCGTGCTCTCCGAGCCCTTCGTGCTCGAGGGTCTCGAGTCCTCTCCGCTGTCGGTCAGGGCGAGCATCGGCGTCGCCGTCGGGCTGCGCGCGGACGCCGAGGCGCTGCTGCGCGACGCCGACATCGCCCTCTATCAGGCGAAGCAGTCCGGCAAGGGGCGCTACGCGCTGTTCCACCCCGAGATGCAGCTCGCCATCCAGGACCGCCTGGCCTTCGAGATGGACCTGCGCGCCGCGGTTGAGCGAGGGCAGCTGTTCGTCGAGTACCAGCCGACCTTCGACATGCGGGACCTCACCATGACCGGCGTCGAGGCGCTCGTCCGCTGGCGGCATCCCGAGCGAGGGGTGGTGGCGCCCGGCGAGTTCATCCCCGTCGCCGAGGAGTGCGGCCTCATCGGGGAGATCGGCCGCTTCGTGCTCCAGGAGGCCTGCCGGCAGGCGGCGGCATGGGCGGCGGGCGGCCGGGTCGTGCCGCTGTCGGTGAACGTCTCCGGCCGCCAGCTCGAGTCGGACGCCCTCGTCGGGGAGGTCGAGGAGGCGCTTCTCGACAGCGGCCTCGATCCCGGGCTGCTCACCCTCGAGCTCACCGAGACGGTGCTGATGCACGACGCGGAGGCCACCAGCCGCCGGCTGCACGAGCTGAAGCGGCTCGGGGTGCGCATCGCGATCGACGACTTCGGCACCGGGTACTCCTCCCTCGCCTACCTCCGCCAGTTCCCCGTCGACGCCCTGAAGATCGACCGGTCCTTCATCTCCGAGGTCGCACGCTCGCCGGAGGCCCGGGCGCTCATCCACACGCTCGTGCAGCTCGGCAGGGCGATCGGCCTGCGCACGCTCGCCGAGGGCGTCGAGGACGAGGCGCAGCTCGCGCAGCTCCAGCGCGAGCAGTGCGACCACGGGCAGGGCTTCTACTACTCGAGGCCGCTGCCTGCCGAGGCCGTGGAGGCGCTGTTCGCGCCGGTCGGCACGCCGGGCTGAGGGCCCCGGCAGACCGGAGAGGTCAGCGGCGCAGCTCGGCGGCCATGCCGTCGAGGATGTCGGACTCCGACACGACAAGCTCGTCCTGCCCGCTGCGGGCGAGGACCTCGCGCAGCACGAGCGCGCCCCCGGCGATCACGTCGACGCGCCCGGGCTCGAGCCCCGCCCGGGCGGCTCGTCTCGCCCGGGGCTCGGAGAGCAGCTCGGCGGCGAGGCGGTCGAGGGTGGCCCGGGAGAGCCTCGCGTGATGGACGGCGTCCCGCTCGTAGCGGCCGAGCCCCGAGGCGAGCACCGCGAGCGCAGAGGCCGTCCCGGCGACGGCGATGAGCGTGCGAGCCCCGCCGAGGTCGCTGTTCGCCGAGAACGCCCCCTCGAGCAGGCTCCGGACGTGGGCCGTCGCGGCGTCGACCTCGTCAGCGCGCGGCGGGTCGCCGTGCAGGAAGCGCTCGGTGACCCGCACACAGCCGACGTCGAGCGAGACGACCGCCGCAGGCGGCGCCCCTCTGGGCGCGCCCTTCTGGCCGGCGACGAGCTCGGTCGAGCCGCCCCCGACGTCCGCGACGAGGTAGGGGCCGTCCCCGGGGTCAAGGTCGGCGGTGGCGCCGAGGTACGAAAGGCGCCCTTCCTCGAGGCCGCTCAGGAGCTCCAGCCGACCGCCGAGCACCCGTCCGGCCGCGTCGAAGAGCTCCTCGGCGTTCGCCGCGTCCCTCGCCGCCGAGGTGGCGCTCGCCCGGAAGCGCACGACCCCTGCCGAGTCCATCAGCTCCCGGTAGTGCTCGAGCACCTCGACCGTCCGGGCCACGGCCTCTGGCGCCAGGGCCCCGGTGCGATCGACCCCCTGCCCGAGCCGGGTGATCTCGCTGCGGCGGAGCAGGGTCCGTCCTGCCGGGTCGAGCACGAGGAGCCGGGTCGAGTTCGTCCCGCAGTCGATCGCGGCGACGGGGCCGTCGATCTCGTCGCCGATGCGCGCCGCGACCCACCTGCCGACCGGGTCCCTGCCGCCCGCGAGGTACCAGGCGAGGTGCGCGTGCAGGCACTTCACACCGGCTCGGGCGCCCCCCACGCCGCCCGTCGGCCGCGGCCCGCGAGCCCGAGGTCCCATGGCGGCGTCCCTCTCGGCTGCGTAGCGGGCATGGGCCGCCTCCAGCTCCTCCGGCGCGACGCTCGCCTCCGCCGACCGCACCCCGCCCCGGGACTCGAGCCGGCTCACCGCCTCGCGCTCCTTCCGGCCCACGAGCCAGTAGCGGGTCGGCATCGGCGTCCCGTCGTCGAGGAACGGCGCGTTGCGGATGACGACCGGGCCCCCGAGGCGGTCCCGGACGACGACGCTGAACGGGCCGGCCGGCGGGCGGCCGAGGAGCGCCTGGACCGCCTCGACGTCCTCCGGCTCCGCGTGCTCGGCCGCCTGCGGCTCGGGCTCGGCAGACCCTTCGAGCTCGAGCTTGGCGGCGAGCTCGGGACGGGCGCGCCAGAGGACCTCGATCTCGCCGGAGAGCGGGAGCAAAGGCCATGCCTCGGCGTCGATGCGCACGAGCCCGACTGGCGCCTCCCGCCAGGTCCCGACGAGGACCGGCGCGCCGGATGCGACGCCGAGCGCGTGCCAGCAGCCGGCCCTCGCTCCCGGGTGG
Source organism: Actinomycetes bacterium (assembly GCA_021786195.1). Taxonomy (GTDB): domain Bacteria; phylum Actinomycetota; class Acidimicrobiia; order Acidimicrobiales; family Bog-793; genus JAKAOD01. The sequence goes on along the minus strand of JAJYNS010000073.1, from coordinate 1,688 downwards.
CGCACTGCCGGTCCGGCTGGGCCTCCCCCCGCGCCCGAGGCCACCGCCTCGACGAGCGCGGGCAGGGCGACCACCGCCCGCCGCCGTCCGCCCCGGGCGCACCAGTCGAGCGCCGCCCGGAGCGCCGAGGCCGCCGAGGGCGTCTCCGCCTCGTCGAGGACCACGGTGACCTCCTCCGGAAGCCCTCGGGCGACCGCAGCGTCCTCGGTCGCGACGACGACCTCGTCGAGGCCGGCACCGAGCGCCGACTCGGTGAGCGCGCGAAGCGCGCCGGCCCTGCCGCCCCCCTTGGCGCTGGCGGAAGGCGCTCGACCGCCCGGACGGGGCCCCACCTCGCGGCCCGAGGGGAAGACGATCACGCCGGCGACGGTCACCGGTGCAGCGTAGTGGCCCGTTGCGCAGGAGCTTCGCGGGCAATAGCGTCTCGCCGTGACCGCCAGCGCGGCCGGTCGAGGGGAGCGCCCCGGCCGGTGGCCGCCCCGCCGGGCAGTCCGGACCGCCGCGGCGGGCCTCGCCGGACGGCTCGGCGCCGGGCTGCTCGGCGCCGGGCTGCTCGTCCATGGCACCCAACCGGCCCTCCGGGCGCCCCAGCCGGCCGCCGTGCCCGCGGCCGTGCCCGCGCAGGGCTCCGCCTCGACGCTGCAAGCCCGGGCCTCGGAGATCGCGCGCACGATCTCCGGCGACCAGGCCCGGCTCGCCTCGCTCGGGGAGCGCTACCTGCGAGAGCGCGCCGACTACCTGTCCGAGCAGGCCCGGGAGGCAGCCGACCGCGAGGCGGCGGCTCGCACGGCGAGGCGCGAGGCGCGCCTGCGCGCCGACGTCGTCTCGGCGGCGGTCGCCGCCTACGTGGGCGCCGGGAGCGACGGCGCGCTGTCGCTCATCCTCGGCGGCTCGGCCGCCTCTCTCGCGACGGGGGAGACCTACCTCAGCGCAGCCGCCGGCCAGCTCGACGCGGAGACTGCTCGGCTCCAAGACGTCGAGCACCGCCTCGCCACCGAGAGCGCCACGGCCGCCGCCGCGGCGGCGGCCGTGGGCTCGGCGCTCGACTCGACCCGCCGGGACCGCTCCGCCGTGCTGGGCACCCTCGCCGCGGACCGCCGCCTCCTCCAGGCCGTGCGGGGGCAGCTCGCAGCGCTCGTCCAGCAGGAGCTCGTCGCTCGCGAGCGGGCGGCGGCCCTGGCCGCCGCACGTGCCGCGGCGGCCAGGGCCGCCGCCCGGGACCGCTCCGCCGTGCTGGGCACCCTCGCCGCGGACCGCCGCCTCCTCCAGGCCGTGCGGGGGCAGCTCGCAGCGCTCGTCCAGCAGGAGCTCGTCGCTCGCGAGCGGGCGGCGGCCACCTCGGGCCCACCTCCCGCCCCCAGCACCGGGGCAAGCCCCCCAGCTGGGGCCGGCCCGCCGGCGCCCACGGGGGTGCCGGCGGCCTCGGGTGGACCGCTCCCGCCCGGGAACCTCGCCGCCGAGTTCGCCGCCATACGCAACTGCGAGTCCGGAGACGACTACAGCCTGGACACCGGGAACGGCTACTACGGGGCCTACCAGTTCTCCCTGCCTACCTGGCAGGGGCTCGGCGGCGCGGGCCTGCCCAGCTCGGCCCCCCCGGCCGTCCAGGACGCCCTCGCCTACCGCCTCTACCAGCAGGACGGCTGGGCGCCCTGGCCGGAGTGCTCGGCGATCCTCGGGCTCTAGGC
>JAJYNS010000106.1 GCA_021786195.1 Actinomycetes bacterium | reverse complement strand
GGCGATGTGGCCGTGGTACTTCGCCTGGGGCCTGTCCCTGCTCGCCGCCTGCCGGGGCCCGCAGCGCTCCCGCCTGCTCGCCCTCGCGCTCGCCGCGGTCGTATTCGAGGTGAAGCCCGACGGGATCCTCGGCTTGCCGCTGCACACGGCGCCGGCCGTCCTCGCGGGCTACCTCCTGCTCGCCGGCGCGGCCTGGCTGGCGGTGCGCGCCTCGGCAAGGAAGCGGGCTGAGCAGGCCCGGCCGCTCTCCGAGCGCGGTGCCCTGCTGTGAGCCGGACCGCCGTCAGGCCCCAGCACCTTCGCCCGACGCCGCCCTCTGGTGGCCAGGCCCGGGCGGCGTGGTGGGACGTCGCCGCCGTGCTCGGGCCCGCCGCCGTGGCCCTGGTCGTCGTGCTGGTCGAGCTCAGCTCGCGCAGCATCTGGATCGACGAGGCCGCCAGCGTGACGATCGCCGCCCAGCACGGCAGCGCCCTGTGGGCGGCGATCGCGCACGACGGCGGGAGCATGCTCGGCTACTACCTGCTCCTGCACGTGCTCGACCTCGCCTTCGGCAACGGGCCGCTCGTCATGCGTCTGCCGTCGGCCCTGGCGACCGCTGCCGGGGTGGGGGTCCTCGCGGAGATCGCGCGGCGCTGCGCCGGCCGGCGCGCCGCGTGGGCGACCGGGCTGCTCGGCGCCGTGAGCCTGCCGCTCGTCAACTGGGGCCAGGACGCCCGGGGCTATGCGTTGATGATCTGCTTCGTCGGGGCCTCCTGGCTCGCGCTGGTCGTCGCGCTCGACCTGCCGCCGGGCTCGCGCCGGGCGCGAAGGGCCTGGGTCGCCTACGCCGCCTGTGTGGCGCTCGCGCTGTACATGACCTTCGTCGCCGCGCTCGTCGTCCCGGCCCAGCTCGTCCTGGTCCTCTTCCGGCGGCGGCGCGCCCGGGCGATGCTGGTCTCGCTGGCCGGCGCCGCCGTCGCATCGGCGCCGATCGCCGTGCTCGCCGTGCGCAGGGGCACGGGCCAGCTGTTCTGGGTTCCGCGGCCGAATGCCGGGGAGCTCGTCCAGATCCTGAAGACGCTCGCGTCCTCCTCCCTCCCGCCGAGCTACCCGCAGAGCGCGACGAGCGAGGCCCTGCTCGTCCTCTCGGGCGTCGCCCTGCTGGCCGCCGCGGGCCTTGCGATCTCGAGCAGGGCGAGGGCCGGCGCTCCCGAGGCGTGGCTGGTCGCGCTCTCCTGGCTCACCGTCCCCTTCGCCGTCGACCTCGCCGAGTCGGTCGTCGGCCAGTCCATATTCGAGGCGCGCGAGCTCCTCCTCGCCGTGCCCGCCGTCACCCTGCTCCTGGGCGTCGGGCTCGCCGACTCGCGCCTTCCGGCGGCGCTCGGCGGGGGCGCCCTCGCGGCGCTGGTCGTGCTCCGGGCCCTCCAGGTCGTCCCGACCTATGGGATGTCGCCGGAGAACTGGCACGCCGCGACCGACTACGTGCTGTCGCGCTCGACGAAGGCGGACTGCATCGCCTTCTACCCGTCGGACGGGCGGATGGCCTTCAGGTACTACCTGGGCTCCCCCTCCTCGTCGGCCGATCCACGCCCGGTGCTCCCGTCGGCCCCCTGGACGACCGACTTTGCCTACGTCGAGCGCTACGCGACCCTCGGACCGGGGCGGCTCGGGCGCGTGGCGTCGAGCTGCCCTCGGCTCTGGCTCGTCTCGAGCCACGTCGGCTCCGCCTCGGGCCCGCCGCAGTCGGTCGCCCACTACCGGAGGTACCTCGCCCTCCAGGCCTCGCTGACTCGAGCCTACGGCCCGGGAAAGGCCGTCGCATTCGGCTGGTCGGCGCCGGTCGACGTCGAGCTGTTCGAGCGCTGAGCGGTCGGCTCAGGGGCGGAGCGCGATGCCGACGTAGGTGAGCGCGCTCAGGCCGACGAGCGCGACCGTGCTCGCGGCGACGACCGCATTGAACGCGGCGCCCTCCATGCGGCGGGCGAGGACGACGACGAGCGGGAACGCGGTGATGAGCAGGCGCGGGTTGGGCGGGGTGTTCTGGGAGGTGAGGGCGAGGAAGCTCACCCCGAGGGTCCAGGTGAGCGCCTCGGGGGACACCAGGCGGCGCTCCTTCGCCAGCATCCACCCGGTCAGCACGAGGAAGACCGCGCCCAGCAGGGCCACGACGAAGTTCAGGTTGACCTGGTGGTAGTCGAAGTGCGAGAAGGAGATCTCGGCTGCGAGCTGGCGGGCGGTCCGGACCAGCGCGAAGGCGCTCGTGCGCTCGCCCCAGCCGCTGCGCTGCGCGGTCAGCGTCGCGAGTGGCGACCCGGTCCAGGCCCAGAGGAACACGGCGAAGCCGCCGACCCCGGTCAGCGAGAGCGCCGGGGCGGCCAGGCTGCGGCGCCAGCGGCGGTCGCCCGAGCCACGGCGGCGACGCTCGAGGAATGCGGCGACGAGGCAGACGGGGATGACGACGAGGGCGTCTGGCCCGATCGCCGTCGACAGCCCGGCGAGCGCGCCGGCCAGGACGAACCGGCGCTTTTGCAGGGCGAGGAGGCAGCCGGCGACCAGGGGCAGCAGCAGGCCCTCGGAGTAGACCATCGAGAAGACGACCGACCCGGGGAACAGGCTGAAGATGACCGCGGCTCGCCGGCCTGCGGCGTCGCCCCACCAGCCGGCCGCGAGGCGTTGCACGAGGATCGTCGCGACGAGCCCGCCGATCCCGGAGACGACGAGCCCGGCCGGCTCGTAGCGCAGGCCGAGCACGTGGGCGACGAGCCACATCACCATCGGGTACAGCGGGAAGAAGCCGAGGGTCGACTGGTGCAGCAGGACCTGGTGGGGGTAGCCGTGCCAGGCGATGCTCAGGTACCAGAAGCCGTCCCAGTTGCCGAGCTCGTTGAGCAGGGAAGTGTGCTGCAGGGCGCCGTCGACGACCGCGTCGAGCAGCAGGAGGACACGTGAGACGGCGTAGACGGCCACGGGGAGGCGCAGCGAGCGGACGGCTGCGGCGACCCGGGCACGGCGCCGAACCTCGAGGGCGTGCAGGCCGTACCCGGAGGGACCCTCCCTCTCGAGCCCCTGGCCGGGGCTCGGGCCTTCGAGACCGCCTTGCGCCACGCCCGGCGCGACCTCGGGCTCGAGCCGCCCCCGCGCGCCGACGACGTCGCGGACGGTCCCCATCGGCGGCAGTATATGTGTGACGGATGTGTGACCAGCCGGACCGCGGCCGGCGACGCGCGGCGACGATGATGCGAGCCGGCGCATGAGGCTCTTGCTCCTCGAGGACGACGACGCTCTTCGGGAGGTCCTCGGGCGAGGTCTTGCCGAGGCCGGCTACGTCGTCGACGCCGTGGCCGACGCCGAGTCCGCGGAGGCGCACCTCGCCGTCTACGAGTACGGCGTCGCGATCGTCGACTGGAGGCTGCCCGGTCGCTCGGGCCTGGAGGTCGTCGAGCGGGCGCGCCGCTCCGGCTCGAACACGCCGTTCCTCATGCTCACCGCCCGGGACGCGCCGGAGGACCGCGTCCGCGGGCTCGACGGCGGCGCCGACGACTACCTGGTCAAGCCGTTCGACTATGGCGAGCTGCTCGCGCGGGTCCGGGCGCTGCTGCGCCGGCCGCTCGGCGAGCGCGCCCCGCTCCTGCGCTGCGGCTCGCTCGAGCTCGACCCCGCGAGCCAAGAGGTGCGCTGCTCGGGCGCCCTCGTCGAGGTGACGCCGCGCGAGCGCGCCATCCTCGAGCTGCTCGTGCGGCGGTCCCCTTCCGTCGTGACCAGGCGGTCGATCGCCCTCCATGCCTGGCCGGAGGAGGCGGACGCCGTCGGCTCGAACACCATCGAGGTGCACATCGCCCGGATCAGGGCGAAGCTCAAGGACGCCGGCGCGAGCATCGAGACCGTGAGAGGCGCCGGTTACCGCATGGTCGCCAGGTGAGCAGCCCCTCGAGGTCGGCCAGGCGCGTCGCGCTCTTCGCGACCGCGCTGCTGCTGGCCGTCTACGTCGTGTCCGCAGCGGTCTCGGACCTGGTCGTGCTCGACCACCTGCAAGCCAACCTCGACTCCCGGCTTTCGGCCCGCCTCACCGAGCTCGTCGCCTTCGCCGCGAGAGGCAGGCTCGGCGCGGAGAGGACGGCCCCGCCGGCCGCCGGCGGCGGACCGGCTCCGCCCGTCTCGACCGAGGCGGAGCTCGGTGTCCCGTTCGACCCCGACGACGCCCCCGTCCTCGGCTGGTGGGTGACCTCGGGCGCCTCGGCTGCCGGAGGGAGGGTCCTCTCGCTCCAGCCGGGCGCCCCGGCGCTCCCGGAGGCGCTCGCCGCCCGGAACGGTCCGATCGACGTCACGCTCGCCGGGCTCCCCTTCCGGATCGAGGGCGCCGCCGCGCGAGGCGGGCGCGTGGTCGTCGGTACGAGCCTCGCCCAGCTCGGCACGGTGCGCTCGACGCTCGTCGTCATCGAGGGCGTGCTCCTTCCCCTCGTGCTGCTCAGCTTCTTCGCCGTCGCCTACGCGATCGGCCGGCGCTCGGCTCTTCCGGTCGAGCGCGCCAGGCTCGCCCAGGTCGAGTTCACGGCCGACGCCTCGCACGAGCTGCGGACGCCGCTCAGCGTCATCGAGGCCGAGGTCGGGCTGACGCTCTCGGCCCCTCGAGACGCCCCTTCCTACCGGGCGGCGCTCGAGCGCGTCGCGGGCGAGTCGCGCCGCCTCCGCGCGATCGTCGACGACCTGTTGTGGCTGGCACGGCTCGACGCGCGGCCGGCGCCCGCGTACCAGGAGGTCGTCGACCTCGCCGAGGTCGCCCACTCGGTCGTCGAGCGCTTCGGCTCGCTGGCTCACCGGCGCGGCCTCAGGCTCTCCGCCACCGGCCGCGCCGGCGCCTTCGTCCAGGCGCCGGCCGAGCTGATCGAGCGGCTCGTGTCGGTCCTCGTCGACAACGCCTGCCGCTACTGCCCTGCCGGCGGCACTGTCGAGGTCGCCGCGGCGCTGCTCGAGGGGCGGCCCACGATCACCGTCGACGACAGCGGGCCGGGCGTCCCCGTCGAGGAGCGGGAGCGGATCTTCGACCGGTTCCATCGGGGACGCTCCTCTCCGGAGGGCGCGGGGCTCGGGCTGGCGATCGCCGAGCGGGTCGTCGCGGCGACCGGCGGCGAGTGGCAGCTCGGGACCTCGCCTGCCGGCGGCGCCCGCTTCCGGGTCAGCTGGCCGCGAGTCGCCCATCCGGCACGCGCCGGATCGCGAGCGCCTGGTCGCCGGGCCGGGCTCGGCAGAGACGCCGTCTACGCGCCCGGCCCGGCGGAGGAAGCCTCGGGGGGGGAAGGGTGGAGCGGGGGCTGATCGGTCCCGCAGTACTTGCACTTCGTCGCCGCGGCGGGGATGTCGGCCGACAGGCAGGCCGGGCAGGTCTTCACCGCGGGCGCGGGACCGAACACGCTGACGCCGCGCCGGGCCGAGATCGCCTTGTAGGGGAGCACGACCGCGAAGTACAGGACCGCCATGAAGATGAGGAAGTAGACGACCGAGGAGACGAACGCCCCGGCGTTGAGGAAGGTCGGCTTGTTGCCGGTGATGCCGAGCTGCCAGCCGAGACCGGGCGCGCCCGCGCCCTCGGCACGCGCCACGAGCGGGTCGATCACGTCGGTCGTGAACGCCTCGATCAGCGTGCTGAAGGCGAGGGCGACGATGAGGCCGACCGCGACGACCACCACGCTGCTTTGCAGCAGGAAGTTCTTGAACCCCTTGAGCATCTCGCACCTCCGGCTCGGCGCTGTGGTCGCCCGCGCCCCGCGTCCCTCGGCGCGGGCATTCCCGGGACGATGTTCCCGGCGCCCTGGAGGCTACGCGAACCTGCCGCCCGACGCCCGAGGCGCCGGTGCCGGTCCGGGGACGATCAGGCCCGTTCCACCGCGGCGCCGCCGGCGTCGGTCGGGACCGAGGCCCGGGCCCTGGCGGCCGCCTCGTCCCAGCGCTGCTCGACGCGGCCGAAGCGCCAGATCCCGAGCGACACGGCCCAGGTGACGGCGAACATCCCGACGACGAAGAACCCCGCCGTGTTGATGTTGAACCCCGCCATGAACCGCCAGAACGCGCCCCGCAGGCTCAGCTCCGAGGGCAGCAGACCGAGCAGCTCGATCGTGCCGATCACGAAGGCGACGCCGATCGACAGCGCCGTGATGGTGATGTTGTAGTACACCTTCCGGATCGGCCTGGCGAACGCCCAGCCGTAGGCGAAGTTCATGAAGCAGCCGTCGAGCGTGTCGAACAGGCTCATACCGGCCGCGAAGAGGATCGGCAGCGACAGGATCGCGTAGAAGGGCAGGCCGCTCGCGACGGCCGTCCCGGAGAGCACGAGCAGGGCGACCTCGCTCGCGGTGTCGAAGCCGAGCCCGAAGAGCAGGCCGACCGGGTACATCTTCCACGGGGAGTCGATGCGCCGGGCGAGCCGGCCGAAGAGGCGGTTCATCAGGCCCCGCCTGTCGAGCTGCCGCTCGAGCTCGCCGTCGTCGAAGCGGCCGCGGCGGATCTCCACGAAGACGCGGACGATGGAGACGAGTATGGCGACGTTGAGCGCCGCGATCAGGTAGAGGAACAGGGCGGAGACGCCCGTGCCGACGATGTTCGTCACGCGGTGGAGGGTCGAGCCGCCGTTGCGCACCTGGTCGTCGAGGGTGCGGATGCCGAAGTTCAGCAGCAGGGCCAGGACGAAGACGACCGTCGAGTGGCCGAGGGAGAAGAAGAACCCGACGCTCAGCGGGCGCCGGCGCTCACCCATGAGCTTGCGGGTCGTGTTGTCGATCGCGGCGATGTGGTCGGCGTCGAAGGCGTGGCGCATGCCGAGCGTCAGCGCGAGGATCCCCGTCCCGAGGCCGAAGAGCTGGGTCCTCGAGAGCCGGAAGTGGTGCGGCACGGCAGCGGAGAGCATCGTGAACCCGGCGACGTAGAGGGCAACCACGACGGCGGCCATGGCGACGAGGCGCGCCAGCTCGGCGCGGGTGAGCGGGCCCTTTGCGTTCGCCGGCCGCAGGCGAGCTGGGCGCATCGGCCTTCTTCCTCCTCCCACCCCGGGCACCGGCACCCGGCCCCGTCCGCCGAGGCGGTCCCGACCCGCGGATGCTGCATGCAGCACCGGCGTCGCGCCCGCAGCCGGGCCCCTCGTCGTGGCCCGCGGCGACCTATATGCGACCTGTTCGCAGGAGCTTACAGCACGTGGCAGCGGGGCGATATCCTGCGGGCATGGGGGAGAGCGACCAGGTCGAGGACGCGCTCGCGCTGCTGAGGAGCCAGGGGGGGCGCGTCACCTCCTCGCGCCGGCTGCTGCTTCGCTGCCTGTTCGACGGCCGCGAGCACAGCACCGCGGAGGAGCTCGCGGCGGCGGTGAGGCAGCTCGCGCCCGACGTGCACCTCTCGACGATCTACCGCAACCTCGAGGAGCTCGAGCGCCTCGGGGTGGTGGTGCACGCCCACCTCGGGCATGGTCCGGCGACCTACCACCTCGCCTCGGAGACCCACGGTCACCTCGTCTGCACGACGTGCGGTTCGACCGTCGAGGCGCCCGCGACGATGTTCGCCTCCCTCGCGCGAGCAGCGCGGCACCGCTACGGCTTCGAGACCGATCCCCGCCACTTCGCCGTCCTCGGCCGTTGTGCCGAGTGCGCGCGCCAGGCCGGGACCGCCGCCGGCCGCCGATGACCGACGTCACCGCGAGGCTGCGGGCGTTCTGGGACGCCGGCGCGGGGACGGGCTTCCTCAGCCTGCTGCTCGCCCTCCTGGCTACCGGGTGACGGCGTTCGAGATCTCGCCCGGCACGCTGGCGCGGCTCCGGGCCAAGGCGGAGGCCGCCGGGGTGAGGGTCGAGACCATCGAGGGCGACGCGTCGGCGCCCGGACGCTCCGGCTTCGACGCCGCCGTCGAGCACCACGGCACCTACGGCGCAGAACTGCTCGCCCATCTCCCGCTCGCGGGGGGAGCCAGCCCGGAGCGGCTGGTCGAGCTCGTCGAGTCGAGCTCCTGGGAGCCGGCACGCCTCGCATGCCTGCGCGAGGTCGAGCGGGCGGCGAGGCGCGCCCTGCCGACGGCGATCGAGCGGCCGATCGGCGTCGCGCCGCGCTTCTCGGTCGTCGCCGGCGCGTAGGCCGCCGGCCGGGCCGGCCTGCAGCGCGCGAGCCGACCGAAAGCAACGGCGAGATCACAGCTGAGCGGTTGCGACGACGGCGCCTGCCGGCCCGAGCAGCTGGGCGCTGGCGAGCTGGGCCGCGTCCGCGTCGAGCCGCACGCTCCAGGACGAGCCCCGCGGCCCGACCTGGAACCACCCGAGCTGCACGACCCGGCCGTCGCGCAGCCGCGCCACGCAGCTCACGAGGCCGGAGCCGAGCCCCTTGCCGACCGTCACCTCGAGCCAGGTCACCCCGGCGGTGACGACCCGCACGTGGCCGACCTCGTGACCTCCGGAGCTGAGCGGCGCGAGGACGACGGCCGGCCTCTCCGGCGTCCGACCCGTACGGCCGGGCGACGCCGAGAGGCGCCCGATCCCGAGCCCGGCGAGCACGAGCAGCACGGCAGCGGCGAGCGAGACGAGGCCCCGGCGCCACCGGCGGGCTGGGAGGGCGGGGTGCCCGGGGCCGCGGTCCACCGAGCAGCCGTCGCGCTCTGCCGCCCGCAGGCGCTCGACGGTGCGCAGCTCGAACCCGAGCGGCGCCTCGGCGACGGGCGCGAGCAGCAGCAGGTCGTCCGCGACGACGGCCAGCTGGGCGAGCTCGGCCTGGCAGGTCCTGCAGCGGGCGACGTGGGCGAGCACGCCGGAGCGTTCCTCGCCGGCGAGGGTCCCGAGCGCCAGCTCGGCGAGGGCGTCGGCGGGGCAGGGGTCACCGCCGGGCCAGCTCACCAGACCTCCTCGGTCGACACGGCGTCGCGAAGCCTCGCCAGGCCGGACCTGATGCGGCTCTTCGCCGTCCCGAGCGGGATCGACTCGATCTCCGCGATCTCCCGAGCGCTGCGCCCGTGCACCGCCGCCAGCAGGACGGCACGGCGCTGCTCGGCGGGGATCGCGGCGAGGGCCCGGCCGAGCCTTCGCGCGGTGTCGGCGCCGAGGGCCGTCTCCTCGGGCGGGCGGTCGAGGCTGGCACGCTCGAGCCAGAGCGCGTCCTCCGGGTCCCTCGGCAGGGCCCGGCGGACCCTCATGCAGTCGATTGCGAGGTTCCGCGCGATGGCGAGGAGCCAGGTGGGGGCCGATCCACGGCGGGCGTCGAACACCGAGGCGTGGCGCCAGGCCCGCACGAAGGTCTCCTGCGCGACGTCCTCGGCGAGCCCGGGGTCGCCGAGGATGGCAAGCGCCAGGCCGAAGACCCGGTGCTGGTAGCGACGGACGAACGCGATGCCGGCTCCCTCGTCGCCGACGGCCATCCCGGCGAGGAGCGCCTCGTCGGGCACCTGCTCGCCTGGAGGGAACCCGCCGTGCACCACCGAAGTATTACGGTCCGGGCGAGGCCGCGGATCGTCCGCGGCTCCGTCGCCTTCGAGCCGGCCTCCCCGTGATCTTCGGGCGGGCCGGCGTCGTAGTCCAGCGGGAGGGAGCGAGCCGCGCCGGCCGGCGAGGTCGCGTCCGGGGGACCGGCGCCGGCGGCCGCAGGAGGGAACAGGAGGGCAAGGTGTCGGAAGTGTCGATGGCACAGCAGGTCGACCTCGGGTCCGGGCCGAGCCGAGCGCCCCGAGCGCGGCGCCGCCCGACGCGGGTGACTTCCCGCCTGGCGGCGGCCCGGCTCGCGGCGCTCGCGGGCGCCTGCTCGGCGCTCCTGGCCGGCTCGGCGACGGGCACCGCCGCGGCCGCGGGAGCCCTGTCCGGGCGCACCTCGAGGCTGGCGCGTGCCGAGCGGGTCGTCGACGAGCGCGTCATCCCGAGGTACGGTGCCGTGCTCGTGACCCGAGGCGGCCTCACCCTCTACCACTACACGGCGGACGAGCACGGGAAGGTCGCCTGCACCGGGGGGTGCGCGCAGCTGTGGCCGCCGCTCGTGCTCTCGCCGCACGTGACGCGGCCGCTCGGCGGACCGGGCGTGGGAGGGCTCGGCGTTGTCAAGGATCCCGACGGCAAGCTGCAGGTCACCTACCGGGGGGAGCCGCTCTACACCTACGTCGGGGACCACCGGCCCGGCACGGCGAACGGCGAGGGCCTGTTCGGCAAGTGGTTCGTCGTGCGGGTGGGCAAGCCCACGGCCGCCACGACCTCGAAGACCTCGGGAGGCTCGGGAGGCTCGAGCTGGTGAGGGTCTCCCGCCGCGCCGTCACCGCGGCGGGCGCGCTGTTGCTCTCTGCGGCCGTCACCGCGCCGGCCGTCGCCGCCGGGCCTGCACGCCGCGCCGTGGCCGTCGTCGCCGCCGGGGCCGGCCGGCGCGCCCTCCAGGCCGGGGCCCCGGCACGCGGGGTGCCGGCCTGCACGGCGGTGCCCGTCCGGCTCCTCGACGCCAAGCTGGACATCGACGCGGTCGCCGTCGGCACGACCCACCCGCCCCGCCCGGCAGGGGCGGCGATCTGCTCTTACTACGGCGCGACCGGCCGGAGCAGGAACGAGGCGACGATCGTCTACATGCGCGCGACCGCCGCCCAGTTCAGGATCGTCGTCGCCGTGGCGCGCCGGGCCCATCGCCTCGTGGAGGTGGCCCACCTCGCCGACGGCGCCTACGGCTACGAGACGCCGGTGCTCTCGTTCCTCTACGTCCTCTACGGCACAACGCTCGCCGAGATCTACGCCGACGTCCCGCTCGCCCGGGTGGTGGCGCTCGCCCGAGCAGCCGCGGTCCGCCTGAGCGGCTGAGCCGGCCGAGCCCGAGCGGGCGCCCGCGCCTGCGGTGCCGGCTCCACCACGCGGGCGCGCCGGTTGAAGGACAGGACCGCCCTGAGATGCGCGTCGACCAACACCTGCGGCGCGGTCCGTGACCGGCGGGTGGTCGTCGCCGGTGAGGATCCTGTTAAGGGCGCCACCTCGGGCGGTTGGCACGCGAGCTGCTCGGTAGCCTCAGCCCGTGGCTCCCCCGACGGCGCCTTGGCGGTCGCTCCAGGTGGCGTGCGAGGCCGACCCGGGCGCGGGCGTGCGCCGGGCCGGAGCGGGACCGGGATGAGTCGCCGCCCGACGACCCTCTACCTCGTCCGTCACGGAGAGAGCGAGTGGAACGCCGCCGGGCTCGTCCAGGGCCAGGCGGCGGACGCCGGGGGGTTGACGGCGCGAGGAGAGACCCAGGCCCGCCGAGCGGCCCAGGCGCTCGCCGGGACGCACGCGGAGATCGTCATCACGAGCGACCTCACCCGGGCCGTGGCGACGGCCGAGCCGATCGCCGCCGCCCTCGGGGTCGAGCCGGAGCTCGACCCGCGCCTTCGCGAGCGGGCCTTTGGCCGTCTCGAGGGCCTGCCGGCGGTCGGGGGGGCCGGCATCGGCGTGCGGGGCGGGGTGGTCGTCGACCCCGACGCCCGGCCGGCAGGCGGGGAGTCCCTGCGCGAGCTGTGCGGGCGGGCCGCGCAGGTGATCGAGGACCTGGTCCGCCGCGCTCCCTCCGCGGCGGTGCTCGTCACCCACGGCGGGTTCGTCCGGGCCGCGCACGTCGTGCTCTCCGGCGCGCAGCTCGAGGGCGCGTCGTGGGGAGAGGTGCCGAACGCCTCGGTCTTCGAGGTGCGCCTCGACGCCGGCCGGCTCCGGGGTCGCCACTGGTAGCGTGCCGCGCGCGGGATGGCGCGAGGCGGCGGAGGAGGGAGGGAGGCGATGACCTCGGCCATCGAGGCGGAGGGGCTCGTCAAGCGCTTCAAGGGGGGCGTCGTCGCCCTGGACGGCGTGAGCTTCGCCGTCGAGCAGGGCTCGGTCTTCGGCCTGCTCGGCCCGAACGGAGCCGGGAAGACGACGGTGGTGCGCATCTTGACCACGGTGCTCGCCGCCGACGGCGGGCGGGCTCGGGTGCTCGGCTACGACGTGGCGCGCCAGCCCGAGATGGTGCGGGGCCTGTTCGGCCTTGCCGGGCAGAACGCCGCCGTCGACGAGAACCTCACGGGCCGGGAGAACCTCCAGATGATCGGCCGGCTCAGCCACCTCTCGCGCGCCGCGGCCCGAGCCCGCGCCGCCGAGCTTCTCGAGGAGTTCGGGCTCCTCGACGCAGCCGAGCGCAGCCTGAAGACCTATTCCGGCGGCATGCGGCGGCGGCTCGACGTCGCGGCGGCGCTCGTCGCCCGGGCGTCGGTCCTGTTCCTCGACGAGCCGACGACCGGGCTCGACCCCCAGTCGCGCGCTGAGCTGTGGTCCGTCATCGAGCGCCTGGTGGAGGGCGGCACCACGGTGCTGCTCACGACCCAGTACCTCGAGGAGGCGGATCGGCTGGCGAGCCGCCTCGCGGTGGTCGACCGAGGGCGTGTCATCTCGCAGGGCACCCCTGCCGAGCTGAAGGCGGCGCTCGGGCGGACCGTGCTCGAGATCGAGCTGCCCGACTCGGCAGCGGCCGAGCTCGCCGCCCGAGCAGTGGCTCCGCTGTCGGCCGGCGCGCCGGGCGTCTACGGCAGCTCGGTGGAGCTCCCCGCCGAGGGCGGGCCGCGCACGGCGATGGAGGCGCTGCGCGTCCTCGACCGTGAGGGCATCGAGCCGGTTCGCCTGTCGCTTCGCGAGCCGAGCCTCGACGACGTCTTCCTCGCGCTCACCGGCCATCGTGCCGAGCAGGGCGCGACCTCGACCGGTGAGGGCGCCCGGGGGAGAGGACCGTCCGTGCCTGACGCGGCGGCCGGAGCCGGAGCGGCCCGATGGGCGTCCCCGTCGTGACGCTCCGCCCGCCCGGCACGGCGGAAGGGGCGCCCGGCGCGGGGCTGCGGCTGCGCTGGGCGTTCGCGGACACCGTCACCCTCACCTGGAGGAACCTCGTCCGCTACGTGCGGATCCCCGAGACGCTGTTCTGGTCGAGCGTGCAGCCGATCATGTTCGTCCTGCTGTTCCGCTACGTCTTCGGCGGTGCGATCCGGACGGGAGGGGTGAGCTACGTCAACTTCCTGATCCCGGGGATCTTCATCCAGACGATCGCCTTCGGCGCCGTGAACACGGCGATCGGCCTGGCCGAGGATCTCCAGAAGGGCATCATCGAGCGCTTCCGCGCGCTCCCCATGGCTCGCTCCGCAGTGCTCACCGGCAGGACCTTCGCCGACCTCGGGCGCGCCCTCGTCGTCTGCGGGATCATCATGGGCGTCGGCTACGCGGTCGGGTTCCGGGCCGAGACGGGGGCCGCCGCCGTGCTCGCGGGGGTCGGCCTGCTGCTGCTGTTCTCCTACGCCTTGTCCTGGGGCTTCGCGGTCATCGGCCTCGTCGCACCGAATAGCGAGACGGCGCAGGTGATGGCCTTCCCCTTGCTGTTCCCGCTGACCTTCGCCTCCTCGGCGTTCGTGCCCGTCCAGACCATGCCGCACTGGCTCCACGGCTTCGCCGACTACCAGCCCGTCAGCGTGGTGTGCGACGCCGTCAGGGCGCTCATGATCGGCGGCCCGACGGCCTCTGCGGTCTGGCAGTCGATCGCCTGGGCGTTCGGCATCGTCGGCGTCCTCGCGCCCCTCGCCGTCCGCCGCTACCGGCGCCTGGCCCGCTGAGCTCGCCCGAGGGGCTCAGCCACCTCGCTCCCCGCCGCCCTCGGGCGGAGCGGAGAGCGGACCCAGCCCGTCGAGCCCGTCGAGCCCGTCGAGCCCCCCGGGTCCGGAGCTGCCGGCGCGCCGGGAAGGCTCCCCGGGTGGCGGGACGGCATCGATGAGGGGCATCAGGTAGCCGCCGGCCGCGGTGACCGCGCCGATAAGCATCAGCCCCATCCCGAGCAGGCGGGTCACCTGCAAGGCGGCGAGGAGGCCTCCGGCGCCGGCGACTCCGATGCCGATCACGCCGGCCAGCGCGCCGACCCACGCGGGGCGGCTCAGGCGGCGGGCGGGCCCGAGCAGCGCGAGCGCTCCGGCGGTCAAGACGAGGCCGAGCAGCGCGTGGGCGAGGTAAAGGTCCCGGCCGCGCACGGGGAGCAGGGAGCTCGGCCGGTGGAAGCTCAGCGCGAGGATCGCCGCCACCCCGAGCGCGGCGTCGGCGCAGACGAGCGTCGCCATCGTGATGCCGGCACGCCTGGCAGCTCGCGGCAGGACGCGCTGCCAGGGCTTGAGGCTCTGCGCCCCCTGACCCTCGGCCACAGGGTCGGCACGCGACACGGCCCGGAGCGTACCGGCGGGCCGGGCGGCGCGGTAGCCGGGGCGGGGCGGGCGGGCCGGATCCGCCCGGGCGGGGCGATCGGGCCCGCCCGACGCGGCTCGGCACCGGGCCGGGACGTCCGCAGGCCGGCCGTAGACTGCCGCGACGGCGCCGTCCGGCGGTCCAGCCGAGCGCCGAGGGAGGCTCGAAGATGACGACTGCCGAGGCCGCGACGCGAACGGGGGACGGCTCGGGATCGGCAAGCGCCGGCGCGGGGCTCCCCGCCTGGGCCGCCGAGGGCCGAGCCGCGGGCGAGGGGCCGATCCTCGACTACAAGGTCGCCGACCTCTCCCTCGCGCCCCTCGGCCGGCGGGAGATCTCGCTCGCCGAGCACGAGATGCCCGGGCTGATGGCGCTCCGGTCCGAGCTCGGCCCGGCCAAGCCGCTCGCCGGGGCGCGGATCACCGGGTCGTTGCACATGACCGTCCAGACCGCGGTGCTGATCGAGACGCTCGTCGCGCTCGGCGCGTCGGTGCGTTGGGCGTCCTGCAACATCTTCTCGACCCAGGACCACGCTGCGGCGGCCGTCGTCGTCGGCCCCGACGGCACGGCGGACCAGCCCCGGGGCGTCCCGGTGTTCGCCTGGAAGGGCGAGAGCCTGGCCGAGTACTGGGACTGCACGGTACGCGCCCTCACCTGGCCCGGCCACGACGGCCCGACGGCGCTGCTCGACGACGGCGGGGACGCCACCCTCGTCGTCCACAGGGGGGTGGAGTTCGAGGCGGCCGGGGCGGTGCCCGCCCCCGGCCCCGACGACGGCGAGGACTACGCCCGCCTCCTCGAGGTGCTCGCCGCCGGGCTGCGAGAGAGCCCGGGCCGCTGGACGAGGATGGCGGCGGGGATCGCTGGCGTGACCGAGGAGACGACGACCGGGGTGCACCGCCTCTACCAGATGGCGGAGGCCGGCCGGCTGCTGTTCCCCGCGTTCAACGTGAACGACTCGGTGACGAAGTCGAAGTTCGACAACACCTACGGTTGCCGCCACTCCCTGATCGATGGCCTCAACCGGGCGACGGACGTCCTCATCGGAGGGAAGCTGGCCGTGGTGTGCGGCTTCGGCGACGTCGGCAAGGGCTGCGCGGAGGCGCTGCGCGGCCAGGGGGCCCGGGTGGTGGTGACCGAGATCGACCCGATCTGCGCCCTGCAGGCCGCGATGGAGGGCTACACGGTGACGACCCTCGAGGACGTCGTCGACAAGGCGGACATCTTCGTCACCGCGACGGGCAACCGCGACGTCATCGGCGTCGAGCACATGGCGCGCATGAAGCACCTCGCGATCGTCGCCAACATCGGCCATTTCGACAACGAGATCGACATGGCCGGGCTTGCGGCGACGCCGGGCGTGCAGCGCGTCGAGGTGAAGCCGCAGACCGACGAGTGGCGCTTCCCCGACGGGCACTCGATCCTCGTCCTCGCCGAGGGTCGGCTGGTCAACCTCGGATGCGCGACCGGCCATCCGAGCTTCGTGATGTCGAGCTCCTTCGCCAACCAGACCCTCGCCCAAGTGGAGCTGCACGCCCGGCGCGGCGAGCTGCTGATCGGGGTCCACGTGCTGCCGAAGCGGCTCGACGAGCGAGTCGCCCGCCTCCACCTCGAGGCGCTCGGGGTGAAGCTGACGGTGCTCAGCGAGCGACAGGCCGCCTACCTCGGCGTGCCCGTCGAGGGCCCGTACAAGCCGGACAACTACCGCTACTGAGCGGCGCGAGGAGCGCTTGGGTCGCGGAGAGCTGCGATGACCGGGCCGACGCCGCCGCACGTCGAGCGCAACTGCGCCGTGCTCACCCTCACCTGCCCGGACCGGGTCGGGATCGTCCACGCCGTCGCGGGCTTCCTCGCCGAGCGGGACGTCAACATCGACGAGAGCCAGCAGTTCGCCGCGCCGAGCGGCAGGTTCTTCATGCGAGTCGAGGTGTCGTTCTCGAAGGGTCGGACGCTCGAGGAGCTGCGCGAGGAGTTCGCGCCGCTCGGCGCCTCCATGGGCATGTCCTGGGGCCTGTACGACGCTCGCCAACGCCCGAGGATGCTCGTTCTCGTGAGCCGGCTCGGCCATTGCCTGAACGACCTCCTCTACAGGGTGAGCATCGGGTCGCTGCGCGCCGAGATCGCGGCCGTGGCCTCGAACCACCCGGACTTCGCCGAGCTCGTCGCCTCCTATGGCGTCCCCTTCCACCACCTGCCGGTCGTCCCGGAGCGAAGAGCCGAGCAGGAGGCGGCAATCCTCGAGCTGGTCGACGGGCTCGGGGTCGACGTCGTGGTACTGGCGCGCTACATGCAGATCCTCTCCCCCGAGCTCGTCGCCAGGCTGCCCGGACGGGCGATCAACATCCACCACTCGTTCCTGCCGAGCTTCAAGGGTGCCCGGCCCTACCACCAGGCCTACGAGCGAGGGGTCAAGCTCATCGGGGCGACCGCGCACTATGTCACCGCCGGCCTCGACGAGGGCCCGATCATCGAGCAGGAGGTCGCTCGGGTGGACCACTCCCACCGGCCCGAGCAGCTCGCGGCCATCGGCCGGGACATCGAGTGCGTCGCGCTCGCCCGCGCCGTGGGCTGGCACGTCGAGCACCGGGTGATGCTGAACGGGGCGACGACGGTCGTGTTCCGGTGACCGCCCGGTGAATGGATGCACAGAGCGAGCTGGACCTGCTGTTACGGCTTCGTTGCTCTTCGCTGAATCGGTGCAGCGGGGCTCGGGAAGGCCCTACACTTCACTCAGACCTTTCCGCTGACCGTTCCCACCCCCCAGGAACGTGGTCGCGAGGTCCTAGAGCACGCAGCCCGGGCACCCCCCGCCCGGGCTGCGTCGCGCCCGCTGCCGATACGGTGAACGGCTGAGCGGGCGGGCTCCTCCATGGGAGCCGTGTATGTGACGATCATGCAACGAACCGAGGCGCCCGTCAAGCGCGGCGGACCTGCCGCGCTCAGCCACCGGTGAGACGGCTCAGCCCGGCCCCCGCCGCGACCAGGCGTGCGTCACCGGACGCCCGAAGCTCCGCGCCGAGCAGCGCCAGGCAACAGACGAGCGCGTCGTCAAGGAGGTCGGCGCCGAGCAGCTCGAGCTGGTGGCCGAGCACCGAGGAGACCGACTCCACGAGCTCGGCGGCTCCCCGGCGCTCCGCCTCGGTCCCGAGGGCGACCTTGACGGCGCCGACCTCGCCGAGCAGCCGCCGCCAGCGGAGGATGGCGCTCGGCTCGCCGCTGTCCGGCGAGAGGAAGCCCTCGATGAAGCTCCGTTCGATCTCCGCGGCGAGCACCCCGCTCCCTGCCGGCCCCTCGGGAGGCCGGCCGAGCCCGAGCACCTCCAGGTGGCGGCCGAGGTTGGCGGTGAGCGCGCGCCAGCGTTCCGCAGACTCCGCCGGATAGGGCACCGTTCGGGGGCGCACGGCGGCGTCCTCCGGCGCGACCGGCAGCCTCCCGCCGGCGACGAGGCACCAGGAGTGCACCCAGCCGCCTGCGTCGTGGCGCAACGACAGGCGATGAGGGCCGTCGGGGACGTCGACGAACCCACCGACGCCCGAGCCACGCTCGGTGTCGAGCTGGACCTCGAGCATCCCGGGTCCCGGGCTCAGCGCACCTCGACGAGCGATCTCGCCGCGTCGGCGATGTGCACGGCGGAGATCCCGGCCGCGTCGAGCAGCTCCTCCGGCGTGCCCGAGCAGGAGAGGCCGCGGACCGCCAGGTGCGCGCAGGCCGGCGCAGTCCCCGCCCGGCACAGCGCGGAGAGGACCGCCTCGCCGAGACCTCCTTCGGGATAATGGTCCTCGGCGACGACGATGCGGCCCGAGGTCGCCTCGACCGACGACACGAGCGTGGCTGAGTCGACCGGCTTGACCGAGTAGCAGTCGACCACCCGCGCCGCGATCCCCTCGGCGGCCAAGATGTCGGCGGCGGCGAGCGCCTCGTGCACGGTCACGCCCGCACCGGCCAGGGTGACGGCGTCGTGCTCGCTGCTGCGCAGCACCTTCGCCCCCCCGATCGCGAAGGTCTCCTCCGGTCCGTAGAGGACGGGGTAGGCGCCCCTCGTCGTGCGGAGGTAGGCGAGGGCCGGAGCGTCCGCCATGGCGATGGTCAAGGCCACCGCCGAGGTGGCATCCGACGGGTAGAGGACGACCGAGCCGTGCACGGCCCGCATCGCGGCGAGGTCCTCGAGCGCCATCTGGGACGGGCCGTCGGCGCCGATCTCGACGCCGGCGTGCGACCCGGCGAGGCGGACGCGCAGCCCGGAGATCCCGAGCATGCGCACGAAGTCGAAGGCGCGGGAGAAGAACGCGCCGAAGGTGGCGGCGAAGGGCAGGTAGCCGCGGGCGGCGAGCCCCCCCGCGGCCGCGACCATCAGCTGCTCGGAGATGAAGGTCTCGAAGTACCGCTCGGGCGCGACCGCGAGGAAGGCCTCGGAGCCCGTCGAGTTGCCCACCTCGGCATCGAGCACGACGACCTCCGGCCGAGCGGAGAGGGCGGCCAGGGCCCCGCCGTAGGCGCGGCGAGTCGCGATCCTCGTCCCGAGCTCGTAGCGGGGGACGTCGAGCTTCGCGGCGGGGTTCGGTGTCACCGCCGGGTTCCCCTTCGGGGGGGGCGGCGAGCTAACCCGGATCGAGCTCGGGCCGCCGAGCTCGGCGACGGCGCGCTCGGCGAGCTCCGGCTTGAGCGCGGTCCCGTGCCAGCCTTCCTTGTCCTCGACCTCGGCCACTCCCTTGCCCTTCAGCGTGCGGGCGAGCACGACGCTCGGCTGCCCCGAGCTCGAGGCCTTGGCGAGCGCCTCGTCGATCGCCTCGAGGTCGTGGCCGTCGACCGTGAACGGCGCGCAGCCGAACGCCGAGACGCGCGCCGCGTACGCGTCGAGGTCCCAGCCGAGCTCGGTCGGGCCGCGCTGGCCGAGTCGGTTGACGTCGACGATCGCGACGAAGTTCGCGAGCCGGTAGTAGCCGGCCTTGTCGAGCGCCTCCCACACGGAGCCCTCGGCGAGCTCGCTGTCGCCGCAGAGCACCCAGACGCGGTAGTCGAGCCGGTCGAGCCTCGAGCCGGCGAGGGCGATCCCGACCGAGGCGGCAATGCCTTGGCCAAGGGACCCGGTCGCGAGGTCGACCCAGGGCAGCTCGGGTGTCGGGTGGCCCTGGAGGCGGGCGCCGAAGCGGCGGTAGGTGTCGATCAGCTCGGTCTCGTCGACCACGCCGACCGCGCGGTACAGGGCATAGAGGAGGGGAGAGGCGTGACCCTTGGAGAACACCAGATGGTCGTTGGTCGCGAGCTTCGGGTTCGACCAGTCGTAGCGGAGATGTCGGGTGGCGAGCACCGCGATCAGGTCCGCGGCCGACAGCGAGGACGTCGGATGCCCCGACCCGGCCGAGGTGCTGCAGCGGATCGAGTCGACGCGCAGCTGGCGGGCGAGCGCGGCGGCGGCCTCGAGCTCACTTGCGTTCATCGGTCCTCCCTCTCACCTCGGCGGTCCCTCATTGCGCGCCGAGCACGCGGCCTCCCTCGGCGCTCACCCCGAGCGGCTCGTGCTGGAGCGCTCTCACCCTATCGGCCGATCGGCAGGGCGGCTCCCCGGAGGTCGCCTCCAGGCCGCGTCCCCGCCGCCTCAAGCAGCCTGCCGATCGACACCGCGGCTCGACGCCCGCCGCGGCCCGCCTGGCGACAGGCGGGAGCTTTACCGCTGGTCGGCCTCTCGGCCCGAGGAGAGCAGCGCGGCGAGCGTCAGCGCGACGGTCTTCTCCGCGGCGACGGCGGAGCGGTCGAGCCGGGCGCGGATGTAGTGCCAGGTCTCCCAGGAGGTCGCAGCGTCGAGCGCGTCGACGAGCGCGCGCCCCTCTGCCGCCCTCTCCGAGAGCTCCTTCGCGAAGGCCCGGTTGACGAAGTCCCGACGCATGAGGCGCGCCTGCCGCAGGCCGCCGGCCATCTCCGGCGAGTGCAGCTCGTCGAACAGCGCGGCGCGCCGGATCGGCGTCACCGCTTCGAAGAGCTTGCGGGACTGGCGCGCGACGGTCCGGATCCGCTCCTCGAGCCCGGCGTCGGGGTCGACCGGCGTCAGGTACTGCTGGTGGCGGCGCATCTGGAGGTCGAGCGCCATCCTCCGCAGCGCCTCGACGTCCTCGAAGTGGTGGTAGACGGTCCGCAGCGCGACACCGGCGCGGGCTGCGACCTCCTGCGCCGTCGGCTTCAGCACGCCCTCCTCGACCAGTTGCAGGAGCGCCTCGAGCACCCTGAGCCGGGTGCGCTCACCGCGGGCGCGTCGCCCGTCGACCCGAGCGGAGCCTTCGAGGCCGGTTCCCGGGCCGCGTGCGGAGGCGCCCCCGCGGGCGGCGAGCAGCGCGATCGACTTCGGCATCAAGCTGAGGATATCGCCGGCCTGATTGCAAGGTCGCGCGCCCGCCTGGGCCGTTCCGGGCCGCCGGACGGGCCGCCCGACGCCGGCGTGCCGACCGCGCAAGGCCGCCGGGGGCGGGAACCGGCCCGATCCGAGACACCTCGAGGCGCACCCTCGCGGCGATGATCCTGCTATCTGCAAGCAGATTGCGAAGCAGAGCGCGCGGCGCGCTCGGCTTCCGGCTCGAGGTGCACCGCCGGGGCCCGCCCGGGCACGTCGTCCTGCCGGCGCCGCCTCCCGCCGGGCCGGCCCGGCGCAGCGCCGCCGAGGGCACCGGCGGCGAGGCCGCCGAGGGCGACGAGCGCGAGCGCCCCGGCGCCCGCGAGGGAGACGAGGAGGCCCTCGGCGAGCTTGGGCGGCCGGTACCTCCAGGTGACCCTTGAGCTCCCCGGCGGGATCTCGACGGCTTGGACGAGGCCGAGCCGTCGTGCCTCGACCACGCGCACGGTCCGGCCGCCCGAGGGCGCGATGCGCACGCGCCAGCCGGGCTCGTAGGCGACGCTGCGCACGAGCAGGGCGCGACGGGAGCTGCGCACGTCCATCACCTCCTCGCCGGTCACGGGGTCGATGCTCGTGCGCAGCTCCGCAGCCGGCCAACGCGGCGCCCAGGCGGACCTGCTGGACGGTGCCTCGAGCCAGGCGGGCCCCCGGGTCGAGTGGTTCAGGTACACGACGAGCGGCCCGATGCGGCCCGCCTCGGTCCAGCGCGGCGAGACGAGCGCCTGGGCGAGGGAGGTGCGGGCGAAGCGTGGGAGCGTGACGAGCGTCCTCAGGTCGAGGATCCCGGACGTGGCGCCTTTCAGGTCGTCGGGGGCGATCTGCTCGACGAAGTGGGTGGCCGTGGCCTGGTCGTAGCGGTCGGCGACGATCGAGCCGTAGCCCTGGACGCTCGGGAGGCGGCGGAGGAGGTTGAGGTCGACGACGCCGAGCCGCAACGTCGCCGAGGTGACCGCGCTCGTCGAGAACGCGTAGTCCGGGTTGTAGACGGCGAAACGACCGCTGGTGCCGTCGAGGCGTGCCAGCTCCGCGCTCTCGGCGGTGCTCGGCGCGAGCGAGCCGGGAGGCGCCATCGTGTAGGGCGCGTTCACGAGGTAGACGCCGACGTCGCAGAGGGCGAGGGCGACGAAGGCACCACGCCTCGTCAGCGGCCCCCATCTCGGCAGGTGGACCGCCGCGGCCGCGACGAGCGCGAGCCCGACGCTGAGCGCGAGGTAGGGCAGGAGCCCGTCCACGAGCCCCGGCGGTTGGGGTTGGCCCGCCGAGAGCGCGTTGTCGAGGGACCTCGGCGCGAGCAGCTCCCAGGCGCCGGTGCCGACGACGGCAAGGGGTGGCAGCGTGGCGAGCGCCCGGCTCAAGGCAGACCCGAGCGGAGAGGAGGCCGACGCGCGCCTGGCGGCGTGGCGGGCCCGGGTGCCGAGGACGTCGTCGAGGAAGAAGGCGAGCAGCACGGCGAGGGCGAGATCGACGATCTCGGCGTTCCTGTTCTGCAGGCGCTGGCCGCCGAACAGGGGCAGCTTCGCGAGGAGGCGCCCGGCGGGGGTGTGCCCGCCGAGGGTGAGCAGGATCCCGACGACGAGCGTGGCGTACCACCGGCCGAGCGGCCTCGAGGCGCCGGGAGAGCCCCCGGTCCCAGTGCCGCCGGTCCCGCGACGCGGTCGGATCCGGACCCGGCGAGCCAGTGGGGCGAGCGCCTCGGGCAGCAGGGCGAAGGCGGCGATCAGGGCGACGAGGCCGGCGCCGAGGGTCAGCTCGGGAAGGTTGTAGCTCGCGTGGTAGAGGGGCTGGCCGAGGTTGCCGTTGGTCCCGAGGGCGAAGGGCAGCAGCAGCTGGCCGGCGAGCTGACCGGGCGGGACCGAGCCGGCCACGTACCAGCCGTAGGCGCTGACGCCGCGCTGGGAGCCGTGGAGGAAGCTGAGCCCCTGGAGCCATTGCGCGCAGGACGCGGCGGCGGCCAGCGCGACCCCGACCCCGGTCCCGAGAAGGACGCGGGCGCGCGTGCGCCGGGGCCCGCGCAGGCCAGCGAGCGCCTGGATCGCGACGAGCACCGCCGCGCCGGTGACGGCTCGGGGGTCGCCGGCGAGCACGCACATGGCGGCGGCCAGCCCGAGCAGGGCGGTGCCGGCCGCGAGGGACCTCAGCCCCCGGCCGCGCACGTCGGGGCGGCCCGTCGCCAGGACGTCCAGCGCGAGGAGCATCCAGGGCACGAGCGCCGCGCCCTCGACGAGGCCGAGGTGGACCACCTGGCCGCTCATGAACCCGGTGTAGCTGAGCACGAGTGCGCCGACGACCGCCGCGGTCGGGCGGCAGCCCAGGCGGCGGAGGAGCAGGTACGCGCCGACGCCGCAGAACGCGTAGGTGAGGACCAGGTTGGCCGTCCAGGCCGCGACGCCCGGGAGGACGGCGAAGAGCCAGGTGCCCGGGAACAGCGCCCCCGCGTTCCAGCCGGCGAGCAGCGGCGTTCCGCTCCAGATGTAGGGGTCCCAGGCCGGGACGCGCCCGGAGCGCAGCCACTCGCCGGCCAGGACCCGGAGGGGGTAGTTCTGCACGAGGTCGTCGCCCGGCATCACCGGCCGGCCCGCGAGCGCCGGCGGCAGGTACAGCAGCAGGGGGACGAGGACGAGCAGGGCGAGGCACCAGGCGTCGGCGCGCCCTGGGCCGAACCTGCCCCCGCTCATCTGGCGCAAGCTACCGGGGCGGGCGGTCTCGCGTCGGCGCGGGCGCGCCGACGGGTCGCCGGGTGTTGAAAGATGACCATTCAGGTCGACTTTGTGCCTCGTACCGGGTATGCTCGGCCGTAGAGCGCGCACGCAAGCAAGCGACAGCGCAGGAGCAGAGGAGAAACGGCAGATGGCACTGCAGCTCGGTGACGTGGCCCCCGACTTCACCGCTGAGTCGACGGAGGGGACGATCCATTTCTACGACTACCTCGGCGACTCGTGGGGGATCCTCTTCTCGCACCCGAAGGACTTCACGCCGGTCTGCACGACCGAGCTCGGAGAGGTCGCGCGCCTGAAGGGCGAGTTCGACAAGCGCAACACCAAGGTGCTCGGGATATCGGTCGACGACGTCGAGTCGCACCGGGCCTGGGCCGGCGACATCGCCGACGCGACCGGCCACGCGCTCAACTACCCGCT
This sequence comes from Actinomycetes bacterium, assembly GCA_021786195.1. GTDB lineage: Bacteria > Actinomycetota > Acidimicrobiia > Acidimicrobiales > Bog-793 > JAKAOD01. Next base: position 93,448 of record JAJYNS010000106.1, on the reverse strand, counting down.
GCTCGGGGACCCTGACCACAAGGTCTCGGACCTCTACGGCATGATCCACCCGAACGCGAGCGACACCTTGACCGTGCGGTCGGTGTTCATCATCGGGCCGGACAAGAAGGTCAAGCTCACCATCACCTACCCGGCGAGCACGGGCCGCAACTTCCAGGAGATCCTGCGCGTCCTCGACTCTCTCCAGCTGACGGCGAAGCACTCGGTCTCGACGCCGGTCAACTGGAGAGAGGGCGAGGACGTGATCATCGCCACGGCGATCGGCGACGAGGAGGCGAAGGAGCGCTTCCCGAAGGGGTTCCGGACGGTGAAGCCCTACCTCCGCTACACGCCGCAGCCTGACCGCTGAGCGCGGCCGAGGGCCGGCCGCCCGTCGCCGTGCCGCCTTCCCGGCCCGGCGAGGGCCCGGCCGGCGGCGCCGGTCGAGGGTACGATCCGACGGTGCGCAGCGCCGCGGTCGCCCTCTGGCACCGCGCCGCTGCGCTTCCGGCGCTGCTCCAGGACGCATGGATCTACCTCGCCTCTGCGGTCTTCGCCGGAGGGGTCGCGCTGAAGTCGGTGTCCGCCGACTACAGGGGGTGGGGGGAGACGGCCGCCGTCGCCTACTCCGTCGCCGCCGCCGTGTGCTTCGCGGCGGCCCGAGCCTCCCGGTCGGGCGCCTGGCGGCCGGCGGCCGTCGCGGCGCTCCGGCGGGTCCTCGTCGTGCTCGTGATCGGGGGCGCCGTCCTCGTCCCGCTGCTCGCCCAGCTCGTCTGGCGCGCCGAAGGGGTCCCGGGGGCCCACGCGCAGCCGGAGGTCGCCGTCGTCGAGCGCGCCGGCGACCGAGCGGCGAGCGCGCAGGACCCGTACCTGCTGCATCCGACCACGGTCGGGGTCGCGCCCTCGAGCGACTCGCACCAGGTCGACGACAGCTCGTTCTTCCCCTACCTGCCGGGCATGGTGCCGTTCGGGCTCGTCAACGCGGTCCGCCGGCTGCCCGCCGAGCTGAAGGACGCCCGGGTCGCGCTCACCGGCTTCACGCTGCTCGTCGGGGCGATCGCGCTCTTGTGGAGCGACGCCAGCCTCGCCCGCCGCGGGCGTGCCCTGCAGTTCCTCGTGGCCCTGCCCACGGGAGCGCTGCCGATGGTGACGGGCGGCGACGACCTCCCCGTGCTGGCGCTGATGCTGCTCGGGCTCGTGCTCGCCGAGCGGCGAAGACCCGTCCTCGCCGGGATGGTGCTCGGTGCCGCCGGCACGCTCAAGTTCACCGCGTGGCCGCTGCTCGTGCTGATGGCTCCGGCGATTCGCGACTCCGAGGGGCGGCCGGCCGCGCTCCGCTACTCGCTCGCCGCCCTGGTCCTGCTCGTGCCGGTGCTCGGCGTCGGCATCGGCCTCGACCCGGTGTCGTTCTTCGAGAACGTGGTCCGCTTCCCGCTCGGCCTTGCCAGGGTGAAGTCGCCCGCGGCAAGCCCCCTGCTCGGCGAGGTGCTCACACACGCCCTGCCGCAGCACCGTCTCGCGCTGACCGCCCTGCTCCTCGTCGTCGGCGCGGGCGTGGCGCTCGCCGTCTACGGCCGGATGCGACCGCGCACACCGGCGGCCGTCGCCCGCTACGTCGCCTTCGCGATGCTGCTCGCCACGGTCCTCGCACCGGCGACGCGCTTCGGCTACCTCATCTACCCGGCCGACCTTGTCGTCTGGGCCTGGTTGCTCGACGGGATGCAGGTCGGCGGCGCTCGGGCGCCCTCCGAGCGGCGGGCGAGGCGGGGACCGGTCCCGGGGCGGCTCGCCGCTCAGTCGGCGTCGCCGAGCTCGACGAGCGAGATCGACGCCCTGGTGACGGCGCTGGCTCCCGCGAGCGAGGTCGAGAAGGACGAGGCGACGGGCTGGACGAGCACCTCGACCTCCCAGTAGTAGCCGTCGGAGCTCCCGATCCTGGCGAACAGCTTGCTGCCCCTCCCGTTCGGCGTCGCGTCCTCGGCCAGCACCTGCCAGTGGTCGTGGGCGAGCTCGCGGCGGAAGAAGGTCGAGACCTCTCCCTCGGGGGCGGGGACGTCGATGCCGAAGGACGCGCTGTAGAGGTTGAGGGCCGGCGGAGGCCGGCGGGCGGAGGCGACGACCGATCCGGCCGGGACGACGAGGGCTCTCGCGACGTCGGGAGGCGGCTCGCCCCCCTCGGCGATCCTTCGGATGATCGGCGTCGCGGCTCGAGCGGAGAGCGCGAGGCCTCGGATGCGGCCCACGGACGCGCCCCCGGCGCCTCGGGAGCCGCCGGCGGCAAGGGCGAGCCCGGCGGCGGCCGCGGTGATGCCGAGCACGAGGGCCACGACGACGAGCGCCGGTCCGAGGCTCGGGCGGACGCGCGACACCGCCACCTCCGGGACCGGCGCCTCGCTCATCCGCCGGGAGCCTACCCTCCCCCCCGGCGCCCCCCGGCGCCCCGGGCGCAGGCAGAAGGGCCTGCGGCGGTACCCTTGAGCATGGCCGTGGCCGACCCTGTGACAGCGGGCGGGTCCCCGTTGGGCCGCCGGCCCGAGGCGCCGGCCACCGGGTCGGCGGGAGCGGCCGGGAGCGAGTCGGACGCGGCGGGGGAGGGCTCCGGCCTCGAGCCGCTGCTCGAGGTGCTCGAGGCGCACCGTCCCGGCGAGGACGTCGGGATCGTCAAGGACGCGTACGCGCTCGCGGCGCTGGCGCACGAGGGCCAGCGGAGGCTCTCGGGCGAGCCCTACGTCACCCACTGCGTGGCCGTCGCGAGGATCGTCGCCGAGCTCGGCCTCGACGCGACGAGCGTCGCGGCCGCCCTGCTGCACGACGTCGTCGAGGACACCGACACCGGCCTGGGCGAGATCGAGTCGTCGTTCGGGCCGACAGTGGCGGCGATCGTCGACGGAGTGACCAAGCTCGACCGGCTGCACTTCTCCTCGCGGGAGGCCCAGCAGGCCGCGACGGTCCGCAAGATGCTCGTCGCAATGGCGAAGGACTGGCGGGTCCTCGTCATCAAGCTCGCCGACCGGCTGCACAACATGCGCACGCTCGATGCCATGCCGGAGTGGAAGCAGCGGCGCACGGCCCAGCAGACCCTCGACATCTACGCGCCGCTCGCGCACCGCCTCGGGATCCAGGAGGTGAAGTGGCAGCTCGAGGACCTCTCCTTCCGTGCGCTGCACCCCAAGCGCTACGCCGAGATCGCGCAGATGGTCGCGACCCGCGCGCCGAGGCGGGAGAGCGAGCTCGCCCAGGTGATCGACGTGCTGCGCGGCCGCCTCGCGGCTCTCGGCATCGACGCGCAGGTCACGGGCAGGCCGAAGCACCTGTGGAGCATCTACGAGAAGATGGTGCTGCGCGGCAAGGAGTTCGACGAGATCTACGACCTCGTCGCGATCCGCATCATCCTCGAGACGGAGAAGGACTGCTGGGCGGCGCTCGGCTCCGTGCACGCGCTGTGGCCGCCGGTCCAGGGCCGGTTCAAGGACTACATCAACTCCCCGAAGTTCAACCTCTACCAGTCACTCCACACCACGGTCGTCGGTCCACGGGGCAAGCCGCTCGAGATCCAGATACGGACCCAGGAGATGCACCGGCGCGCCGAGTACGGCATCGCCGCGCACTGGGACTACAAAGAGCGCCTCGGCCACGGCGGTGCCAGCCATTCGACCGAGGACATGCAATGGCTCCAGCGCATCGTCGACTGGGAGCGCGACACCCCCGACCCGATCGAGTTCCTCGAGAACCTGAAGCTCGACCTCGAGCAGGACGAGGTCTACATCTTCACGCCGAAGGGGGAGATCGTGACGCTCCCCGCCGGAGCGACGCCGATCGACTTCGCCTACGCGATCCACACCGAGGTCGGCCACCGCTGCGTGGGAGCCCGGCTCAACGGCCGGCTGGTGCCGCTCGACGCCAAGCTCCAGTCGGGCGACACGGTCGAGATCTTCACCTCCAAGGTGCCGGGGGCCGGGCCGTCGCGAGACTGGCTGAAGATCGTCGTCTCGCCCCGTGCTCGCAACAAGATCCGCCAGTGGTTCTCGAGGGAGCGCCGAGAGGACGCGATCGAGAGCGGGCGCGAGGAGGTGCTGAAGGCGCTGCGCCGGGAGGGCCTCCCTGCGCAGAAGCTCTCGGGCTCCGCGACCTTGGTCGAGGTGGCGACCGGTCTCGGCTTCGCAGACCTCGACGCCCTCTATGCCGCGGTGGGCGAGGGCCACACCTCGGCGCGCGCCGTCGTCCAGCGGCTGCAGCGCGACGGGCTCGGGCCCGGCGTGCAGCTCCCTACGACGGCCTTCCAGCCGCGGCGCGCCCGGTCCCGGCGTCCGGGGTCGGCGGGGATCTACGTCGAGGGCCTGGACGACGTCATGGTGCGCCTGTCCGGCTGCTGCACCCCGGTCCCCGGTGACGAGATCATCGGCTTCGTGACCCGGGGCCGGGGCGTCTCGGTCCACCGGGTCGGCTGCGTGAACGCGCTCTCGCTCGCCGGGCGGGACGGAGAGCGCCTGATCGAGGTGGAGTGGGACGCCGACAGGACGGGCGTGTTCGTCGCCGCCATCGAGATCAAGAGCCTTGACCGCTCCCAGCTGCTCGCCGACGTCGCGCACGTGCTCGCCGAGCACCACGTCACGATCCTCTCCTCCTCCTCCCAGTCGGGCGCGGATAGGGTCGCGCGCATGCGCTTCGAGTGCGAGCTCGCCGACGCGGCGCACCTCGACTCGCTGCTCGGGGCGATCCGCCAGCTGGAGGGCGTCTACGACGCCTACCGGATCCTGCCGGGCAGGGGCGGGGCCAGGCAGCTCGCCTCGAGGTGAGCGCCTTCAAGGCGCCGATCGGCACCCGGGATGTGCTCGGGGAAGAGGGCGCACGCTTCGCGGCCGTCGTCTCCCGCTTCGGGCGGACCGTGGGACTGTTCGGCTACGAGCTCGTGGTCAGCCCGATGTTCGAAGACGTCGGGGTCTTCCGTCGAGGGGTCGGCGAGGAGTCCGAGGTCGTCACGAAGGAGATGTACGTCTTCGAGGACAAAGGCGGGAGGTCGCTCGCGCTGCGCCCCGAGGGGACCGCCTCGGTGGTGCGGGCCTACGTCCAGCACCGGCCGCCTCTGCCGTGGCGGTGCTGGTACCTGACGCCCGCGTTCCGCTACGAGCACCCCCAGGCCGGCCGCTACCGGCAGCACCACCAGCTCGGTGCGGAGGCGCTCGGCTCGGCGGACCCCGAGCTCGACGTCGAGGTGATCGGGCTGCTCGCCACCTTCTACCGCGCGCTCGGGCTGAGGCGCCTCGAGCTGAAGCTGAGCTCGATGGGCGACGGCGCGTGCATGCCCGCCTACCGGGCCCTGCTCGCCGGCTACCTCGAGTCACGAAGCGCCGAGCTGTGCGCCGAGCACCGCCTGCGCTACTCCCGCAACCCTCTCAGGGTCCTCGACTGCAAGAAGCCAGAGTGCCGGCTCGTCGCCGAAGCTGCGCCGAGGCTCGCCGACGCGCTGTGCGGACCGTGCCGGGACCACTTCGGGCGGGTGACGAGCGGGCTCGACGCCCTTGGCATCCCCTGGCGGCACGACCACACGCTCGTGAGGGGTCTCGATTACTACACGCGCACCACCTTCGAGTTCGCGGCGACTGCGCTCGACTCGGCGCAGAACGGCCTCGGTGGGGGAGGCCGCTACGACGGGCTGGCCGAAGCGCTCGGCGGGCCGCCCACGCCCGGGATCGGCTTCGGGACGGGCGTCGAGCGCATCCTGCTCGCCTGCGAGGCCGAGGAGCTGGCCGACCTGGGCACCGGCGTGCCGCAGGTCTTCGTCGTCGACCTCCTGGGCGGGCGCGCGGCCACGCTCCTCGCCGACGAGCTGCGCCGCGCGGGGGTCTCCACGACCCGTGCCTTCGACGACCGGTCGCTCAAGGCCCAGCTGCGCCAGGCCGACCGTTCGGGCGCGCGCCTCGCGGTGATCGTCGGGCCCGACGAGGAGGCGACGGGGACGGTGACGCTGAGGAGCCTTCGCCGCGACTCGGTGGCCGGCCCGGGCGAAGCCGACGCGGCCGAGGGCCCCGGCGCCGAGCAGCGCCGAGTGGGCCGGCAGGACCTCCTCGCCGCCGTGTCAGGCTGGTTGCGATGACAGATCCGAGGCCGGCGGGGATGCGGACGAGCTACTGCGGCACGCTGCGCGCGGCCGACGCCGGGAGGGAGGTGTCGGTCTGCGGCTGGGTCGCGCGCCGGAGGGAGCACGGCGAGCATCTCGCCTTCCTCGACGTGCGGGACCACACCGGCGTCGTGCAGTGCGTGGTCGCCCGCGCCGACGCCGCCCGACCGGAGCACGTCGTCAAGGTGAGCGGGACGGTGAGGCTGCGGCCGGAGGGCACGGCGAACCCCTCGCTCTCGACCGGCGAGGTGGAGCTCGCCGACTGCAAGCTCGAGGTGCTCAATGCGGCCGAGCCGCCGCCGTTCGTGCTCGACGGCCACGCCGAGGTCGACGAGGCCGTGCGCCTCAAGTACCGCTACGTGGACCTGCGCAGCGCTCGGATGCAGCGCAACCTGAGGCTGCGCGCCTCGGTCAACTCGGCCCTCAGGAGGGCGATGGAGCGGCTCGGCTTCGTCGAGATCGAGACGCCGCTGCTGTGGACCCCGACGCCCGAGGGAGCGAGAGAGTTCGTCGTGCCGTCGCGACTGCAGCACGGCAGCTTCTATGCCCTACCGCAGAGCCCGCAGATAGCGAAGCAGCTCTCGATGGTGGGCGGAGTCGACCGCTACTACCAGATCGCCCGCTGCCTGAGGGACGAGGACCTGCGGGCCGACCGCCAGTTCGAGTTCACCCAGCTCGACCTCGAGGCCTCCTTCGTCGGGGAGACCGACGTCCGGGCGTTCGTGACCGAGGCCGTGAAGGAGGCGGCAGAGGCGGTCACGGGCCAGCGGCCGCCGGAGTTCGACCAGATGACCTGGGCGGAGGCGATCGCCCGCTACGGCTCGGACAAGCCCGACCTGCGCTTTGGCATGGAGATCACCGACGTCTCCGGCGTGCTCAGGGCGAGCGAGCTGAAGGCGCTCAGGGCGGCGAGCGTCAAGGCGATCGTGCACCCGGGTGGGGCCTCGACCGGGCGTGCTCGGCTCGACTCGCTGGTCGAACGGGCGAAGGCGCTTGGCGCCGCCGGCCTCGTCTGGATGCGGGTCGTCCCCGGCGACGGGCCCGGGGCGCTCGAGGTCGACTCGCCCGTCGGCAAGTACCTGTCCCATGGCGAGCGCTCCGGCGTCCTCGCCGCCTGCGGCGCCGCCGCCGGCGATCTCGTGCTGCTCGTCGCCGGCGAGCACCGCCGCTCCTGCGAGGTGCTCGGCCAGCTCCGTCTCGACCTCGCCCGACCCGCCGTCGGGACCGGCGGCCTGCGCTTCGCCTGGATCGTCGACTTCCCGCTCTTCGACGGCGTCGACGAGCTGGGGCGGCCCCAGGCGGCGCACCATCCCTTCACGATGCCGAACCCCGAGGACCTCGAGCTGCTCGAGACCGACCCGCTCGCCGTCCGAGCCCTCTCCTACGACCTCGTCCTCAACGGCTGGGAGCTCGGCTCGGGGAGCATCCGGATCCACAGGGCCGACGTGCAGCGCCGGGTCTTCTCGGCCTTGGGCATGGGGGACGACGAGGTCGAGGCGCGCTTCGGGTTCCTCCTCGGCGCGTTCCGGTACGGCGCGCCGCCCCACGGGGGTTTCGCCTTCGGCATCGACCGCCTGGTCGCGCTCCTTGCGGGCGAGGAGAACATCAGGGAGGTCATCGCGTTCCCGAAGACCCAGTCCGGCGCCGATCCCATGACCGGGGCGCCGGGTCCGCTCGGCGCGCGCCAGCTCGCCGAGCTCGGCATCAAGATCGTGGGGTGACCACCCGGGGCAGGAGGGGGCCCGACCTCTTCGACGCCGCCGCCGACGTAGAGCTCGCCCGCCGGGCGCCGCTGGCCGCGAGGATGCGGCCTCGCAGCCTCGACGAGGTCGTCGGCCAGCGGCACCTCCTCGGGCCCGGGGCGCCGCTCAGGGTGCTGATCGAGCAGGACCGCCTCTCCTCCGCCGTCTTCTTCGGACCGCCCGGGTCGGGGAAGACGACCGTCGCCCGTCTTGCCGCGGCGAGGACCGAGAAGGCCTTCGTGCAGCTGTCGGCGGTGAGCGCCGGGGTCGCCGAGGTGCGGGCGGTCCTCGACGAGTCGCGCCGCCGGCTCGGCGCCGAGGGTAGGGGCACGATCCTGTTCCTCGACGAGATCCACCGCTTCAGCCGTTCCCAGCAGGACGCGCTCCTGCCGGGGGTCGAGGACGGCACGGTCGTGCTCCTCGGCGCCACGACGGAGAACCCCTTCTTCTCGCTCAACGGGCCGTTGCTGTCACGCTCGACCCTGTGGCGCTTCGAGCCGCTCTCGAGGGAGGACCTGGCGGCGCTCGCGAACCGTGCCGCCGCGGCGGAGGGGGCGACGGTCGATCCCGACGCGCTCTCTGCCTGCGTCGACCTCGCCGAGGGCGACGCTCGGGCCCTGCTGACGACGGTCGAGGTCGCGCTGGCGCTCGCCCGGGGCTCCGGCGCGCCCGGGCCGCCCCACGTGACGATCGAGCACGCCGAGGCGGCTCGCACGACGAGGGCGCTGCGCCACGGGCGTGACGAGCACTACGACATCGCGTCGGCGCTCATCAAGTCGATCCGTGGCTCGGACGCCGACGCCGGGGTCTACTGGCTGGCGCGCCTGCTCGCGGCGGGGGAGGACCCCCGCTTCGTCGCTCGCCGGCTGGTGATCCTCGCGAGCGAGGACATCGGCATGGCGGACCCCACGTCGCTGCTCGTCGCCGAGGCGGCGGCGAGCGCGCTCGAGCGGGTCGGGCTGCCGGAGGCCGCCCTCAACCTCGCGCAGGCGGTCGTCCACCTGGCCTGTGCCCCGAAGTCCAACCGGACGGCGGTCGCGCTCTGGCGGGCCCAGGAGGACGTCGCCTCCAAGCCCCTCGGCGCGGTCCCGGCGAGCCTCCGCGACGCCCACTACCAGGGCGCGGCGTCGCTCGGGCACGGGACCGGCTACGAGTATCCTCACGACGACCCGAGGGGCTGGGTCGAGGCTCGGTACCTGCCCGAGGAGCTGGCCGGCACGCGCTACTACGAACCGTCCCGCCACGGTGCCGAGGCCGAGGTGGCGGAGCGCCTGGCACGCCTGAGGGCGTCGGGAGCCGAGCTCGGGCCCGGCGGCTCGGCGTCGGGCTAGTAGGACGTCCGGCGGCGAGCCGCTCGGGCGGCCGGCCGCGGGGAGTCGGGGACAGGAGGGCTTGGCGGGATGGCGATCGGGGCCGGGGAGCTGCGCAGCGCGTTCACGCGCTTTTTCGTCGAGCGTGGCCACGTCGCCGTGCCCTCCGCGGGGCTGATCCCCCACCACCCGCGGGCCCCGCTGTTCACGAACGCCGGGATGAACCAGTTCATCCCGTACTTCCTCGGGGAGGAGACGCCTCCGTACTCGCGGGCGACGACGATCCAGCGCTGCGTGCGCATCAGGGGCAAGCACGACGACATCGAGCTGATCGGCAGGACGTCGCGCCACCTCACGTTCTTCGAGATGCTCGGGAACTTCAGCTGGGGCGACTACTTCAAGCGCGAGGCCATCCGCTTCGCCTGGGACCTGCTCACCGGCGAGCTCGGGCTCGAGCCCGAGCGGCTGTGGGTCACGGTCCACGAGGAGGACGACGAGGCCGAGCGCATCTGGACCGGGGAGGTCGGCGTGCCGGCCGGGCGAGTCCAGCGCATGGGTGAGGACAACTTCTGGGAGATGGGCGAGACCGGTCCCTGCGGGCCGTGCTCGGAGGTCTACTTCGACCGGGGCGAGGCCTACGGCGCGCCCGGCGGTCCCTCCTCGGGCGGCGAGGAGCGCTTCGTAGAGGTCTGGAACCTCGTCTTCACCCAGTACGACCGGCAGCAGGACGGCTCCCTCGCGCCGCTGCCGAGGCCGAACATCGACACCGGCGCCGGGATGGAGCGGCTGCTCGCGGTGCTGCAGGGCGTGCCCTCGGTCTGGGAGACCGACGTGCTGCGTCCCGTGATCGCCCGCGCCGAGTCGGTCTGCGGGCGCCGCTACGGCGAGGACGCCGAGGCGGACGTGGCGCTCAGGATCCTCGCCGACCATGCACGCTCCGCCGCCTTCCTCGTCTCCGACGGCGTCTTCCCCTCCAACGAGGGAAGGGGCTACGTGCTCCGCCGCCTCATCCGCCGCGCCGTGCTGCGCGCCCGTCGCCTCGGCGCCTCCACGCTCGCCGCGCCGCCGCTCGTCGCGGCGGTCGCCGAGGTGATGGGCGAGGCCTATCCGAAGCTCGCCCACGACCGCGGCCTCGTCGAGGTCGTCGTGGCCCACGAGGAGGAGGCCTTCCTGCGCACGCTTCGGGTGGGGAGCGAGCTGCTCGACGCCGAGCTCGAGAGCGGCTCGGGCAGCCTCGCCGGCGAGGTGGCCTTCAAGCTCCACGACACCTACGGGTTCCCGATCGACCTCACCGTGGAGCTCGCCCGCGAGCGAGGGGTCGAGGTCGACCGTGCCGGCTTCGACGCCGCCATGGCCGGCCAGCGTGAGCGCGCCCGCCGCGCGGCCCGGGCGGAGGAGGGCCGGGGCTCGTCGGCGGGGACCTGGCGGGAGGTCCTCGAGGAGTTCGGGCCGACCCGCTTCGTCGGCTACGAGGCGACGACGGCCGAGGGCAGGGTCCTCGCCGTGGAGCGACGTCTTGAGGGTGCCCGGCTGCGCAGCGCCGAAGGCGAGGCCCCGCCCGCCGGTGCCGAGCTCGTCGACGTGGTGCTCGACACGACCCCCTTCTACCCGGAGGGGGGTGGCCAGGTCGGCGACACCGGGGTCATCGAGTCCGCCTCGGGGCGCATGCGCGTGCTCGACACCACCCGCTCGGCGGAAGGGGTCGTGGTGCACGCCGGCTACCTCACCGAGGGCGGCCTCGAGCCGGGGGAGGAGGTCGGCGCCGCGGTCGACGCCGCCCGGAGGGACGCGATCCGCAGGAACCACACCGGGACGCACCTGCTCCACTGGGCGCTCAGGGAGGTGCTCGGCAAGCACGTCCAGCAGCAGGGGTCCCTGGTCGCCCCCGACCGCCTCCGCTTCGACTTCAGCCATTTCGCGGCGCTGACTCGCGAAGAGCTCGCCCGGGTGGACGACCTCGTCAACTCGGCGATCCTTCGTGACGAGCCCGTCCGGGTCTACGAGACCTCCAAGGTCGAGGCCGAGCGCTCCGGGGCCGTCGCGTTCTTCGGCGAGAAGTACGGCGAGGTCGTGCGGGTGGTGGAGGCTGGAGCCGCCTCCGTCGAGCTCTGTGGCGGGACCCACGTGCACGCGCTCGGGATGATCGGACCCCTGAGGATCGTCTCGGAGTCCTCGATCGGCGCCAACACGCGCCGGATCGAGGCGACGACCGGCGAGGCCTCGCTGGAGCGCATCCGCGCCCAGGAGGCGACGCTCGAGCTCCTCGCCGCGAGGCTGCGGACCTCCGCCTCCGAGCTCGAGCCCACCCTGCTGCGCCACCTCGAGCGCGAGCGAGAGCTCGAGGACGAGGCGAGGGTGCTGCGAGCGTCGCGCGTGAAGGACGAGGCCCGGGCGGTCGTCGAGCGGTTTCGCGCGGCGAGGATCGCCGACCGGCTCGACGGGCTCGACGCCGGCCAGCTGCGCGAGCTCGCGCTCGCGGTGCGCGACCAGGACGGCGTGGAGGCGGTGGCCTTCGTCGGCGTCAGCGGCCCGGGCAGGGTCGCTCTGGTGGCGGCGTCTCGGAGGGGATCGGGCCTCGACGCGAGGAGCCTGGTCGCCGAGGCTGCCCGAGCCGTCGGCGGTGGCGGCGGCGGCAGCGAGGAGCTCGCCACGGCGGGTGGCCGCGACGTGGGACGCGTCGAGGAGGCCCTCGCGCTCCTGCGCTCGGCGCTCGAGGCGGGCTAGCTCGCATGGGTCTGCCTCCTGGTCCGGCGCTCGGGCTCGACCTCGGCGAGCGGCGGATCGGAGTCGCGGTGTCGGACTCGGCCCGCCGCCTCGCCACGCCGCTCGTCGTGCTGGAACGGGGACGCGACCGGGGAGAGGACGATCGGGCCATCGCCTCGCTCTTGGCCTCGTCCGGGGCCACGACCGTCGTCGTCGGCGTGCCGATCGGCATGGACGGGAGGGTGGGCCCCGCCGCCCGCGCCGCGCTCGAGGAGGCCGACCGGCTCGCCCAGGCGCTCGGGGTCCAGGTGGAGACCGTCGACGAGCGGCTGACGACGGTCGAGGCGACGAGGCGGCTCGCCGAGGCGGCTCGTCGAGGCCGCGGGCGGCACTGTCGCCCGCAGGGGGCCTCGCCGGCCGGCTCGGGGGGACGGCGGGCCAGGCGGCGGGTCGACGACGCGGCGGCGGCGTTGATCCTCCAGGCCTGGATCGACCGGCGCAGGCCCGCACGGTGAGCCGGCCGCCGACCGCGAGCACCGAGGTCGCCGGCGTCATCGGCGACCCGGTCCGCCACTCGCTCTCTCCCGTCATCCACAACGCCGCCTTCGCCGCCCTCGGTCTGGACTGGGTCTACGTCGCCTTCCCGGTCGAGCGGCACCGGGCGGCGGAGGCGCTCGCCGGGGCGAAGGCGCTCGGGGTGCGAGGACTGTCGGTGACGATGCCCCACAAGGAGGCGATCGCGCTCGCGGCGGACCGGCGCTCGCCGGTCGTCGAGCGGCTCGGTGCGGCGAACACCGTCGTCGTCCGCGACGGCCTCGCGGTCGCCGAGTCGACCGACGGCGCCGGGTTGCTCGCCGACCTCGTCGAAGGCGCCGGCTTCGACCCGAAGGGACGGCGCTGCCTGGTCCTCGGCGGCGGGGGTGCGGCCCGAGCCGTCGTCCTGGCGCTCGCGGGGGCTGGCGCGGCCGAGGTCGTGGTCGTGAACAGGACTCCCGAACGCGCCGAGCGGGCGGCGGCCCTCGCCGGTCGCGCCGGCCGGGTCGGCACGCCGGCCGACCTCGCCGGCGCGGAGCTCGTCGTCAAGGCGACGCCGTCGGGGATGGCCGACCTCGAGCCCGGCCGCCTGCCCGCGGGAGGGCAGGAGGGCCTCGAGCGGGAGCGGCGCGAAGAGGGCACCTCGGGCGGCGAGCTGCTCGGCCCGGGCCAGCTCGCCGTCGACCTCGTCTACTTGCCGTCGACGACGCCGTTCCTCGACGCCGCCCGCAACGCCGGCGCGGCAGCGCGCAACGGGCTCGGAATGCTCGTCCGCCAGGCCGCCCTCCAGTTCGAGCTGTGGACCGGCGAGGTCGCGCCGCTCGAGGTGATGTGGGGCGCGGCTCGCGAAGCTGTCCCGTCGGTCGGAAACTAGCCTTGGGCGTCGTGGCCGCCCACGTACTGGACCGGGGCGCGGGCCTGCGCACCCGTCGCGAGGAGCGCTCCGCGCTCGTCCTGCTCCGCCACGTCGACATCGTGCTGGTCGCCGCGACCTTGTCGCTCGCCGCGCTCGGCGTCGTGGTGGTCTACGCCGCGACCAGGGGAGACTTCCCCCTCGAGCCCACCTACTACGCGAAGCGGCAGCTCGTGTTCTGCGTCGTCGGCTTTCTCGTCATGGTCGTGGTCGCCGCCGTCGACTTCCGGAGGATCGCCCACTGGGCCGGCCTCCTCTACGGGGCGGTGCTCTTGCTGCTGCTCGCCGTGCTCGCCGTGGGGCGCTCGGTCGCGGCGGGGACCGGTGCGGTGTCCGCCGGCGTCGCGCAGCGTTGGATCAGCCTCGGGCCGGTGCAGGTCCAACCGTCGGAGTTCGCAGTGCTGGCGGTGATCGGCCTGCTCGCGGTGAGCCTCGGCGGGCGCGCGGATCTCCGGCTGCGCCGTCTCTTGGCACCGCTCGGGCTCACCGCCGTCGTCGGGTTGCTCATCGTCAAGCAGCCCGACCTCGGCACGGCGGGCGTGCTCCTGGTCGTGGTGCTGGCGATGCTCGTGGTCGCCGGGGTCAAGGTCCGCCACCTGCTGCTGCTGCTCGCCCTCGGCGGGCTCGCGTTCTTCGCCGGGGTCGAGCTGCACCTCGTCCACGCGAGCCAGCTGCAGCGGCTCACGAGCTTCCTTCACCCGAGCTCGGGCGCGATGAGCGACAACTACCAGGAGGACCTCGCCAAGCAGGCGATCGGCTCGGGCGGGCTCAAGGGGACGGGGCTGTTCGACGGCCTGTACACGAACCTGAACTACGTGCCGGAGCAGTCCACCGACTTCATCTTCGCGACGGTCGGCGAGCAGCTCGGCTTCGTCGGCTCGGCGGCGATCATCGGCCTGTACCTGGTGATCGTCCTGCGGATGCTGCGCGCCGCCCAGGCGGTGAGGGAGCCGGTGGGCCGGCTGCTGTGCGTCGGCGTGATGGCCTTCCTCGCCTTCTCGGTGTTCCAGAACATCGGGATGAACATCGGCCTGATGCCCGTAACGGGGATCCCGCTCCCGTTCATCTCCTACGGGGGGTCCGCGATCGTCGTGTTCTTCACCTCGGTGGGCGTCGTGCTCAACGTCGAGATGCGGCGTCACCGCTACCGGTGATGAGCGAGGCAGGCGAGGCGGCCGCCGTGGCTGAGCAGGCCGAGGCCGGGGGGGCGGAGGTGGACCTGGCCGGGCAGGTCGGGGCCGGGGAGGCGGAGGAGGACGCGGCCGGGCAGGGGCGGTTCGAGGAGGGCGAGACCGGTGCCCTCGCGGGGACCGGCGAGGACGAACTGCTCGGCTTCGTGCAGGTCGACTTCGTCGAAGTGCGCGTCGAGCTCCCGAGCACCAACCCCGTCGTCGTCCTCGAGGAGGTCGACCCGCCGAAGCGGCGCCTCAAGATCCCCGTCGGCCAGGCCGAGGGCGTCGCGATCGCCTACGCGGCGCGGCGCATCCCGACGCCGAGGCCGCTCACCCACGAGCTGTTCGTGTCCGCGCTCGAGGCCTTCGGCCTCAGTCTCGAGCACGTGCGGGTGACCGAGGTCCACAAGACCTCGTTCAGCGCCGAGCTCGTCCTCTCCGGTCCCTGGGGGACACGGACCCTCGCCTGCCGCCCCTCCGACGGCATCGCGCTGGCGCTGCGCCAACAGCTCGGGGCCCCGATCGTGGTCGCCCCCGAAGTGCTCGACGAGGCCGGGGAGCTCCCCCCGGGCCACTAGGCCGGCACGCTCCGGCTGTGTGGGCCGGCGGGCCGCCTAGGTCCGCCAGGACGCCTCGCTCGCCTTGCTGCCCTCGTCGGAGATGCGCATCAGCAGGGCGAGGAGGATGTAGTTGGCCACGAGCGACGACCCGCCATAGGAGACGAACGGGAGCGTCATCCCCGTGTCCGGCAGGAGGCGCGTCGGCCCGGCCATGATGATCAGGGCCTGGAAGCCGAGGGTCACGGTGAGCCCGATCGCCGCCAACTTGGCGAACTCCGATCGCGCCCGGAGCGCCGCGCGTAGGCCCGCGCCAACGAGAAGGGCGTAGCCGACGAGCACGGCCGTCGTCCCGGCGAGCCCGAGCTCCTCGCCGATCGCCGAGAAGATGTAGTCGCTCGTGGCGATCGGCAGCACGCCCGGCTGCTGCACGAGACCGAGACCGAGCCCGGTGCCCCAGAGCCCGCCACGCCCGAAGGCGAGCTCGCCTTGGACCGGTTGGTAGCCGGCGCCGAGCGGGTGCGCCCAGGGGTCCAGCCAGACGCTGATCCGCTGGCTCACCTGGCCGAGGAGGTGGGAGGCGAGGAAGGCCCCGGCGGCGAAGAGCACGAAGCCGGCGACGACGTAGGTCCAGCGCCCGGTCGTGACCCACAGCAGGGCGAGGAACACCGCGAACAGCAGCAGGGAGAAGCCGACGTCGCGCTCGGCGAGGATCACGAGGAGCGAGATCACCCATGCGACGGCGACCGGCCCGAACGCCCGGAGGTCGGGGAGCAGGTGGTCGCCGACCCGGCGCGTCGGTGTCGTGAGCAGCTCGCGCTTCTCGACGAAGTAGGAGGCGAAGAAGAGCACGAGCAGGAGCTTCGCGATCTCCACCGGCTGGAAGGAGATCGAGTGGAACGAGACCCACAGCTTCGCGCCGTAGGCGTTCTGGTCCGCGGGGCTCCGGCCGAGAACCGGGAGCAGGGGCGCGACGAGCATGAGCAGTGCGAGCCCGAGCAGGAGGTAGCGGTAGCGCTCGAGGTCGCGTGACCGCCGAAGTGCGAACAGCACGACGGCGTAGGCCACGAGCCCGATCGCGATCCAGCCGAGCTGCTGGCCGGCTTCGTGGGGGTCGAGGGCCTCGATCATCACGTAGCCGATCCCGTTCAGCACCAGCGCGACGGGCATGACGACGGGGTCGGCGTCTGGCGCGAGGCGGCGGTCGACGAGCTGGACGAACAGGGCGATCCCAATGACGGCGACGATGATCTGTACCGAGTTGTCCGGCAGCGCGCCGCTCAGCGCGAGCGACTCGAGCAGCGTCGCGAGCAGGACGACCAGGCCCCCGACGAGCAGCAGGCCGAGCTCGCTGCGCCTGCGCGACGCCGCCCACGCGGTGCGGGGCCAAGTGCCCGCGTGGAGGAAGGACGACCAGCGTCCGAGGATCGTGGAGGGCGCGCCGAAGCCGTCCTTGCGGGGACCGAGCCCGCGAGTCAGCCCTCCGAGGGTCACGCCGCCACGCTACCGTCGCCGGCGCGTGCCGGCGGGGAGCCGGGCGGGTGCCCGGTAGCGTTGGCCGCGTGGGAGGCGACGCGACGTCAGGCAGCCTGGCCCCAGCGGGGGCCCGCCGGGGCGCGCCCGGGCAGGCCTCCCTGCTCGAGGTCCCGGTGGAGCACGAGGAAGGGGGTGGCCTGGCCGCGCTCGCCCCCGACGCCGGCCGTCCGGAGGGGTCCGTGCGACCGCCCTCGACGTTCGGGCCCGAGCGCTTCCTCAACCGCGAGCTCTCCTGGCTCGACTTCGCCTCGAGGGTGCTCGACCTCGCGGGAGAGCCCGCCACCCCGCTCCTCGAGCGGGCGAAGTTCCTCGCCATCTGGTCGACGGGCACGGACGAGTTCTTCCAGGTGCGGGTGGCAGGCTTGAAGGACCAGCACGCGGCCGGCCTGAGGCAGCGCTCGCCCGACGGCCGGACGGTGGGCGAGCAGCTGAGAGCCGTGAGGAGCCGGGCGACGGGGCTGGTCGAGCGGGCCTCGAGGATGTACCTCGATGCCCTCGTACCGGCGCTTGCCGCCGCGGGCATCGGCATCGTGCACCACGACGAGCTCGACGAGCCCGGCCGGGAGGAGCTGGCGGCGATCTTCGACCGGGACATCTTCCCGGTGCTCACCCCCCTCGCCGTCGACCCCGGCCACCCCTTCCCCTATATCTCGAACCTCTCGCTCAACCTCGCCGTCGTGGTCGCCGACCCCGTCACCTCCGAGCGTCGCTTCGCCCGGGTGAAGGTCCCCCCGCTGCTGCCCCGTTTCGTCCGTCTCGGCGAGTCGGACCGGCTCGTGCTGCTCGAAGAGGTCATCGCCGCCCACCTCGACCAGCTCTTCCCCGAGATGTCCGTCGGCGCGGTCCATGCCTTCCGGGTGACCCGGAACGCGGATCTCGAGCTCGACGAGGACGAGGCGGACGACCTGCTCGAAGCCGTCGAGGTGGAGCTGCGCCGTCGCCGCTTCGGGCGAGCGGTCCGCCTGGAGGTCGACGAGCACATCGACCCGGAGGTGCTCGAGATCCTGCTCCTCGAGCTGGAGCTCGGCCCCGAGGACGTCTACCGTTCCCCGGCGCCGCTCGACCTCGGCCAGCTCTGGCAGCTCGTCGCGATCGACCGTCCGGACCTCCACGAGCCGCCTTTCATCCCGACGACCCAGCCGAGGCTCGCCCCGCTGGGGGACGAGCCGGTCGACCTCTTCGCGCGCATCCGCGAGCGGGACATCCTCGTGCAGCACCCCTACGACTCCTTCGCGACCTCCGTAGAGGCGTTCGTCTCCCAGGCCGCCGCGGACCCGGACGTGCTCGCGATCAAGCAGACGCTCTACCGGACTTCGGGGGACGCCCGCTTCGTCTCGGCGCTCGCGCGCGCCGCCGAGGCGGGCAAGCAGGTCGCGGCGCTCGTGGAGCTGAAGGCGCGCTTCGACGAGCAGCGCAACATCGTCTGGGCTCGCCAGCTCGAGCAGGCGGGCGTCCACGTCGTCTACGGCGTGGTCGGCCTGAAGACGCACTCGAAGACGGCGCTCGTCGTCCGGCGCGAGGAGGACGGCATCCGCCGCTACTGCCACGTGGGGACCGGCAACTACAACTCCGACACGGCCAGGGTCTACGAGGACATCGGCGTGCTCACGGCGGACGAGGACATCGGCGCGGACCTCACCGACCTCTTCAACCACCTCACCGGGTTCTCCCGTGCCACCCGTTCCCGGGCGCTCGTGCTCGCTCCCGAGAGGTTGCGACCCTGGGTCCTCGAGGAGATCGCGGCCGAGACGGCGGCCGGACCGAAGGGCCGCATCACGATCAAGGTCAACGGGCTCACCGACCCCGAGGTCATCGACGCCCTCTACCTCGCTTCCCAGAAGGGCGTGCAGGTCGACCTCGTCGTGCGCGGCGTGTGCTCGCTGCGCCCTGGTGTGGAGGGGCTCTCCGATCGCGTGTCGGTCCGCTCGGTCGTCGGGCGCTATCTCGAGCACTCGCGCATCTACCGCTTCGGCGCGGAGGCGCCCCGCTTCTACATCGGGTCCGCCGACCTCATGGAGCGCAACCTCGACCGCCGGATCGAGGCGCTCCTGCCGGTGCGCGACCCCGAGCTGTGCGCCCGGTTGGAGGAGGTGCTCGCGCTCGTGCTTGCCGACGACACCCACGCCTGGGAGCTCGACGCATCAGGGTCCTGGCGGCGGGTGCCGGCGACCAGGGGGGTGAACGCCCAGGTGGCGCTGCAGGAGATCGCCCTCGAGCGCTCCCGCCGCCGGCGGGGCGCCGAGCGGGCGGTCTGAGCCGGCGCCCGTGCGCATCGCCGCTCTCGACCTTGGCAGCAACTCCTTCCACCTGCTCGTGGTGGAGGCTCGCCTCGACGGGAGCTTCGTGCCGCTCGCGACCGAGCGCGAGATGCTCCGCCTGGGGGACCTGGTCGCGCTCACCGGCTCGATCGGCGAGGCGGCGAGGAAGCGGGCCGTCGAGGTCGTCCGGACCTTCCGCGCCGTCGCCGACGCCCAGCGCGCCGACGAGATCGTGGCCGTCGGCACGGCGGCCTTGCGCGAGGCGGCGGACGGGGTCGAGCTCGTCGAGCGCATCCGTGCCGAGGCTGGCATCGAGGTCCAGGTCGTCGACGGCGTGCGCGAGGCGGAGCTCATCTTCACCGCCATCCGCTCGAGCGTGCTCATCGACCCCGGGCCCGCCCTCGCGGCCGATCTCGGCGGAGGCAGCCTCGAGCTGATGGTCGGCGACCGGTCGGGGCTGTCGTTCGCGGCGAGCCTTCGTCTCGGGGTCGGACGGCTGACCGCCGAGCTCGTGCGCGGCGACCCGCCGAGCCGCCGTGAGCGTGCGGCACTGAGCGAGCGGGTCTCGCGTGAGCTCTCCGGGGTCGCCGGAGAGCTCGTCGAGTCGAAGCCGCGCCTGCTCG
The DNA here is from genome assembly GCA_021786195.1 of Actinomycetes bacterium. Lineage (GTDB taxonomy): Bacteria > Actinomycetota > Acidimicrobiia > Acidimicrobiales > Bog-793 > JAKAOD01. Next base: position 74,003 of record JAJYNS010000106.1, on the reverse strand, counting down.
TCGGCTCGAGCGGGACGTTCGCCGCGATCGCCAGGATGGCCTCCGCGCTCAGGGAGGGGGCGGTCCCGGCGGGGGTCAATCAGCTGTCGGTGACCCGCTCAGACGTCGACGCCCTCGCCCGCCGGGTCCGCTCCTCCACGGTCGCAGAGCGCTCGCGCATGCCCGGCTGCGACTCCCGGCGGGCGGAGCTGCTCCCGGCAGGGATCGCCGTCCTCGAGGGCCTCATGGACACGACCGGGCTCTCGGAGCTCACCGTGAGCGAGTGGGCCCTTCGCGAGGGGATCGTCCTCGACGCGATCGGCGCACACGACCCGGCCGAGCTCTTGGGCGACCCGCGGGCCCTTCGCCGGTCCTCGGTGCTCGCACTGTGCAGGAGGTCGAGCTGGCGTCAGCGCCACGCGCGCAAGGTCGCCGACCTCGCGGTCGAGCTCTTCGACGGGACCGTCGAGCTCCACGGGCTGGGCCCGGACAGCCGGGAGCTGCTCGAGCTCGGCGCGTTGCTCCACGACATCGGCGAGCACGTCAGCCGGGCCGGGCACGACCGGCACACCGCCTACCTCGTCGAGAACGGAGGGTTGCGGGGGTTCTCGCCGGCCGAGGTGGCGAAGCTCTCCGTGCTCGGTCGCTACCACGTCCGGGGCACGCCGAAGGCGAGCTTCGAGTCGTTCGCGGCGCTCGGCGCCGAGGACCGAGCCGAGGTGACGGCGCTCGTCGCCATCCTCCGGCTTGCCGACGCGCTCGACTCGGCGCACTCCTCGCTCGTCGAGCGCGTGGGCGTTGTCGTGCAGGGAGGCGGTGGGGCGCCGGAGGGCGACAGGCGGCGGGTCGAGCTCGTCATCGAGGCCCACGGCGACGGCGAGCTCGAGCTGTGGAACATCCGGCGGAAGAAGGAGCTGTTCGAGCGGACCTTCACCTGCGTCGTGGAGGAGCGCCTCGTCGAGCTCGCCCGGCTCGCCTACGACCCCGACCGAGGCAGGTCGGGCCCTTCCTGAGTCCCGCCCGGCGCGGCCGCGATGACCGGCACCGGGAGGGTCTCCTCGGTCGGCGTCGCCTCCGAGGCCATGCGCCGAAGTGCCCGCCGGCGGGCTGCGAGGCTCGAGCCGCGGGGTGCGCGCAGGCTGACGTATGCCGCGGCGCCGATGGGGATCGGCAGCCAGAAGTTGAACAGGCGCCAGGCGAGGACGGCGAGCGTCGCCGGCGAGCGCGTGACGCCGAAGCTCACGAGCAGGGCCGGAGCCGCGGCATCGATCGTGCCGAGGCCCCCAGGGGTGATCGGCAAGGCGCCGATCACGTTCGCGATGCCGTAGGCGGCGAACAGCTCGACCGGGTCGACGTAGGTGCCGAACGCGGCGACCATGGACCACAGCGAGGCGGCGTCGAAGAGCCAGTTGAGCGCTGCCCAGCCAACTGCGCGCCGCACGAGCTCCCTGTCGGCGGCGAGGCCGCGCAGCGAGGTGCCGAGCTGGCGCACGAGCCGCTCGAGCCGGTCGGGCTGCAGCCGAGGGATGCGCTCGGCGACGCCGCGCACGAACCGGACTGCACCGGCCTCGCCGTGGGTGAGCGACCAGGCCAGGGCGGCCACGGCGAGCAGGGCGAGCATGCCGACCAGCGCAACGACGACGTAGATCGGATGGAAGCCGGCGATCGGGATCGACACCACGAGCGCGCACCAGAGCATGACGTTCAGCACGACCGCGGAGCCGATCCCCTGGGTCGCCATGGCGAGGCCGGCGTCGGCGCCGGGCACCCCGTTGGCCGTGAGGAGCCGGTAGCCGAGCCCGGCGCTCGGCGCGCTCCCCCCGGGCAGCACGTGGCTGACCGCGAGCCCGGAGAGGTCGATGCGGAGGATCTTCCACAGGCCCGGCCGCCCGCCGGGCAGGAGGGCCCGGGAGAGCAGCGCGTAGCACACCAGCGAGGCGGCCTCGAGGAGGAAACCGGCGACGACCCAGCCGATGCGGATGTGGGTGAGGAGCGACAGGTGCCGGCTGGCCCCGACGAGCTCGGGGACGACGAGGTACTCGAGCAGGAGCAGCACGACGAAGATGACGAAGCTGTGGCGCAGCGGCGCCGGGACCATCGAGCGCAGGCTGCGACGCTTCGTCACCCGCTCATGCTTACACGCGCCGCCGGCCGACCGAGGCGGCGGGCCCGGGCGCGCAATGTAGTCTCCAGCGGATGCGCGTCCTGGTGGTCCTGCCTACCTACAACGAGAGCGCGACCATCGAACGGATGCTCCGCCGAGTCCGCGAGTGCCTCCCGGCGGCCGACATCCTCGTCGTCGACGACTCCTCGCCCGACGGCACCGCGAAGCTCGCGCTCGAGGTCGGTGACGAGCTGGGTCGCGTCGAGGTGCTGAGCCGCCAGGCGAAGGAGGGGCTCGGCCCCGCCTACCGAGCGGGGTTCGCCTGGGGCCTTCGTCGCGGCTACGAGGCCTTCGTCGAGATGGACTCGGACTTCTCCCACGACCCGGCCGACCTCCCGAGGCTGCTCGCGCCCCTCGAGCAGGGCTTCGACGTCGCCATCGGCTCCCGCTACGTGCCGGGGGGGTCCGCGCCGGACTGGTCCTGGTCGCGGAAGTTGCTCTCGCGCTGGGGCAACCTCTACGCCGACTTCATGCTCGCCCTCGGCGTCAAGGACTCGACGGCGGGGTTCAGGGTCTACTCGGCGAGGGTGCTCGAGAAGGTGGACCTCGGCTCGGTGCGGGCCGACGGCTACGGCTTCCAGATCGAGATGACCTACCGAGCGCTCCTCGAGGGCGCCAGGATCGCCGAGGTCCCGATCCGCTTCGTTGACCGCGTCGAGGGCAGCTCCAAGATGTCGGGCCGGACGGTGACCGAGGCGCTCTGGCTCGTCACCGCCTACGGCGCGAGGCGCCTCCTCGAGCGGCGCCGGGTCAGGGCCTGACGGCGGCGGCCAGCATCGCCTGCAGCTTGAGCTGGGTCTCGGCCAGTTCGGCGGCCGGATCGGAGCCAGCGACGATCCCGACCCCTGCGAGGAGCCTGGCCCGGCGCCCCTCCACAATGGCGCTGCGGATCCCGATCCACCACTCGCCGTCCCCGTCGGCCCCGACGTAGCCGACGGGCCCGGCGTAGCGGCCCCTGTCGATCTCCTCGGACTTGCGCAGGTAGTCCAGGGCATCCTCTCGCGGCCATCCGCCGACCGCCGGGGTCGGGTGCAATGCGGCGGCGAGCTCCAGGGCGCTCGGCGCGCCGCCGGTCGAGGTGCTGAGGGTGCCGCGCACGGGCGTCGCGAGGTGCGCCACGTTGCGCAGAGCGAGCAGGCGCGGGGCTTCGGGCACGTCGAGGCCGGTGCACAGCGGCCCGAGGCCCGCGAGGATCGCTTGGACGACGACGCGGTGCTCTGCCCGCTCCTTCTCCGAGCCGAGCAGCGCACCGGCGAGGCGCCGGTCCTCGTCAGGGTCGCCACTTCGCGCCACGGTGCCGGCGAGGGGCTGGGACAGGACCTCGAGGCCCTGTCGTCGCACGAGCAGCTCCGGGCTCGCGCCGACGAAGCCGTCGACGGCGAAGGTGCAGCAGGACGGGTGCAGTGAGCGCAGCCGCTCGAGCAGCTGCTCCTGGCGGAAGGGCCGGTTGGCGGTGGCGACGACCTCACGGGCCAGCACGACCTTGTCGATCCGGCCCGACCGGATCGCCTCGAGCGCCTGGCCGACCCGGCGCCGGAAGTCCTCGTGGGAGCGCACCGAGGCGAGCTCGAAGCGTTCCGGTGCCTCTGCCGGGCCGTGCTGCGGCGGCCCGCCGGCGAAGGGGAACGCGCGCCGGGCTGACGCCAGCTCCTCCCGGCTCCCGACGGCGATCGCCCTCGCCCCGTCGTCGTCGACCAAGACCGCGACTCGGGGGACCACGAGCTCGGACCAGCCGGCCGGGTCGAAGGCCAGCGCCCCGACGGCGACCGGCCAGGGGCGGGGCGAGCGCGTCGGCCCCGGAGCGCGCTCGCCCTCGAGGCCGTCGAGCGGGAGGACCGCCTGGAGCTGGTCGGCGATCTCGCCCACCGCCTTCGTATCGGCGGTGCCAAGCGGCAGCACGAGGCGTGCTGCCTCGCCCCAGGCGTACAGCGAGCGGCCGTCTCGCTCGATGACCCTCCCGGACGTGTAGGCGTGGCGGCGGGCGGCGGCGGCGGTGCGTTCGTCGACCGGCGCCAGGTGGAAATAGCGCCCTCCGGCGCCCGTCCCGGGGGTGCTCACCCTTGTCGGGCGGAGCCCGCCGGCCGCCGTTGCCCAAGCGGCACGCCCCCGGCGCGCGTCGCCGTGACGACCTGTGCGATCCCTCCGCTCAGCGGCCGGTGGGCGGCGTCTCGAAATCCCGAGCGCTCGAGGAGCTCGAGGAGCTCGGCGCGGGGGGGAAGGTAGGCCACCGACCGTGGAAGGTAGTCGTAGGCCGCCCGGTCCGACAGCGCCGCACCGAGCCTGGGGACGACGGAGCGCATCCAGATCCGATGGGCGGTCTCGAGCAGGGGGGAGGTCGGGGTGTCGACCTCGAGCAGGGCGACGCGCCCGCCGGGGCGCAGCACCCGCGCGCACTCGGCGAGGACGCCCGGCAGGTCGGCGAGGTTGCGCAGGGCGAAGCCGCTCACGACGCCGTCGAGCGCGCCCGAGCGGAACGGGAGCGCACCGGCGTCGGCGAGCAGGAGCCTGGCGTCGCCGGCGCGGGCCGAGGCGAGCATCCCGCCGGAGGAGTCGACCCCGACCGCCCGCTGGCCGGAGCGGGAGAGCTCGCGGGCGAGGTCGGCGGTGCCGCAGGCGAGGTCGAGGACGAGCGAGCCGGGCGCGAGATCGAGCATCCGGATCGCCCGCCGCCGCCAGCCCCGGTCGAGCCCGAGCGTCATCAGCCGATTGAGCAGGTCGTAGCGGGGCGCGATCGTGTCGAACATGCGCCGGACCATCTCCGCCTTGGCCCTGCCGGTCGGCAGCTCGGCGCCGCTCGCGACCGACTCGAGCAAGGTCCTGCGCTCGCCCGGGGCGCCCGGGCCGGCGTCGCTCAGCGGAACCAGGTCTTGAAGTACGACCGGCTCTGGGGGTGGAGCAGCAGCGCGACGAGGGCGATCTCGAACAGCAGCGTCAGGATGCCCCCCGCGGCGAGGCCGGAGGCGATCAGCATCGCGAGCGGGACGATCGCTGCCACCACGGCGAGGTAGTAGCCCCAGCGCCGCTCGTTGGCGATCCCGAAGCCCCCCGCCACGTCGGCCGCCACGAGGACGAGCCCGATGCGGCCGATCCCGCCGGCGACCAGGGCGAACAAGAGGCCGAGCAGGGCGTTCCAATAGAGCAGCGCCACGGCGAACTGCAAGGTCTGGGGCTGGTGCGAGGGGAACCAACGGCGCTCGGTGAGGCTCGTGCGTGCCACGCCGCCATTCTGTCAGCTCCGCGCCGCCCCGGAGGCGCGCGCCGCGAGCTGCCCGCACGCGGCGTCGATGGACCGGCCGCGGGTCCGGCGCACCGTGACGTTGACGCCGGCGCTGCCGAGGCGCTCGGCGAAGGCCCGCACGCCCTGCTCGGGCGTGCCCGGTGCCGGGAAGCCGGGCGTCGGGTTGAGCGGGATCAGGTTGACGTGCGCCCTGAGCCGGCGTGCGATCGCCGCGAGCTCCTCGGCATCTGCCGGCCGGTCGTTCACCCCGTCGATGAGGGCCCACTCGAGGGAGATCCGGCGCCGTGTGGCCTCGAGGTACTCCTCGCAGGCCTCGATCAGCTGGCCGAGCGGGTAGCGGCGGTTGAGCGGGACGAGCCGGTCGCGCAGGGGGTCGTTGGCGGCGTGCAGCGACACGGCGAGGTTCAGCTGGAGCGGCTCACGTGCGAGCCGGCGGATGCCCGGGACGAACCCGACCGTCGAGACGGTGAGCCTCCGGGCGCCGATCCCCACGTCGTGCCGGACGCGCCGGAGGGCCTCGAGGACGTTGTCGTAGTTGGCGAGCGGCTCGCCCATTCCCATGACGACGACGTGGTCCAGGCGGCGCCCCCTGTCGCGGGCCGCGCGGGCCGCGCGGACGACCTGCTCGAGGATCTCCCCGACGCCGAGGTGGCGGCGGAAGCCCGCCTGCCCCGTGGCGCAGAAGGCGCAGCCCATCGCGCAGCCGGCCTGGGAGGAGACGCAGACCGTCGAGCGTCGAGGGTGGTGCATGAGCACCGTCTCGATCCTCGCGGAGCCCGAGCAGGCGAACAGCCACTTGACCGTCTCGCCGCCATCTGCGAGGGACTCGTCCACGAGCTCGAGCGCGGGCGCGAGGCTCGGCTCGCCAGCGAGCCGCTCGCGCAGCACCCTTGGCAGGCCCGTCGCGCCCCCGGGCTCCTCGAAGCGACCGTAGAGCGCCTCCCAGAGCTGGTCGACGCGGTAGCTCGGGGCGCCCTCGAGCAGCCGGGCGAGGTCGGCTCGGGTGAGCTCGTAGCGGCTCAACGGACCTGGGCGCGGGGCGCGGCGGCGACGTCGCCGACGTAGGCCTGGTCGGCGTGGTCGACGGAGAAGCCGGTCGCGCGGTAGAGGTGGACCGCGCCGACGCTCTCGGCGTCGACATACAGGGTGACGAGCCCGAGGCCGAGCTGCTCGAGGTGGTCCAGGCCGGCGAGCAGCACCCCCCGGCCGAGGCCCCGACCGTGCTGGGACGGCTCGACGCCGAGGACGTAGACCTCGCCGAAGGACGGGTCGGCGTCGTGGACCTTGGTCCAGCAGAAGGCGTCGAGGCCGGCCTCGCCCTCGTGGAGCAGGAAGCCGGCCGGGTCGAACCACGCCTGGCGCTCGCGGTCGGCGAGCGTGTCGGCGCTCCAGCTGCCCTGCTCGGGATGGTCGGAGAAGACGCGAGCGTTCAGCTCGAGCCACGCCCGCTCGTCCTGGCCGACCCGGAAGGCTCTCACGCGCGGCCGCTCCAGCCGCCCCAGGTCGGGCTCGAGCGGGAGGCGCCGGCGCATCTGGTAGAGGGTCCGGCCTCTCGAGAGGCCCGCCTCGGCAGCGATCTCGTCGTCGAGGGGGCCGGGCCTCGGCACCCAGAGGTGGACGTGCCCCCCACCTTCGCGGGCGACCTCGTCGAGCGCCGCGGCGAGCAGGTCGCCGGCGACGTGACGCCTCGAGCCGCGCGCCGTCGGATGGACGACGTACTCGACCGCCCAGCTGGTCGGCCCCCGGCTCAGCTGGGCGTAGCCGATCAACCGGTCGGAGCCGCAGGCCCGGGCCACGAAGCCGGCGAAGCCGGCCCGCCCGCCCTCGACGAGGTCGATCCACTTGTGCTCGCCGAGCGGCGCGTGGCCGTCTGCCTGCTCTGCCGCCCGGAGCAGGGCGGCCACGGCGCCGATGTCCTCCTCCCCCATGCGGCGCTTGACGTCGATCGCGTGCACTCCCCGAGGGTACCGGCGCTGCCCGCCGCCCTCTTCTTGATCGGCTGGAGGAGACCACCTCGCCGGCCCGAAGCCTGCGGCCCGGCACGCCTCGCCTCTCGCTCGGGTGGCGCGATGGGCCAAGATGTCCTCGTGCCCGAGCGCGCCGCCGAGCTGTCCTCGATCGCCGACCAGCTCGTTCAGCTGACCGCCCGAGTGACCGCCATGGCAGAGGCGGCGCAGGTCGCCCGCGAGGGCGATGTCGCGGTCGAGCTGTTCGGCGTGGAGCGGGCGCTGGCAGGTGCGGCTCGCCGGGTAGAGCGGCTGGCGGAGCCGAGACCGAGGCGCCGCTGAGGCGGCGGCGCCCGGAGGCGCCGCCGCCGTGCGTCCCGGGCGGCGGAACTGCCCGGGCCGCAGTCGGAACCGACTGGCGGGAACCGGCTCCGCCGAGACGCTACCGCTGCCGGCCCGCTCGCGCCCGCGGGCCTGGGCGGGGCGTCGTGCCCCGGCGGGCGGGGGGCGGGGCGGCGACCGATGCCGACGGGCAGATGTCGGCGAGGGGGCACTCGCCGCAACGCGGTCGGCGGGCGACGCAGACCTCGCGACCGAGAAGGATCAGGCGAAGGCTCAGCGTGCCCCATTCCTCCGGCGGGAGGAGCTCGCACAGGTCGCGCTCGACCTTGTCGGGGTCCTCCTCCGCGCTGAGGCCGAGCCGCCTGGCGACTCGGCCCACGTGGGTGTCGACCGGCAGGCCGGGCTTGCCGAAGGCCACGGAGAGGACGACGTTGGCCGTCTTCCTGCCGACCCCCGGCAGCCGCACGAGCGCGTCGAGCTCCTTGGGGACCTCGCCACCGTGCTCCTCGACGAGCGCTCGGGCCATGCCGAGCAGGCTCGCCGACTTGGTGCGGAAGAAGCCGGTCGGCCGGATGAGCTCCTCGAGCTCGGCCGCTTGGGCCGCTGCCAGCTCGGCCGCGGTCGGGAACCGCCGGAACAGCTCCGGGGTGACGAGGTTGACGCGCTCGTCGGTGCACTGGGCCGAGAGGATGGTCGCGACGAGCAGCTCGAAGGGATTGCGGTGCCGGAGCGCGCAGAGCTCGTCCGCGTCGCCGGGATAGCGCTCGGCGAGGCGCTCGACGACCACCCGGGCTCGAGCCTCCCGTCGGCGCCTGGTCTCGGCCAGGGGACGCCGAGTCCTCGCCGCGGCGGAGCTGCCGCCCGGCAGCTCGGTCCGGGTCTCGGCCATGCGGCAGCGTACCGCCAGCCGGTTCGGGATGGGCCGGTCTCGGCCTTGGCTACGCTTCGGCCCGATGCTGAACCGCCTCGACCTGCGCGGCATCCCCGCCACGGCGCCTCTCGGCCTTCCCCGGCCCGACCTCGGTGGCCAGGCCCCGGTCGAGGAGGTGCGGGCGCTCATCGCCGAGGTGCGCCGCCGAGGCGACTCCGCGCTCAGAGAGCTGACGCGCCGGTTCGACGGCGCCGAGATCGATGACATCGCCGTGCCGGTGCCCGAGCTCGACCAGGCGCTCGATCGGCTTCCGGAGCCGCTGCGCGAGGCGCTGTGCGAGGCGCACGACGCGATCGAGGCCTTCCACCGTCACCGGGGCACGCCCCCGAGCCGCTTCGAGCGCGGCGGGATCGCCGTCGAGCTCCTCGAGATCCCCGTGGCCCGCGCCGGGTGCTATGTGCCGGGAGGCCGGGCTCGCTACCCCTCGACGGTGCTGATGACCGCCATCCCCGCCCGGGTCGCGGGGGTGGGCTCCGTCGCCTGCTGCGTGCCGCCCGGGCCGGACGGCAGGCTTCCGGACGAGGTCCTCGCCGCGGCGGCGCTTGCCGGCGTCGACGAGGTCTTCCGGGTCGGCGGCGTGCAGGCGATCGCGGCGCTCGCCTACGGCACCGAGACGATCCGTCCCGTAGACGTCGTCTGCGGGCCGGGGAGCAAGTGGGTGTCGCTCGCCCAGGCCGAGGTGCGCGGCGTCGTCGGGGTCCCGGCGAGCTTCGCCGGCCCCTCGGAGGTGGTCGTCGTCGCCGACGGCTCGAGCCCGGCGGCGTTCGCGGCGATCGACGTGATCGTCCAGGCCGAGCACGGCCCCGACGGGCTGGCGTGGCTCGTGACCTGGTCCGAGAAGCTCGCCGACGAGGTCGCCGGGGAGGTCGAGCGGCTCCTCGAGCGCTCCCCCCGGCAGGCCGAGACGCGATCGACCCTCGAGCGAGGCGGCCATGCCGTGGTGGTCGACTCCCCTCAGCAGGCGATGCGGGTCGCCAACGAGATCGCCCCAGAGCACCTCGAGCTGCTCGTCGAGGACCCGGAGCCGCTCTTGCGGCTCGTCCGCAACGCGGGTGCCGTGTTCCTCGGGCCGCTGTCGCCGGCGTCGGTGGGCGACTACCTCGCGGGTCCGAGCCACGTGCTGCCCACCTTCGGCAGCGCCCGGTTCGCGAGCGTCCTCGGCGTCGAGGACTTCCTGCGCCGGGTGCACGCGGTGCAGGTCGACCGGGCCGGGATCGAGCGGGTCGCCCCGCACGTCGCCGCCCTTGCCGACGCCGAGGGCCTCGCCGCCCACGCCGAGTCGGTCCGGGTCCGGGTCGGCGCGCCGGGCTGGAGCGACCCGTGAGCGTCCCGGCGGCGACGCCCCTGGCGCCGCGCCGCGACGTCGCGCTGCTGCCCGGCTACCACTCGCCGCAGGTGGAGGTCGCGGTCCGGCTCAACGCCAACGAGGCGCCGGAGCCGCCGCCGGGCGAGTTCTTCGAGGAGCTGCGCCGGGAGCTCGGCGGCGTCGCGCTCAACCGCTACCCCGACCGCGAGGCGCTCGCCCTTCGGGAGGCGGTCGGCCGGCTGCACTCGCTGCCCCCCGAGCGCGTCTACTGCGCAAACGGCTCGAACGAGGTCCTCCAGTCCATCTGTCTCGCCTACGGGGGGCCGGGACGGGCTGCCGCGGTGTTCGAGCCGAGCTACGCCCTGCACCCCCACATCGCCCGGGTCACCGGGACCGAGGTCGTCGAGGCCGAGCGCGACGCCGAGATGCTGATCGGCGAGCGGGAGCTCGGGCGCCTCCTCGAGCACGCGGCCCGGCGAGGGCCGTCCAGCCCGGAGATCGTCTTCCTCTGCTCGCCGAACAACCCGACCGGGCGCGCCGAGCCGCGGACGACCGTGGAGCGGGTGCTCGAGAGCGCCCCGGGGCTGGTGGTCGTCGACGAGGCCTACGGCCAGTTCTCCAGCTGGTCGGCGTGCGAGCTGCTCGCCGGGCACCCCAACCTCGTCGTCGTCAGGACCTTCTCCAAGACGTGGTCCCTAGCCGGGCTGCGGCTCGGCTACGCGCTGGCGGACCCGGCGGTGATCGAGGCCCTCGGGCGGGTCACCCTCCCGTACCACCTCGACTCGCTCAAGCAGCTCGCGGGGCGGATCGCGCTCCGCTACGAGGGCGCGATGCACGAGCGGGTCGCCCGGCTGGTCGAAGAGCGGGCTCGGCTCGTCGAGGGCCTCCTGCGCCTGGGTCTCGAGCCCTACCCCTCCGACGCCAACTTCGTGCTGTTCAAGGTCGGCGCTCGCGACGCCCAGGCGGTCTGGCGGGGGCTGCTCGAGCGCTCGGTGCTCGTGCGGGACGTCTCCGGTTGGCCGCGGCTGGCTGGCTGCCTCCGGGTGACCGTTGGCACGCCCGCCGAGGACGACGCCTTCCTCGCCGCGCTCGCCGAGGCGCTCGGTTAGCAGGGCTGGAGGGGAGATGGCGGGACGCAAAGCGGTGCGCGACCGGACGACGAAGGAGAGCGAGGTCCACGTCGAGCTCGACCTCGACGGGAGCGGTCAGGCCGAGGTGGCGACCGGCCTGCCCTTCTTCGACCACATGCTCGCCCAGCTGGCTCGCCACGGGCAGATCGACCTCGTCGTGCGCACCTCGGGCGATCTCGAGGTCGACGCCCACCACAGCGTCGAGGACACCGGCATCGTCCTCGGGGGGGCGCTCGCGGCGGCGCTCGACGACAAGGCGGGGGTCCGCCGCTTCGCGTCGGCCAGCGTCCCGCTCGACGAGGCGCTCGTCGACGTCGCGCTCGACCTCTCCGGCCGTGCCTACCTCCGCTACGACGTCCCCTTCGGCCGCGAGGCGCACCCGCTCGGCTCACCCGGCTTCGAGCCGCAGCTCGCCGAGGAGTTCTGGCGGGCTTTCGTCGGCTCGGCCGGCCTGACGCTGCACATCGGGCTGCGCCACGGGCAGAACACCCACCATGTGCTCGAGGCGTCCTTCAAGGCGGTCGCCCTGGCGCTGAGGGACGCGGTGCGCCTCGAGGGCGTCGGGGTACCGTCGACCAAGGGAGTGCTGTGATCGCCGTCCTCGACTATGGCATCGGGAACCTGCGCTCGGCGGAGAAGGCGCTGCGGCGAGTCGGCGGCGACGCCCGCCTCGTCGCCGAACCGGCCGAGGCCGAGGGGGCCGCCGGTGTCGTGCTGCCGGGCGTCGGCGCGTTCGGGGCGTGCGCTCGGGCCCTGAGGAGCTCCGGGCTCGACGCCGTCGCCCTGCGGGCGGTTCGCGAAGGCGTGCCGTTCCTCGGGATCTGCGTGGGATGCCAGCTGCTGTTCGAGGGCTCGGAGGAGGACCCGGACGAGCCGGGCCTGGGCGTGCTCGAAGGCTCGGTGCGGCGCATCCCTGGCGAGGTCAAGCTTCCCCAGATGCAGTGGAACCGCCTCGAGCTCCGCCCCGGAGCCCGCTCGGCGATGCTGCCGCCGCAGGAGGACGGGGGATGGTTCTACTTCGTGCACTCCTACGCGCCCGTGCCGGAGGGTGGGGCGGCCGACTGCGTCGTCGCGACGTGCGACTACGGCGGCCCGGTCGTCGCGGCGCTCGAACGTGCAAGCCTCTGGGCGACCCAGTTCCACCCCGAGAAGTCCGGGCGGTCCGGCCTCGAGCTCCTCGGGCGCTTCGTCCGCGGCTGCTCGGGCGTCGGCGCCGGGGAGGGGAGACGTCCGGCCGGTCTGCCCGGGTGATGGACGTCCTTCCGGCGATCGACCTGCGGGGCGGGCGCTGCGTCCGCCTGCTTCGCGGGGAGGCCGATCGAGAGACCCGCTACGGGGACCCGGTCGAGCTGGCCCGCGCCTACGGCGAGGCAGGAGCGCCGATGCTGCACGTCGTCGACCTCGACGCAGCGATGGGCGGCCTGCTTGCCAACCGGCCGATCGTCGAGCGCATCGTCGAGGTGGCGGGCGCTCCGGTCGAGTACGCCGGCGGGGTGCGCGACGAGGCGGTCGCCGCCGAGCTGTTCTCGAGCGGCGTCGCCCGGGTGGTGGTGGGCACCGCGGCCGTGGAGCAGCCCGACCTCGTGCGCCGGCTCGCCGAGCGCTTCCCGGGCCGAGTCGTCCTCGGTCTCGACCACCGGCGCGTCGCCTCTGGCGGTGGGGCGACCCGGCGCGAGGTGGCGGTCCGGGGCTGGGCGAGGGCCACGGGCCTCGAGCTGCTCGAGGCCCTTGCCCCCTTCGAGGACTTGCCGCTGTCCGCCCTGGTCGTCACCGACATCTCCCGCGACGGGACGCTTCTTGGTCCGGACGTCGCCGGCTACCGGCTCCTGCTCGAGCACACCGCGCTCCCGGTCGTCGCGTCCGGCGGGATCGGCTCTGCGGCGGACCTCGCCGAGCTGTCGGCGCTCGAGGTGGCGGGGCGCCGCCTCGCCGGCGCGGTCGTCGGCAAGGCGCTGCTCGACGGACGGCTGACCCTCGAGGAGGCGATGGCGGCGTGCGCTTCGTGAGGGTCGTCCCCTGCCTCGACGTCGACGCCGGGCGGGTCGTGAAGGGTGTGAACTTCGTCGGACTCAAGGATGCCGGCGACCCCGTCGAGCTTGCCCGCCGCTACGACGAGTCCGGGGCCGACGAGCTCGTGTTCCTCGACATCACCGCCTCGAGCGAGGGTCGCTCGACGATGGTCGAGGTCGTGCGGCGCACGGCCGAGGAGGTGTTCATCCCCCTCACCGTCGGCGGCGGGGTGCGGCGGCCCGAGGACGCGAGGGCGCTGCTCGGCGCGGGAGCCGACAAGGTCGCCGTCAACTCCGCCGCCGTCGCACGCCCGTCGCTCATCGCGGAGCTCGCCGGGACCTTCGGCTCCCAGTGCGTCGTCGTCGCGATCGACGCCCGTCGGCGCGGCGACGGCTACGAGGTCTACGTCCACGGCGGTCGCCTGGCGACGGGGCTCGACGCCCTCACCTGGGCGGTCCTCGCCGAGCGGCTCGGGGCGGGCGAGCTGCTCGTCACCTCGATGGACCGCGACGGCACCCAGTCCGGCTACGACCTGGAGCTCCTCCGCCAGGTCAGCCATTCCGTCGGCGTCCCCGTCGTCGCCTCCGGCGGCGTCGGCACGCTCGAGCACCTCGTCGACGGCGCACGGGCCGGCGCCGACGCCCTGCTCGCCGCCTCCATCTTCCACTACGGCCGCTTCGCCATCGCCGACGCCAAGCGGCACCTCGCCTCGGCTGGTGTCGCGGTCCGCCCGCCCGGCGCCTGAGCCCCGGCGGGCCGGGGCGAGGCGTGGAGGCACTACCGTGGCGAAGGTGGCAGGCGCTGAGACCGCGACGCACGACCTGACGCTCGACGGCGTGAAGCAGCCGGTGACGATGCTGAACGACCGCGTGCTCGTGCAGGTCCCTCCCTCCGAGGGCGAGCGGAGGTCCCGGGCAGGGATCCTCATCCCCGCGACGGCCCAGGTCGCGAAGCGGCTCGCCTGGGCGGAGGTCGTGGCGGTCGGCCCGCACGTGCGGACGGTGAAATCCGGCGACAAGGTGCTGTTCAACCCCGAGGAGTGCTTCGAGGTCGAGGTGCAGGGCGAGACCTACCTCATCCTTCGCGAGCGCGACATCCACGCCGTCGCCGCCGAGCGGCTCGGCGGGGGCACGGGCCTGTACCTGTGAGCACCCGCCAGGGGACCCGCGTCGAGGCTTCCGAGGAGGAGCTCGCCCGGGTCCGCTTCGGCCCCGACGGCCTGGTCGTCGCCGTCGTCCAGGAGGCGTCGACCCGCGAGGTGCTCATGGTCGGCTACATGGACCGAGAGGCGCTGACGAGATCGCTCTCGACGGGACGCAGCTGGTTCTTCAGCCGCAGCCGCGGCGAGTACTGGTGCAAGGGCGAGACGTCGGGCAACCGTCAGTGGGTCCGCCGTGTCTCCTACGACTGCGACGGCGACGCGCTCTTGGTCGAGGTCGACCAGGAGGGCCGCGGCGCCTGCCACACCGGCGAGCGCACCTGCTTCTACCGCGCCTTCGGCGGCTCGGCGGACGTTGGCTGACGGCTCGGTCGTCGACTACGGGCGCTTCGCCGAGCTCGCGGGCTCCCACAGCGTCGTGCCGGTCTGGCAGGAGCTGCTCGCCGACGCGACCACGCCGGTCGGCGCGTTCCGTTCCCTCGTCGGGACCGGCGACGGATTCCTCCTCGAGTCGGTGGAGCGGGGGGGGCGATTGGGCCGCTACTCCTTCCTCGGTCGAGCGCCGGCGGCGACGCTCGTCGCCCGCGGGCTCGACGTCGAGGTCCGAGGCGGTGAGCTGCCCGTCGCCGTCCCGCTGTCCCGCGGTGTGCTCGCCTGCCTCGAGGCGCTCCTCGAGAGCTGCCGCGCCCCGGCGCTGCCGGAGCTGCCGCCGCTCACGAGCGGCATCGTCGGCTACCTCGGCTACGACGTCGTGAGGGAGGTCGAGCGCCTCGCAGAGCCCCCGCCCGACGACCGGGGCCTGCCCGACGCCGTCGTCTCGGTGATCGGCGAGCTCGTCGCGTTCGACCACTGGCAGAGCCGGGCGGTGCTCATCGACAACGTCATCCTCCCCTCCGAGAAGGAGCTGCGGCCGAGCTACCAGCGCGCGGTCGAGACGCTGGAGCGCTTGCGGTCGGATCTCGAGCGCCCGGTCGCCGGCCTGCTCGCCCCCCCGCCGCAGCGCTACGCCCGTCTCGCGCCCGAGGACGTGCGCAGGAGCCTCGGCTCCGAGCAGTTCTGCCTCGCCGTCGAGGCGGCGAAGGAGCACATCTACGCGGGCGACGCCTTCCAGATCGTGCTCTCCCAGCGTTTCGACCTCGAGCTCGAGGTCGACCCCTTCGACGTCTACCGCGTGCTGCGCCAGGTCAACCCGAGCCCGTACATGTTCTTCGTCCGCCAGGGCGGCGTCACCGTCGTGGGCGCGTCCCCCGAGCCGATGGTGCAGCTGCTTGGTGGGAGGGTGATCTCGCGCCCGATCGCCGGCACTCGCCCGAGGGGAAGGACCGAGGCCGAGGACCGGATGCTCGCCGCCGAGCTCTCCGAGCACCCGAAGGAGGTCGCCGAGCACGTGATGCTCGTCGACCTCGCTCGAAACGACGTCGGCAGGGTCGTGCGCTTTGGCACCGAGCAGGTCGACGAGCTGATGTCCCTTGAGCGGTACAGCCACGTCATGCACCTCACCTCCCAGGTCTCCGGAGAGCTGGCCGCCGGCAGGGGGCCGATCGACGTGCTGCGGGCGACCCTGCCCGCCGGGACGGTCTCTGGGGCGCCGAAGGTCCGGGCGATGGAGATCATCGACAGCCTGGAGCCGACGCGTCGAGGCCCTTATGCCGGAGTCGTCGGCTATGTGGACTTCTCCGGAAACCTCGACACCGCGATCGCCATCCGCACCCTCGTGGTCGGGCCGGACGGACGGGCGTCGGTGCAGGCCGGCGCGGGCATCGTCGCCGACAGCGTCCCGGAGGAAGAGGATCGCGAGTGCCAGGCGAAGGCGCAGTCGATCCTCGCCGCCGTCGCCGGCGCCCGGCTCCTCGCCGCCGACGCCGGACGCATTGCCGGTCCCGAGCCCGCAGGGGCGCCGATGGCGTGAGCCCGCCGCCGCTCGGCTTCGAGGCGACGTACGCGGCCTGCCGCGAGGGCGTGGTCGCCTGCGCGGGGGAGTGCGACGTCGTGCTCGCGAGCGGCCCGGACGCCCTCTCCTACCTCCAGACCCAGTGCAGCCAGGACCTCGGGGGCCTCGGCGTCGGCGAGTCGGCGGAGTCCCTCCTCCTCGCGCCGCAGGGGCGGGTGGAGGCCTACGTGCGCGTCGCCAGGGTCGAGCAGGACTCCGCCCTGGTCGTGGTGGCGGCCGGCTTCGGGGATGCGGTGCTCGAGCGGCTCTCGAGGTTCCGCCTGCGGGTGAAGGTGGACCTCGCCGTCGCCCGCTGGCCGCTTCTCGCCCTCAGGGGACCGAAGGCGCTCGAGCTGGGAGGCGAGCAGGTCGCCGCCTGCGTCCCTCGTGGCGCGGCGCTCGGCCTGCGATGGCCCGGCCTCGTCGGCCTCGACCTCGTCTCGCCCGAGCCGGCCTGCCCCGAGGGCGTGCCGCTCGGCGATCACCGGGCGCTCGAGGCGGTGCGGATCGAGTCGGGCGAGCCGGTGATGGGACGCGAGATCACCGGGCGCACCATCCCCGAGGAGGCGGGCCTCGTCGGGCGAGCGGTGAGCTTCACCAAGGGCTGCTACCCCGGTCAGGAGCTCGTCGCCCGCATCGACTCCCGGGGTCGGAACGTGCCGAGGCGCCTTCGGGGCGTGCTCGTCCCCGCCGAGGAGGGCGACCCTCCCGCCCCGGCCGTGCGCCCGGGCGCGGCGCTCCGGCTCGACGGGCGACAGGTCGGCGAGGTGACGAGCGTCGCCTGGTCGCCCGGGCTCGGCGCGACCGTCGCGCTCGGCTTCGTCCGGCGTGAGGTCACCCCTCCGGCCACCGTCGAGCTGGAGGTTCCCCCCCGCACCCCGACCGGGCCGGCGGAGCGACCCGCCGAGGTGGTGGCGCTGCCGCTGCGGACCTGAGCTCGTGCCGGCGGGCCGGCGCGTCAGGGTGCGGCGCGGGGGAGGCGGACGGTGATACGGGTGCCGCCGTCAGGCCCGAGCGGGGAGTCGACGACGACCGCGCCCCGCATCGCCGAGGTGAGCTCGGCCACGATCGCGAGGCCGAGCCCGGTGCCCGCAGCTCGAGCCGGCCGGCGGCTCGAGCTGAACTGCCGCTCGAAGATGTGCGGCAGGTCCTCGCCGGCGATGCCGGGGCCGTCGTCCTCGACGGCGACGAGCACGCCGTGCTCGGGCGAGGTTGCCTCGCCGACGCTGACACGCACCGAGGTCCTGGCGAACTTGAGGGCGTTCTCCACGAGGTTGGAGACCACCTGGGCCAGGCGGTCGGGGTCGGCGGAGACGCGCAGCTCGAAGTCGGGTCGCTCGACCGAGAGCTTCACGTCGACGCCCTCGAACTCGTAGCGGAGCGCCTCGGCGGCCTCTGCGGCACAGCGGCCGGCGTCGAGGAGGACCTCGTGGAGCGAGAACTGGTGCGCGTCGAGCCGTGCGAGGTCGAGCAGGTCGCCGATGAGCCGTTCGAGGCGGAGCGCCTCCGCCACGACGACCTGGGCGGCCTCGGCCGGCTCGGGCGCGGCACGGTCGGCGATCGCCTCGGCGTAGCCACGGATGGACGTGAGCGGCGTGCGCAGGTCGTGGGAGATCGACAGCAGGAACTCGCGCTCGAGGTTGCGCGAGCTCGCGAGGGCCGCGGCCATCGTGTTGAGCGAGCGGCCGAGCCCGGCGAGCTCGGGGTAGTCGTTCCTGGCGAGGCCGACTCGAGCCTCGAGGTCGCCCGACGCGATGCGCTCTGCCGCCGCGCTGGCGGCGAGGAGGCGGTGGGAGATGCGGCGAGCGACGAAGGAGGCGGAGGCCGCGGCGGCCAGGAGCGCGATGGCGCTCGCGAGCAGGTAGTAAAGGGCGGAGTTGGTCGAGTAGCCGACGTTCGCCTCGAGCGCCAGGGCGACCAGCGTCACCGGCAGGGTCCCGGTGGCTCCGGCGAGCCGAGCGCTGCCGTCGGGCAGGGTGAGGACCGGGGCGGCGGCGAAGGCGATGCCGGCCACGACGCCCGAGATCGGGCGGCCGTGCGCCAGGCGTCGGGCGTCGATCGCGGCCGGCGGGATGCGGGTGAGCGTGTCGGTCCGGAGGCGACCTCCGACGAGGACGAGCACGCCGCTTCGGGTGCCGGCGATCTTGTCGACGAGCTGGAGGATCGCCTTCGTGTCGCGCTGGTCGGGGTTCGAGAAGAGCTTGGCCAGGGGCTTGGAGGTGAGCGACGCGGCGAGCGCGGCGGCCTGGCGGCTCACGGTGTGCTGCGCGTGCTCGGACGCGGCGCGGCGCTCCAGGGTCAGGCTGATGGCGCCGACGACGGTGAGGGCGCCGACGAGGATCGCGACGACGGCCAGGGTGATGCGTGCCCTCACGAGTGCCTCGAGCCTCTCCCGGCGTCCCCCCTCAGTCGCACCGGTAGCCGACGCCCCAGACCGTGGCGAGGGGCAGCGCGTCGCCGAGCTTGCGGCGGAGCTGTCGGACGTGGACGTCCACCGTGCGCTCGTCGCCGAACCAGCCCGTGCCCCACACGGCATCGAGCAGCTGCTGGCGGGTGAGGACGATGCCAGGGTTCTCGGCGAAGTGCGCGAGCAGGTCGAACTCCCGAGCCGTCAAGGTCACCGTGCCCGCCGGTGTGGTCACCTCGCGGCGCAGCAGGTCCACGGTCACCGAGCCGACGGTGATCGGCTCCTCGGCGGGGCGCCGGGGCCCCTCGGCGCGGCGGAGGATGGCCCGGACACGGGCGACGAGCTCGCGAGGGGAGAAGGGCTTGGTCACGTAGTCGTCCGCGCCGAGCTCGAGCCCGAGGACGCGATCGACCTCGTCGTCACGCGCGGTGATGATGATGACCGGGACGTCGCTCGTCTTGCGCAGCTCCCGGCAGGCCTGCAGGCCGTCGAGAGGCCCCGGAAGGCCGATGTCGAGGAGCACGAGGCTCGGTCGCTCCTGCGCGACCAGCTCGAGGCCGCGCCGGGCGTCGCCCGCCTGCAGGACGCGGAAGCCGGCGTTCCGGAGGTAGAGGTCGACGAGCTCGGCGATGTTGCGGTCGTCCTCGACGACGACGACCGTGCCGTGCGGGGCCTGTTCCTCGCCGGCCGCCCCTGTCGATGCCGTCACCCCACCAGCGTCGCGCAACGGAGCCTGCGGGGCATGGACCGTGTGCCGTCGCGGCCGGCGGAAGGGCGTCCCGGCGGCTTGGGGCCCCACGTCCTCGACCCCGAGCGGCGGCCCGGTAGGCTGCGCCGAGTGGCGACCTACCTCGATGCGATCGTCGCCCATCACCGAGCCCGTGCCGGGGCCGACCGGCGCGACCGCGACGAGATGCTGCTCGCCGCCGCCAGCGCGCCGGCTCCGAGGCCGTTCGCCGAGGCCCTTCGCTCCGGCGATCGCGTCTCGGTCATCGCCGAGGTCAAGCGGCGATCGCCCTCGAAAGGCGATCTCGCCGCGGACCTCTCGCCGGGCGCTCTTGCCATGTCCTACGCGGCCGGCGGCGCCTCGTGCCTGTCGGTCCTCACCGACGAGCAGCACTTCGCCGGCAGCGCCGCCGACCTCGTGGAGGCCCGCGCCGCCGTCGAGCTGCCGGTGCTGAGGAAGGACTTCACCCTCGGCGAGCTCGACGTGATCGACGCTCGGGCGATGGGCGCCGACGCGGTGCTCCTGATCGCCGCCGTGCTCTCCGACGCCGAGCTCGGCAGCCTCCGGCAGCTTGCCGCCGAGCTCGGTCTCGCGGCGCTCGTCGAGGTGCACGACGAGGACGAGCTCGCCAGGGCCCTTGCGGCCGGCGCGAGCCTCGTCGGGGTGAACCGGCGAGACCTGCGCACCTTCGAGGTCGACGAGCGTCGCGCCGAGCGGGTCGTCGCGGGCATCCCCGACGGGGTCGTGAAGGTGGCCGAGTCGGGGGTGAGGTCCTCCTCGGACGTCGAGCGCCTCGCTCGGGCGGGATTCGACGCCGTCCTCGTCGGGGAGGCGCTCGTCACCTCCGCGGACCCGGCGTCGCTCGTCGAGCAGCTCTGCGGGGTCCCCCGATGTGGGTGAAGATCTGCGGCGTGACGACCGAGGACGACGCCCTGCTCGCCGCGGCGGTCGGGGCGAGCGCCGTGGGCTTTGTCTTCGCCCCCTCGCCTCGACAGGTGGCGGCGGGCAGGGTCGCCGAGATCGTGAGGCGGCTGCCCGCGGAGGTCGTCCCCGTCGGGGTGTTCCGGGACTCGCTGCCGGAGCGGGTCGTCGAGGTCGCACTCCAGGCCGGGCTGCGCGCGGTCCAGCTGCACGGCAACGAGTCCCCCGAGGCGTGCGCGCTGGTGGCCGAGAAGGTCCCGATGGTCATCAAGGCCTTCGCCTCCGGCGATCCCCGCATCTCCGACGCCGCCGGCTACCCGGTCGACGCGGTGCTCGTCGACGCCCCGGCGCCGGGATCGGGTGAGGTGTTCGACTGGCGCCTCGCCGAGAGCGTCCCCGGCGTGCGCCGGTTGGTCCTCGCGGGTGGGCTCACGCCGGAGAACGTGGCAGAGGCGATCGCCAAGGTGCGCCCCTGGGGTGTCGACGTCTCGAGCGGCGTCGAGTCCTCGCCGGGACACAAGGACCCCCGCAAGGTGCTCGCCTTCGTGCAGGCGGCGCGTGCCGCCGACCCCGGGGGCTACGAGCCGGCGGGCGACGGGCCCTATGACTGGCAGGTCGAGCCTTGACGATGCTCGACCCCGGCCCGACCGGACGCTTCGGGGAGTTCGGGGGCCGGTTCGTCCCCGAGGCGCTCGTGCCGGCGTGCCTCGAGCTCGAGGCCGCCTTCGCCTCGGCCTGGGCCGACGAGGCCTTCCAGGCCCGGCGGTCCGGGCTGCTCGCGAGCTACGCGGGCCGGCCGACCCCGGTGACCGAGTGCCGGCGGCTGTCCGACCGCCTCGGGGTTCGGGTGCTGCTCAAGCGCGAGGACCTCGCGCATACCGGTTCGCACAAGATCAACAACGTCATCGGCCAGGCCCTGCTCGCCGAGCGGATGGGCAAGCGCCGCTTGATCGCCGAGACCGGTGCGGGCCAGCACGGCGTCGCCACGGCCACCGCGGCCGCGCTCCTCGGCCTCGACTGCACCGTGTTCATGGGCGAGGTCGACGTGGAGCGCCAGGCGCTGAACGTCTTCCGCATGCGCCTGCTCGGCGCAGAGGTGCGGCCGGTCGGCTCCGGCTCCAGAACCTTGAAGGACGCGGTCAACGAGGCGCTGCGCGACTGGGTCGCCACCGTCGGGACGACCCACTACTGCCTCGGGTCCGTGATGGGCCCGCACCCCTACCCCTACATGGTCCGCCAGTTCCAGCGAGTGATCGGCGACGAGGCTCGTGCACAGTGCCGCGCACTGCTCGGCGGCTCGGACCCCGACGTCGTCGTCGCCTGCGTGGGCGGTGGGTCGAACGCTGCGGGGACCTTCGCGGGCTTCGTCGACACCTCGGCGCGCCTCGTCGGCGTGGAGGCCGCCGGGGGCGCGGCGCTCGGCAACGGCGTGCCGGGGGTGGTGCACGGGATGCGCTCGATGTTCCTCCAGGACGAGGAGGGCCAGATCCTCGAGGCGCAGTCGATCTCGGCGGGCCTGGACTACCCGGGGATCGGCCCGGAGCACGCGTTCCTCGCCGCGAGTGGCCGGGCGTCGTACTTCTCCGTCGGCGACGCCGAGGTGCTCGATGCGTTCAAGCTGCTCGCCGCGACCGAGGGGATTCTCTCCGCCCTCGAGCCGGCCCATGCCCTCGCCTGGGTGGCCCGGGCCGCGCAGGACGGAGGGATCGAGGCGGGCTCGACCGTCCTCGTCACGCTCTCGGGGCGCGGCGACAAGGACGTGGCCCAGGTCATGGACCTCCTCGGGTGAGCGCCCCAGGGGCCCCCGTTCGGCCCGGCGGGCCCGGCGCGGCGGGCGCGGCCGCGGCGGGGACGCTGGCCTCCGTCCCTCGCCGGCCGGACGCGCAGGGCCGGCT
Organism: Actinomycetes bacterium; assembly: GCA_021786195.1. GTDB lineage: Bacteria > Actinomycetota > Acidimicrobiia > Acidimicrobiales > Bog-793 > JAKAOD01. Next base: position 51,918 of record JAJYNS010000106.1, on the reverse strand, counting down.
CGAGGCGCGGCTTCGCGAGCGGCGCGAGGCCGGGCGCAAGCTCGTGGTCCCCTACCTGACCGGCGGGCTCGGCGACGACTGGCTCGAGGTGCTGAGGGCCGTCGCCGCCGCAGGAGCGGACGCGATCGAGGTCGGGATCCCCTTCTCGGACCCGATGATGGACGGGCCGACCATCCAGGAGGCCTCGCGCCGGGCGCTCGAGGCGGGGGCCACGCCTTTGGGCATACTCGGTGCCCTCGCCGCCGCGGAGGTCGAGGTGCCCGTCGCGGTGATGACCTACTACAACATCGTCGCCAGGGCCGGAGAGCGACGCATGGCCGGTGCGCTCGCCTCGGCTGGGGTCGCGGCGTCCATCCTCCCCGACCTGCCGCTCGAGGAGTGCGGCCCCTGGGTCGCCGCGGCGGACGAGGCCGGAGTGGAGAACGTGCTGCTCGCCGCCCCGACCACCTCCGAGGAGCGCCTGGCGGCGATCTGCGCGCGCTCGCGCGGCTTCGTCTACGCCGTCGGCCTGCTCGGCGTGACAGGAGAGCGTCGCCACCTCGCCTCCTCCGCCCGGGAGATGGCGGCTCGCTGCAAGGCGGCGACCGACCTGCCGGTGCTGGTAGGCGTCGGGATCTCCGACGCCGACCAGGCCCGGACGGTCTGTGCCGACGCCGACGGCGTCGTGGTCGGCTCGGCCCTCGTGAGACGGCTGCTCGCAGGGGCCGGGCCGGAGGGCGCGGCCGCCTTCGTCGGCGAGCTGCGCGCCGCGCTGGACGCCGGCTGAGTGCATGGGTATGCGATATCTAGTATGATCATGCTGTGAAGGCAGCCGTCGTCGGAGCGTCCGGCTATCTCGGCGCCGAGCTGCTCCGGCTGCTTGCTGCTCACCCCAGCCTGGAGGTGGTCGCGGTCCAGGCCGACACCGCCGCGGGCGAGGAGGTCGGCGCGCTGTACCCCGCGCTCGCGCCCGCCTACCGGCGGACGAGCTTCGGCGAGCTCGACCCGGCGGGCCTGTCCGGCTGCGACGTCGTCTTCGTCGCCGTCCCCGCGGGGCGCTCCCAGGAGCTCGTCTCCGGCCTCGTCGGCTCGGTGGGCTGCGTCGTCGACCTCGGCCCGGACTTCCGGCTGAGGGACGCCTCCTGCTACCCGACCTGGTACGGCTTCGAGCACCGGGCACCGGAGCTGCTCGCCGAGGCCGCCTACGGGCTCCCGGAGCTCGGGCGCGAGCCGATCCTCGGCGCGCGCCTCGTCGCCTCGCCGGGCTGCTACGTGACGGCCGCCGCGCTCGCCCTCGCGCCCTTGGTGGCCGCCGGGGCGATCGAGCGACGGGGAGTCGTCGTCGACGCGCTGAGCGGTACCTCCGGCGCCGGGCGGGCGCCGTCGCCGAGGACGCACCACGCCGCGGTCAACGAGAGCGCCGTCGCCTACGGCCTCGTCGGCCACCGGCACACCCCCGAGATGGAGCAGGCCATCGGCGCCGAGGTGATCTTCACGCCGCACCTCGTCCCGATGACCCGCGGCATCCTTGCCACCTGCTACGCGCGCGCCACCGGTCCGACCTCGAGCGCCGAGGTGAGCTCGCTGCTGCGGGAGGCCTACGAGGGAGAGCAGTTCGTCGAGGTCGTCGAGGACCCGCCGGCCACGAGGGACACCTACGGCGCGAACACCTGCCGCCTCGCCGCCCGCCACGACGAGCGGACGGGCACGACGATCGTCCTCGCCGCGCTCGACAACCTGACCAAGGGGGGGGCCGGGCAGGCCATCCAGGCGGCGAACCTCGCGCTCGGCCTTCCCGAGGCGGAGGGGCTCCCCAAGGTGGCGCTGACGCCGTGAGCGTGTGCGCGCCCAGGGGCTTCGCCGCGTCGGGGGTCGCCGCGGGCATCAAGGGCGGCGCCGCGCTCGATCTCGCGCTCGTCGCCGTCGACCCGCCCGGGCCGGTCGCGGGCGCGGCGACCTTCACGACGAACAAGGCCGCCGCGGCTCCGGTCCAGGTCTCCCGGGCCCACCTCGCGGCCACCGGCGGGCGGGTCGCCGCGGTGCTCCTCAACAGCGGGTGCGCCAACGCAGCGACCGGGGCGGAGGGGCTGCGCGCCGCGCAGCGCAGCGCCGAGGCGGTCGCGACGCTCCTCGGTGTCGGCGCCGACGAGGTCCTCGTCTGCTCGACCGGCCTGATCGGGCCCAGGCTGCCGGTCGAGCTCGTCGAGTCGGCCTCGCCAGCGCTCGTCGGCGGGCTCGGGCGCACGAGGGGGGACGCGGCGCGGGCCGCGGAGGCGATCCTCACGACCGACACCCACGCGAAGGAGGTCGTCATCGAGCGCGACGGCTTCTGCGTCGGGGGGATGGCCAAGGGCGCGGGCATGATCGCGCCACGCATGGCGACGATGCTCGCCGTGCTCACGACCGACGCCTCGGTCGCCCCGGACCTGCTCGCCCGTTCGCTCAAAGGCGCCGTCGAGGAGTCGTTCAACCAGCTCACCGTCGACGGGTGCACCTCGACCAACGACACGGTCGTGGCGATGGCGAGCGGCCTCGGCGCGGCGGTGCCGGCCGGCGAGCTGGACGAGGCGCTCGGCGAGGCGTGCCGGCGGCTCGCGCTCCAGCTCGCCGAGGACGCAGAGGGCACGACGAGGGTGGCCCGGGTGCGCGTGACCGGCGCCCGCTCGGTGGACGAGGCGCGCCGGGCGGCGCGGGCGGTCGCCGAGAGCAACCTCGTGAAGACCTCGCTCCACGGCGCCGACCCCTACTGGGGGAGGGTGCTGTCCGAGCTCGGCGCCTCCGGCTCGTCGATCGACGTCGGGCGCGTGCGCATCAGCTACGGGGCGACGCTCGTCTTCGCGGACGGCCTCGAGGTGCCCCACGACCGGCGGGCAGCGAGCGCCTACCTGTCGAGGGGCCTCGTCGAGGTCACCTGCGACCTCGGCCTCGGCGAAGGTGCGGCGACGGTCCTCACGACGGACCTCGGGCCCGGTTACATCGAAGAGAACATGAGGACGTCGTGAGCCTCGACGCCGCCCAGCGGGCCCGGGTCCTCGTCGAGGCGATCCCCTACGTGCGCCGCTTCTCCGGCTGCGTCATCGTGGTGAAGTACGGCGGGAGCGCCCTCTCGGGGGAGGGGGGAGCCGCCGCGCTCGAGCGCTTCGCCGAGGACGTGGCGCTGATGCGGGCCGTCGGGATGCTGCCGGTCGTCGTGCACGGGGGCGGCCCGCAGATCGGCGAGCTGATGACCCGGCTCGGCAAGACCCCGGAGTTCCGCGACGGCCAGCGCGTGACCGACGCGGAGACGCTCGACATCGCGCGGATGGTCCTCGTCGGCAAGGTCAACCGTGACATCGTCGGCGCCTTGAACGTGAGGGGCGCGCTCGCGGTGGGCTGCTCAGGCGAGGACGCCGGGCTGATCACCGCCGCCGAGCGCCATCCCGCGCTCGGCTTCGTCGGTGACGTCGTCTCGGTCGATGCCAACCTTCCCCGCCACCTGCTGAGCGAGGGCCTCGTACCGGTCGTCGCCACCATCGGGGCCGACGCGGCCGGCCAGGCCTACAACATCAACGCCGACACCGTCGCCGGCGCCCTCGCCGAGGCGCTGTCCGCCGAGAAGCTCGTCTTCCTCACCGACGTCGCCGGCGTGCGAGGCGACCCGGCCGATCCGAGCAGCGTCGTGCGCTCAACGACCGCGGAAGTGCTCGACGAGCTCGTCGCCTCCGGGGTGGTGGCCGGCGGGATGGTCCCCAAGGCCCGAGCCTGCGCCCACGCGGTCCGCAACGGCGTGCGCTCGGCCCACGTCCTCGACGGGCGCGTGCCCCACGCCCTGCTGCTCGAGCTGCTGAGCGACGAGGGGATCGGCACGATGGTGGTCGGCGCGTGACTCCGCCTGCGCGCTCGCACCTCATGGCGACCTACCGGCCGGCGCCGGTCCGCTTCGTCGCAGGCGCCGGCTGCCGGCTGTTCGACGACGAGGGCAGGTCGTACCTCGACTTCCTCTCCGGCATCGCGGTGGTCTCGCTCGGGCACGCCCACCCGGCCGTCGCCGAGGCGGTCGGCCGCCAGGCGGCCACGCTCCTCCACGTCTCGAACCTGTTCGAGAACGCCCTTGCCGAGGAGGTCGCCGCACGCCTCGACGAGCTCGTGACCGGCGGGGCCGGCGGGGGGATGGTCTTCTTCGCGAACTCCGGTGCCGAGGCGAACGAGTGCGCGATCAAGCTCGCCCGGCGCTTCGGCGGGCGAGGGCGCCACGAGGTCGTCTCGGCGTACGGGTCCTTCCACGGCCGGACGCTCGCGACGCTGCACGCGACCGGTCAGCCGGACAAGCACGAGCCCTTCGCGCCGCTTCCGGAGGGCTTCCGGCACGTCGCCTACGGCGACCTCGAGGCGCTCGCCGCCGTCGCGGATCCCACCCGCGTAGCCGCCGTGCTGCTCGAGCCGATCCAGGGCGAGTCCGGGGTCGTCGTGCCTCCCTCGGGCTACCTCGCCGCCGCACGGCGGCTCTGCGACGAGCGAGGGATCCTCCTCGTGCTCGACGAGGTGCAGACGGGGCTCGGGCGGACCGGGAGCTGGTTCGCCTTCCAGGACGAAGGGATCCTGCCCGACGTCGTCACGGTTGCCAAGGCGCTCGGCAACGGCATGCCCGCGGGCGCCTGCTGGGCCCGGGCCGAGGTGGCCGGGCACTTTCGCCCGGGGGACCACGGCAGCACCTTCGGCGGCCAGCCGCTCGCCCTCTCCGCCGTCCGGGCGACCCTGGAGACGATGGCCGAGCTGGACGTGCCGGCACGTGCCCGCCACCGCGGGGGCCAGCTCGTCGAGGCGATCTCGGGCATGACCGGAGTGCGCGAGGTGAGGGGCCGGGGTCTGTTGCTCGGGGTGGTGCTGGAGGAGGGCCTCGACGCCGGCGCGCTCGCGTCGAGGCTGCTGGCCGAGGGGCTCGTCGTGAACGCCCCCGTCCCGGGCGTGCTCCGGCTCGCGCCACCGCTCGTGGTGAGCGAGGCGGAGTGCGACGAGGCGGCCGAGATCCTCAAGCGAGTCCTCGCCGCCGCTGTCCGGGCGGCCCGTCCGGGCCGTCCCGTCGGGGGTGCCGGGTGAGCCGGGACGTCCTTCGCGTCGCCGACCTCGGTGCCGGAGGCCTCGGGGAGGTGCTCGAGCTCGCCGGGCAGACACTGCCGCCGCTCCTCGAGCGGCAGGGGGTGGCGCTGGTGTTCGAGCGGCCATCGGCTCGGACCCGCAACGCCTGCGAGATGGCGGTCGTCCAGCTCGGCGGCCATCCGGTGACGATCCGGGCCGAGGAGGTCGGCCTGGACGAGCGCGAGCAGGTCGAGGACGTCGCGCGCACCCTCGCCTGCTACCACTCGCTGCTCGCGGCGCGAGTGGCGCGTCACTCCACCCTCGAGCGCATGGCCCGAGCGCTCCTGACCTGGCCGAGGCCGGTCCCGGTGGTCAACCTCCTCTCCGATCTCGAGCATCCGACCCAGGCGATCGCCGACCTCTTGACGATCCGTCAGGAGCTCGGCCGCCTTGCAGGGGTGCGCGTCGCCTATGTGGGAGACGCCAACAACGTCTGCCGCTCGCTCGTCGACGCCTGTGCCCTTTCCGGCGCCTCGGTCGCCGTCGCCTCGCCCGAGGGCTACGGGCTCCGGCCCGCCGACCTCGAACGTGCCGAGGGGCTCTCGAGCGAGGCCGGCCTCGGCGGGCAGGTGAGCTGCACGACGCGCCCCGAGGAGGCCGTGGAGGGCGCCGACGTCGTCTACACCGACGTCTGGGTGTCGATGGGGGACGAGCAGGAGGCGGCCCGGCGGCGGCTCGACCTCGCCGGCTACCGGGTCGACGAGCGCCTGCTGGGCCGAGCCGGTGCAGGCGCCGTCTTCCTGCACTGCCTTCCCGCGCACCGCGGCGAGGAAGTCTCGGCCGAGGCGATCGAGGGGCCAAGGAGCCGGGTGTGGCGCCAGGCCGAGCAGCGCATGCACGCCGCCAGGGCCCTGTTCGCCTACGTCCTCGGCGCTCGGCCAGCCGGGACGGTCTCGGTCGCCCCGGCGGCGAGAGGATGAGCCCGACGTCGAAGAACAGGCGGCAGCATGTCCTCGTGAAGCTGCTCGCCGAGCACGCGGTGACCAGCCAGGCCCAGCTCGTCGAGCTGCTCGCGCAGCAAGGCGTCGACGCGACCCAGGCGACGGTCTCACGGGACCTCGAGGACCTCGGCGCGGTGCGCGTCCGGGTGCCCGGCGTCGAGGGCCAGGTCTACGCCATCGCCGAGCTGCCGAAGGACCAGGTGGCACCACTCGACCACCTGCGACGGGTGCTCGGAGAGTGGGTGGTCGAGCTCGGCGCCTCGGGGAACCTCGTCGTCGTGCGGACCCCCCCCGGCTCGGCCCATGTCGTCGCCTCGGCGCTGGACCGGACCGGGCTCGACGGGGTGCTCGGGACCGTCGCCGGGGACGACACCCTGCTCGTGGTCGCCGCCGAGGGCGTCACGGGGTCCGAGCTGGCCCAGCGCATCGCGGCCATGGCTGGTCGCTGAGCGTCCCGGGGATGCGATGACGCTCTGGCAGGCTCGCATGGGCGCCGAGCCGTCCGAGCTGCTGATGGCGTTCTCGGCGAGCCTGGCCTTCGACCGCAGGCTCGCTCGCGACGACGTCCGGGCCTCGATCGCCCACGTGCGCGGGCTCCGGCGCGCCGGCGTGCTCACCGAGGAGGAGGAGCGGCCGCTCGTCGACGCACTGGGCCGGGTCGACCGGGAGATCGCGACGGGCACCTTCGCCTTCGCTCCGACCGATGAGGACGTCCACACGGCGATCGAGCGCCGCGTCACGGAGCTGGCCGGGGAGACCGGCCGGCGTCTGCACACCGGACGCAGCCGCAACGACCAGGTGGCCACGGCCCTGCGCCTTTTCGTACGGCGCGAGCTCGCCGGCCTCGGGCTCGCGGTCCTCGAGCTGCAGGAGACGCTGCTCGAGCGGGCGCGGTCGGCCGGCGGCGCCGAGCTCCCCGGCTACACCCACCTCCAGCGGGCCCAGCCGGTCCTGCTCGCCCACCACCTGCTCGCCCACGGCTGGTCGCTGTCCCGCGACGTCGACCGGGTCCTCGAGGCCCTTCGCCGGGCCGACGTCTCGCCGCTCGGCGCTGGAGCCGTCGCCGGGACGTCCCTCCCGCTCGACCCGGACGCGACGGCTGCAGAGCTCGGCTTCGGGTCCCGCTTCGAGAACTCGATGGACGCGGTGAGCGACCGCGACTTCGTCGCCGACACGCTGTTCATCGCCGCCCTCCTCGGGGTCCATCTCTCCAGGCTCGGCGAGGAGATCGTGATCTTCTCGAGCCAGGAGTTCGGCTTCTACCGGCTCGACGACGCCTGGGCGACGGGGAGCTCCATGCTGCCCCAGAAGAAGAACCCCGACGTCGCCGAGCTGGCTCGGGGCAAGGCCGGGCGGCTGATCGGGCACCTCGCGGGGTTCCTCGCGACCGTGAAGGGGCTGCCGCTGTCGTACAACCGCGACCTGCAGGAGGACAAAGAGCCGCTGTTCGACGCGCTCGACCAGGCCGCCCTCGCCTGCCGGGCGCTCGGGGGCCTGCTCGCGACGGTCCGCTTCGACCTCGAGGCGATGGCGAAGGCGGCCGGCCAGCCGGCCCTCGCCGCCGTCGACCTCGCCGAGTGGCTCGTCGGGCGGGGCATGCCCTTCCGGAGGGCGCACGCGGTCGTGGGCGCGACGGTGCGCGCCGCGGCGGACCAGGGCCGGCCGCTCGAGGAGCTGGTCGCCGAGCACCCCGACCTCGGGCCCGAGGCGGTCGCCCTGCTCGCCCCCGGGGCGGCCTCGGCGCGCCGGCGAAGCGCCGGGGGCGCGGGGCCGGGTGCCGTCGGCGTGCAGCTCGAGCGCTTCGCCAGGCGCCTCTCGGCCGACCGCGAGCGGGTCCAGGCCTGGGTCGCCAGGGCGTGAGGGCGAAAGGCATCGATCGGGAGGTGTTCCTCTCCGACGGGCTGGAGGTGGCGCCGCTCCTGCTCAACCTCCTGCTCGTCGCCGAAGGGGTCGCCGGCAGGATCATCGAGGTCGAGGCCTACCTCGGGCAGGCCGACGCGGCGTCACACGCCTACCGGGGCCCGACGGCGCGCAACGCGACGATGTTCGGCCCTCCTGGGCACCTCTACGTCTACCTCTCCTACGGGGTGCACCACTGCGCCAACGTCGTCTGCGCGCCGGGGGGCGTAGCGAGCGCCGTGCTGCTGCGCGCCCTGTGGCCCGTCGACGGGCTGGAGGCGATGCGCGCCCGCCGCCCGGGGGCCCGTCGCGACGCCGAGCTGTGCGCGGGGCCGGGGCGCCTGTGCGCCGCGCTCGGGATCGACCGCCGGCTCGACGGCGCCGACCTCGTCAGCGGGTCCGGCGGCGTCCAGCTCCTGAGCGACGGGGTCCCACCTCCGGAAAAGCCGCTCACCGGGCCCCGGGTGGGCATCTCCGCTCGGGGCGGCGAGGCGGCGAGCTGGCCCTGGCGCTTCGCCGTGCCCGGGGCCGCCGGCCTGTCCCGCCCGATCTGAGCGTCGGGCCGCCCGGGCTCCGTCCGGTCCGGGCACGGGCTCGGCCCGAGCTGGGGCTGCGCTCGCCGGAGCCTGGGCCCGGGCCGAGATCCGGCGCAGGGTTGGTCCCGTTTGACACGAGCCGGCGCCGTGCTATCTTGAGTCACCGCTTCGGCGGCCTGCCGCCGAGGCAGCGTCGTGGGCGGGTGACCGCCAGCGGCGGCTGTGCAGGGGCCAGCACCGGGCGCAAGCCGGGTGCGAGGGTCCTGCCAGGCGCACGGGCACCTCCTTCCGTGAGGAAGCGTGCCTTGTCGTCGCTCCTTGAGAACGGAATAGGAACAGCCAAAAGCCAGTGCGGGTGACCGCGGCGGTGCCTCGCGCGCCGCAAGCGGACACAAGTCAAGAAGCACTGACGAACGGACAACGAACGTTCTAAGTGCCAGTCGGCACGGGGCGCCAGCCTCGGGCCGGCTCTTCAACACGATCGAAGCCCCGCCACCCGGCGGGGCGAGATCTCGATGGAGAGTTTGATCCTGGCTCAGGACGAACGCTGGCGGCGTGCCTAATACATGCAAGTCGAACGGGGCCCAACCGGTGGCAACACCGGGGAAGGCCTAGTGGCGAACGGGTGCGTAACACGTGAGCAACCTGCCCCGGAGTCCGGAATAACAGCGGGAAACCGCTGCTAATACCGGATGCCCCCACGGACCCGCATGGGTTCGTGAGGAAAGGATCCCGCTCCGGGAGGGGCTCGCGGCCTATCAGCTTGTTGGTGGGGTAACGGCCTACCAAGGCGACGACGGGTAGCTGGTCTGAGAGGACGATCAGCCACACTGGGACTGAGACACGGCCCAGACTCCTACGGGAGGCAGCAGTAGGGAATCTTGCGCAATGGGCGAAAGCCTGACGCAGCAACGCCGCGTGAGGGACGAAGGCTTTCTGAGTTGTAAACCTCTTTCGGCAGGAACGATTGTGACGGTACCTGCAGAAGAAGCACCGGCCAACTACGTGCCAGCAGCCGCGGTGATACGTAGGGTGCAAGCGTTGTCCGGATTTATTGGGCGTAAAGAGCTCGTAGGCGGTTCGATAAGTCGGGTGTGAAATCTCCAGGCTCAACCTGGAGTCGCCACTCGATACTGTCGTGACTCGAGTCCGGTAGGGGACCATGGAATTCCTGGTGTAGCGGTGAAATGCGCAGATATCAGGAGGAACACCAGTAGCGAAGGCGGTGGTCTGGGCCGGTACTGACGCTGAGGAGCGAAAGCGTGGGGAGCGAACAGGATTAGATACCCTGGTAGTCCACGCTGTAAACGTTGGGCACTAGGTGTGGGGCCCTATCGACGGGTTCCGTGCCGCAGCTAACGCATTAAGTGCCCCGCCTGGGGAGTACGGCCGCAAGGCTAAAACTCAAAGGAATTGACGGGGGCCCGCACAAGCGGCGGAGCATGTGGCTTAATTCGAAGCAACGCGAAGAACCTTACCTGGGCTTGACATGTGGGTTAAGGCGTGGAGACACGCTGACCTTCGGGTCCCACACAGGTGGTGCATGGCTGTCGTCAGCTCGTGTCGTGAGATGTTGGGTTAAGTCCCGCAACGAGCGCAACCCTTGTCCTATGTTGCCAGCGGGTAATGCCGGGGACTCGTAGGAGACTGCCGGGGTCAACTCGGAGGAAGGTGGGGATGACGTCAAGTCATCATGCCCCTTACGTCCAGGGCTGCACACATGCTACAATGGCCGGTACAAAGGGCTGCTATCCCGCGAGGGTGAGCGAATCCCAAAAAGCCGGTCTCAGTTCGGATTGCAGTCTGCAACTCGACTGCATGAAGTCGGAGTCGCTAGTAATCCCGGATCAGCAACGCCGGGGTGAATACGTTCCCGGGCCTTGTACACACCGCCCGTCAAACCACGAAAGTCGGCAACACCCGAAGCCGGTCACCCAACCCTTGTGGAGGGAGCCGTCGAAGGTGGGGTCGGCGATTGGGGTTAAGTCGTAACAAGGTAGCCGTACCGGAAGGTGCGGCTGGATCACCTCCTTTCTAAGGAGTCACGTCCGACCCTCGGGTGGCGAGAGCCGCCACGAGGCGTCGTGATTCCCAGTCGATCGCTGGCTACTCGGCTTTCCTCGGACACCGTCTCCGGTCGAGGACCTCGAGCTCAGGCTCGGGGGGTCCCGGAATGGCGGTCCCTCCTGGGGGAAGGCGGGCTGTTCCTGTTCCGTGCTCAGGGAGCGGCGCCGGCGCGCGTGGGCGACCCTTGAGAACTCCATAGCGAGCACGAGCATCTGATTCTCCAAGCTACGAAGAGCCAACGGTGGATGCCTTGGCGCCTGAAGCCGAAGAAGGACGTGGGAGGCTGCGATAAGCCACGGGGAGCTGCCTACCGAGCTTCGATCCGTGGATGTCCGAATGGGGAAACCCGGCACCCGTAATGGGGTGTCACTCCGGTCTGAACACATAGGACCGGTAGAGGGAACCGGGGGAATTGAAACATCTGAGTACCCCGAGGAGAAGAAAGCAATAGCGACTCCCTGAGTAGCGGCGAGCGAAACGGGATCAGCCCAAACCAGACCAGTGCCAAGCCTGGTGGCGTTGCTGGCCTGGGGTTGTGGGAAGTCGGGTGAAGGGGCACCAGACCCTTCACGGAGTTACAAAGCTGCTGTCTAGCGGAAGTGTTCTGGAACGGCACGCCGAAGGGGGTAAGAGCCCCGTACGCGAAAGGCACGCAGCCTCCGTCCGATTCTCCCGAGTAGCGCCGGATCTGGGAAAGCCGGCGTGAATCTACGAGGACCACCTCGAAAGGCTAAGTACTCACAGGCGACCGATAGCGAACTAGTACCGTGAGGGAAAGGTGAAAAGCACCCCGGGAGGGGAGTGAAATAGTACCTGAAACCGTTGGCTTACAAACAGTCAGAGCGTCGTCGGCACCTTCGGGTGCCGGCCGTGATGGCGTGCCTTTTGAAGAATGAGCCAGCGAGTTACCGTGCGTGGCGAGGTTAACCCGTATGGGGGAGCCGGAGCGAAAGCGAGTCTGAACAGGGCGTTCAGTCGCGTGCGGTAGACCCGAAGCCGAGTGATCTTGCCATGGGCAGGCTGAAGCGGGGGTAAGACCCCGTGGAGGGCCGAACCCACCCTGGTTGAAAACAGGGGGGATGACCTGTGGCAAGGGGTGAAAGGCCAATCAAACTCGGTGATAGCTGGTTCTCCCCGAAATGCATTTGGGTGCAGCGTCAGACGTTCAGCGTCGGAGGTAGAGCACTGACTGGGCTAGGGGGCCTACAAGCTTACTGACCCCAATCAAACTCCGAATGCCGATGCTCAAGAGTCTGGCAGTGAGACCACGGGGGATGAGCTTCGTGGTCGAGAGGGAAACAGCCCAGACCGCCAGCTAAGGCCCCAAATTCTTGACTAAGTGGAAAACGATGTGGGGACGCAAAAACAGCCAGGAGGTTGGCTTAGAAGCAGCCACCCTTCAAAGAGTGCGTAATAGCTCACTGGTCGAGTGGCCCTGCGCGGACAATGTAACGGGGCTCAAGTCAAGAGCCGAAGCTGCGGATCTCCGTCTTCGACGGGGGTGGTAGGGGAGCGTCGACCTCGCCGGGAAGCGGCGGTGTGAACCGTCGTGGAGCGTGGTCGAGTGAGAATGCTGGCATGAGTAGCGAGAGAGGGGTGAGAAACCCCTCCGCCGTAAGCCCAAGGGTTCCTGGGGAAGGCTAATCCCCCCAGGGTCAGTCGGGAGCTAAGGCGAGGCCGAGAGGCGTAGTCGATGCACAACTGGTTGATATTCCAGTACCACCGTGTCCGCGCCCATCCTGATCCAGGGGTACTAAGGGGCTGGCCTTCGGGCCGATCCGACCGACCCTGGGGAGGGAAGCGAAGGAGGGACGCAGGAGGGTAGGTGAGCCCAGGCGTTGGTCGTCCTGGGGGAAGCGTGTAGGGGGAGGCCTCGGCAAATCCGGGCCTCGTACACCCTGAGACGTGATCCCGAGCCGCTTCAGGCGAAGTCACTGATCCCATGCTGCCGAGAAAAGCTTCTAGCGAGCTGGCATGGTGCCCGTACCCCAAACCGACTCAGGTGGGCGGGTAGAGAATACCAAGGCGATCGGGAGAACTGTGGTTAAGGAACTCGGCAAAATGCCCCCGTAACTTCGGGAGAAGGGGGACCTCGCAAGGGTGAAGGGCTTCGCGCCCGGAGCTCGAGGAGGTCGCAGAGAATTGGGGGAAGCGACTGTTTACTAAAAACACAGCAGCGTGCGAAGTCGTAAGACGATGTATACGCTGTGACGCCTGCCCGGTGCCGGAAGGTTACGGGGAAGGGTTAGTCCTTCGGGACGAAGCTCTGAACCTAAGCCCCGGTAAACGGCGGCCGTAACTATAACGGTCCTAAGGTAGCGAAATTCCTTGTCGGGTAAGTTCCGACCTGCACGAATGGCGTAACGACTTCCCTACTGTCTCAACCACAGACCCGGCGAAATTGAAGTACGAGTAAAGATGCTCGTTAGCTGCATCAGGACGGAAAGACCCCGTGGACCTTTACTGCAGCTTGATGTTGGGTTTTGGTACAGATTGTGTAGGATAGGTGGGAGCCTGGGAAGCTCCGGCGCTAGCCGGGGTGGAGGCAACGTTGAAATACCACCCTGTCTGTGCTGGGGCTCTAACCTCGACCCGTGATCCGGGCCAGGGACAGCGTCAGGTGGGCAGTTTGACTGGGGCGGTCGCCTCCTAAAGAGTAACGGAGGCGCACAAAGGTTCCCTCAGGCTGGTTGGCAATCAGCCGTCGAGTGCAATGGCAAAAGGGAGCTTGACTGCGAGACCCACAAGTCGAGCAGGTGCGAAAGCAGGTCATAGTGATCCGGCGGTTGCGTGTGGAAGCGCCGTCGCTCAACGGATAAAAGGTACCCCGGGGATAACAGGCTCATCTTCCCCAAGAGTCCATATCGACGGGAAGGTTTGGCACCTCGATGTCGGCTCGTCGCATCCTGGGGCTGAAGCCGGTCCCAAGGGTTGGGCTGTTCGCCCATTAAAGCGGTACGCGAGCTGGGTTTAGAACGTCGTGAGACAGTTCGGTCCCTATCCGATGCAGCCGGAGGAGATTTGAGGAAGGCTGTCCCTAGTACGAGAGGACCGGGACGGACGCAGCTCTCGTGTGCCAGTTGTCCTGCCAAGGGCACGGCTGGTTTGCGACCTGCGGAAGGGATAAGCGCTGAAAGCATCTAAGCGCGAAGCTCGTTCCTAGATGAGATCTCCCACAGGGTCAACCTGGTAAGGCCCGTGGTCAGACCACCACGTTGATAGGCCGGAGGTGTAAGCGCGGTGACGCGTTCAGCCGACCGGTACTAATCGGCCGAGGGCTTGGACTCGATCGCTCGTGCTCGCTATGGAAGGCTCACAGGGACGCTCTTGCGTTCCAGGTGGCCGCAGGTGCCGGCTCCGGGCGGAGGTCCTCGCCCGGCGGAAGCCGCCGCGGTCGCTGAGCTCAGGTTTCCGGTGGCCATGGCGGCGGGGAAACACCCGTTCCCATCCCGAACACGGCAGTTAAGCCCGCCCGCGCCGATGGTACTTGGGGGGAGGCCCCCCGGGAGAGTAGGTCGCCGCCGGAATACATCTTGATCCGGCCCCCCCGTGTCGCTGCGAGCGACCGGCGGGGGCCGCGTCGCGCCGGGGCGGCCGCGGATGGTGCACGGGGGTCTGCCCGCCGCCGCTAGCGTCGGCGCCCGTGACACCCGCCCGACCGTCCGCCACGCCCCCCCGAAGAGCTGGGGGGCAGCGCCGCGCCCCCTCGGGGGCCCACGTGTCCCGCGGCCGCTCCGGCGCGCCGGTGGCTGGGGCCGGCGGCGGGTCGAGGAGAAGGAGCGAGGGGAGGCCGGCGGGTTGGCTTGAACCGCCTGGCAGGGGCAGGGTCGAGGACCGGCTGGGTGCCGGGGGCTCGGCGACGCGCGGCGGGCCGCCCCGCCCGGGTCGCGGCGCCGGGGCCCGTTCCCCGCTCGCGGCGTGGCCGGGCTCGGAGCGCGCCGGCGCCGTCGCGGGCAGGCGCGGCCCGGGTGGCTTTGGTCCCAAGGCCAATCCCAAGGCCAAGACGCGCGCCGGCGCCGAGGGAGTCCCCGGGTCGGGCAGTGGCAGGGCGCCGGCCAGACCGACCAGCGGGCTGCCCGCTGGCCCGAGGCGGTCGGCGCCGCCGGCCGCCTCGGGCGCAGGCGCTCGGCGTCGGGAGCCGTCGGGCAGGGCGGGACCGGGTCTAGGGCGCGGCGCAGGGGCGACGGGCGCGAGGCGAGCCGACCCGCGCAGGGACGACTTCGAGCGCGCCGGGCGCGCAGGATGGGGCGGCGTGGCGCGGCGGGGGGCCATAGGGGTCCGCGCCCGGACGGCACAGGGGACGCCCAGGCAAGCCCGTGCGCCGCGCTCGGGCCCTGCTTCCGCCGGAGCCGAGCGTCCCGAGGCCACGGCCCGGGCGGCCGGGCCGCTCGGGGGGCGGCGTGAGGAGCGCCCCCGGTTCGAAGGACGCGCCGGGGCCCGGGGGCACCTCGCTGCCCGGGAGCGCGCCGGGACCGGGGGGCGCCTTTCGGGGGCGCAGCGTCGCCAGCCCGAGCGGGTCGCTACGGGCCGCCAGGTGCCGCCGCGGCCCCCGGCACGACGGGGGCGTCCGGTGCGGCCTGCCGTCGCCGCGGAGCTTCGCGACCTCGGCACGCCTCGCCAGGTGGCGCGACTCGAGTCCGGCCTCGCCGAGGCGACCCGAGCCTACGAGCGCGACCGCTACCGGGAGGCCCTCGCGTTGCTTCGCGAGCTCGCTCGTGCCGCCCCGGCGGTCCCGGCCGTGCGCGAGCTCCACGGGCTCGCGCTCTACCGGCTCGGGCGCTGGTCGCAGGCGCTGCGCGAGCTCTCCGCCTTCGCCGAGCTCACCGGCTCGTTCGACCAGCACCCGGTCATCGCGGACTGCGAGCGCGCCCTCGGCCGCCACGACCGGGTGGAGCTGGTCTTTGCCGAGCTCCGGCGCGCCGGCGTGGCGAGCGACGTGCTCGCCGAGGGCAGGCTCGTCATGGCGGGCTCCCTCGCCGACCGGGGCAGGCTCGCCGAGGCGATCGCCCTTCTCGAGCCCGCGGCCGGCCGCCGGGTGCGCAGGCCGCTCGGCCGGCACGTGCGCCAGTGGTACGCGCTCGGCGACCTCTACGAGCGAAGCGGCGACCTGCCTCGAGCTCGCGAGCTGTTCCGCCGCGTGGTGGAGGCCGACGCCGAGCTGTCCGACGCGGCGGAGCGCCTCGCCGGCCTGCGCTGAGCTCCAGGGCCGGTGCGGGCGCTCGCAGGCCGGCGCCGGGCGTCTTCTTTGGCCCGTTCGGCGCAACGGTGCCGGCCCGCTCGGGCAGTCAGGCGGCGGCTCACGCTCCGACAAGCGACTTCACGCCGGCGACGATCTCGGCGAGGCCCTGCTTCGCGTCGGCGAAGAACATCCCCGTCTTGGGGTCGGTGTAGAGCTCGTTGTCGATCCCGGCGTAGCCGTGGCCCATCGACCGCTTGATCACGATGATGCTCTTGGCCTTGTCGACGTCGAGGATCGGCATGCCCGAGATCGGGTTGCCGGGCCGGCGTGCCGCCGGGTTGGTGACGTCGTTCGCGCCGACGACGAGTGCGACGTCGGCGGTGGGGAACTCCGGGTTCGCCTCGTCCATCTCCTTGAGCGCGGTGTAGGGAACGTTCGCCTCGGCGAGCAGGACGTTCATGTGGCCCGGCATCCGGCCGGCGACGGGGTGGATCGCGAAGAGCACCTCCACGCCGTTCGCCTCGAGCACGTCGGCGAGCTGGCGCGCCTCGTGCTGCGCCTGGGCGGCCGCGAGCCCGTAGCCCGGCACGATGATCACCTTGCTGGCGTAGGCCATCTGGATCGCCGCGTCCTCGGCTCCCAGCCGGCGGATGTCCCCGCCGGCCGCGACCGCGGCGGCGACCTTCGCGTCGCCGGTCCCGAACCCGCCGATGAGGATGTTCAGGATCGAGCGGTTCATCGCTATCGCCATGAGCTCGGTGAGGATGCCTCCGGAGGCCCCGACGAAGGCGCCGGCGATGATGAGTCCCGCGTTGTTGATGACGAACCCGGCGATGGCGACGGCGATGCCGGTGAAGGAGTTGAGCAGGGCGATCACGACGGGCATGTCCGCCCCGCCGATCGGCATCACCATCGTCACGCCGAAAACGAGGGCTGCGCCGCAGATCGTCATCAGCACCGGCATGCTGGCGTTCCCGGCGAAGAGGTAGGAGGCGCCGCCCAGCCCGACGATCGCCAGCGCACCGGTGATGAGGCGGGTCCCCGGGAGGATGACGGGCTCGCCCGTGATCCAGCCCTGCAGCTTGCCGGCCGCGATCAGCGACCCGGTGAAGGTGACCGGCCCGATGATCACGTCGATCGCCGAGGCCACGATCGCTGTGGTCGATATCGAGGAGGTGGAGGAGCCGGTCAGCCGGACGAAGTCGGCGATCGCGATCAGCGCGGCCGCACCGCCGCCGACTGCGTTGAACAGGCTGACGAGCTGGGGGATCGCGGTCATCTTGACCCGCCTCGCCATGCGCAGGCCGGCGAAGCCGCCGACGGCGACGCCGGCAGCGAGCATCGCCCAGCCGATGCCCGTGATCGTCTGGTCGTAGGCGATCTTGGCGAGGGTCACGCCGACGGCGGCGACCATCGCCCACATCGAGATCGGGCTCCCCTTGCGCGCCGTCGCCGGCGAGTTCATGAGGTGGAGGCCGACGACGAAGCCGATCGCCGCCACGAGGTAGATGAAGGCGACGACGGTGTTGATCGTGCTCATCGCGCCACGCTCCTCGCGCCGGCCTGCTCCGAGTCGGACGAGGGCGCGCCCTCCGGCGTCCGTGCGGCCGGTGCCGGCCGCTTCTTGAACATCTGGAGCATGCGGTCGGTGACCGCGTAGCCGCCGACGACGTTCATCGCCGCGAACACGGCGGCGACGAAGGTGAGCACGTAGCCGGTCGTGTCGTGGGCCGCCGAGGCGGTGATCATCGCGCCGACGACGACGACGCCGTGGATGGCGTTCGACGCCGACATGAGCGGCGTGTGCAGGGTCGAGGGGACCTTGCTGATCACCTCGAAGCCGACGAGGATCGCCAGCACGAAGATGCTGATGTCGGAGACGAGGCCGGCGCTCATGCGACGGTCCTTCCGGTGGGGGTCATTGCCTTCCTCCAGGTCGCTCGGCTGGGACGGGGCGGGGACGGGTCATGACGCGGCGGAGGTGTCGAGCAGCCTGCGCACCGCTTCGTGCACGACCTCCCCCCCGTGGGTGACGACGACGCCGGCGTGGACCTCGTCGTCGAGGTCGATCGACAGCGTGCCGTCGCTGACCATATCGACAAGGAGGGCGGTCACGTTGCTGGAGAAGGCCGCCGACGCCGCCTGGGGCAGCTCGGAGGGGAGGTTGCCCGCCCCGACGATGGTCACGCCGCCGGGCGTGACCACGGTCTTCCCCGGGCTCGAGCCCTCGACGTTGCCGCCGAGCTCGCTCGAGCCGAGGTCGACGAGCACCGATCCCGGGCGCATCCGCCCGACGGCGCGCTCGGTGACGAGCCGGGGTGGCGGGCGCCCGGGGACCTGCGCCGTCGTGATCACGACGTCGAAGCGCGTGACCAGCTCGTCGAGCTCGAGTTGCTGGGCGGCCTGCTCCTCGGCCGACAGCGCCCGGGCGTAGCCGCCCTCGCCGGCGGCAGGTCCGACCGAGCGCAGCTCGAGCCAGCGCGCCCCCACGGACTCGATCTCGGTCCGGGTCTCTGGGCGGACGTCGTAGCCGCTCACCACGGCGCCGAGCCGTCGGGCGGTGCCCATCGCCTGCAGGCCCGCGACGCCCGCGCCGAGCACCAGCACCTCGGCCGGCTTCGCCGTTCCGGCCGCCGTGATGAGCAACGGGAAGAACCGGCCGAAGGAGTCGGCGGCGATGAGCGCCGCCTTGTAACCGGCGACGTTCGCCTGGGAGGTCAGGGCGTCCATCGCCTGCGCCCGGCTGAGCGTGCGCGGAAGGGTGTCGAGGCTGATGGCCGTGACGCCGCAGCCCGCGAGCTCCTGGGCCAGGCGAGGGTTGGCGAGGGGGTGGAGCATACCGACGAGGGTCTGCCCCTTGCGGAGCCGTCCGAGCAGGTCCTTGCCCGGCGAGGAGACGGTGACGAGCACGTCGGCCCGCTCGAGGAGCTGCTCCTCGGGGAGCACGGTCGCCCCCGCCGCCGAGTACTCGGCGTCGGAGATCCACGCGCCCGCGCCCGCGCCCTGCTCGACGAGCAGGTCGATCCCCCTCGGCGCGAGCTTGGCCGCGGCCGTTGGCACCAGCGAGACGCGGCGTTCTCCGGGGGCGCGCTCTCTCAGCGCCGCGACGGCGAGGCGCCCTCCGGGGCGCGGCGTGTCGGCGGGTGACCCGGTCGGCTGGCTCACTGGCGGCTCCCTGTCTCGGCCCTGCGTCGCCCCAACTCTCGTCGCCTCCGACTGCTCGGCACAGGGGCGAAGGTCCATACGAGCTAGGTTGGGCGTGGTGGCGGCGAACGCACGAGGAGGCTCGTCAATGGGCATCGACATCGCAGCGCTGCTCGGCGAGGAGGCCGACGAGCTGCTCAACCACAAGAGCACGACCATCCCCCAGGAGCAGCTGCACCTGCCCGGGCCCGACTACGTCGACCGGGTCCTCGCCGCGACCGATCGTCCCGTCGCCGTGCTGCGCAACCTCGCCACCACCATGCGGCACGGCCGGCTGGGCGGCACGGGCTACCTGTCGATCCTCCCCGTCGACCAGGGCGTCGAGCACTCGGCGGCGGCGAGCTTCGCCAAGGAGCCGGCCTACTTCGACCCGGCGGCGATCGTCGAGCTCGCCCTGGCGGCCGAGTGCAGCGCCGTGGCCTCGACGCTCGGCGTCCTCGGCGCGGTCGCGAGGCGTTACGCGCACAAGATCCCCTTCATCGTCAAGCTCAACCACAACGAGCTGCTCACCTATCCGGCGAAGTACGACCAGGTGCGGTTCGCCTCCGTGCGCCAGGCCGTCGACCTCGGCGCCGTCGGGGTGGGGGCGACCATCTACTTCGGCTCGGAGGAGTCGACCCGCCAGATCCAGGAGGTGGGAGCCGCCTTCGCCGAGGCGCACCGCCTCGGCCTCTACACCGTGCTGTGGACCTACCTGCGCAACGAGGCGTTCAAGACGCCCTCGGCCGACTACCACCTCTCCGCCGACCTGACCGGCCAGGCGAACCATCTCGGGGTGACCATCGAGGCCGACATCATCAAGCAGAAGCAGCCCGTCAACAACGGCGGCTACACCGCGATCGGGTTCGGCCGCACCGACCCGCGCGTCTACACCGAGCTCACCACCGACAACCCCATCGACCTCACCCGGTGGCAGGTGGTGAACTGCTACATGGGCAGGATCGGCCTCATCAACTCCGGGGGCGAGTCCTCCGGCGCCGGCGACCTCGCCCAGGCGGTGCGCACGGCGGTGATCAACAAGCGGGCGGGGGGCATGGGCCTCATCCTCGGACGAAAGGCGTTCCAGCGGCCGGCGGCCGAGGGCGTCGAGATCATCCGCGCCGTCCAGGACGTCTACCTCGACCCCGAGGTCACCGTCGCCTGAGCAGGGACCCGACGGCCGGCGGGTAGCATCTCGCTGCGGCCCGGCCGGGCGTGGCTGGCCGGTGCCGCAAGCGGGGGGTGCGAGGCGTGGAGGTGCGCGCCCCCGGCGCCCCGGCGAGGAGGCAGCGATCGTGACCAGCACCGTCGGCCGGAGGGAAGGGCGCGACGCCAGGTCGCTGCCGAGCGTGGTGATCCGCTTCGCGGGCGACTCGGGCGACGGGATGCAGGTCACCGGCGACCGGTTCACGACCGAGTCCGCGATCCTCGGCAACGACTTCGTGACCCTGCCGAACTTCCCGGCGGAGATCCGGGCGCCGGCGGGGACGCTCGCCGGAGTGTCCGCGTTCCAGGTGCACATCGCCGACCACGACATCCTCACGCCGGGAGACGCCCCGAGCGTGCTCGTGGCGATGAACCCCGCGGCGCTCAGGGCCAACGTCGCCGACATGGCGCCCGGCGGCGTCGTCATCGTCAACTCCGACGCCTTCGACGAGCGGTCCCTCGCCAAGGCCGGCTACGCCTCGAACCCGCTGGAGGACGGGACGCTCTCGGGGCACCGGGTCTACGAGGTGCCGATGACGAGCCTGACCCTCGAGGCCTGCAAGCCCACCGGCGCCAAGCCCCGGGACGCGGAGCGGAGCAAGAACTTCTTCGCGCTGGGCCTGCTCTCCTGGATGTACCAGCGCCCGCTCGACTCGGCGCTCGAGTTCGTCGCGACCCGCTACGCGACCCGCCCGCTCGTCGTCGAGGCGAACTCCCTCGCCCTGCGCGCCGGCTGGAACTTCGGGGAGACGGCGGAGCTGTTCGAGTCCTCCTACCGAGTCCCGCCGAGGGAGCTCGCGCCGGGGACGTACACGAACGTCACCGGCAACACGGCGCTCGCCTGGGGGCTGATCGCGGCAGCGCGCCTCGCCGGCCTGCCCCTCTTCCTCGGCTCCTACCCGATCACCCCGGCCTCGGACGTGCTCCACGAGCTTGCGAAGCAGAAGCACTTCGGCGTGCGCACCTTCCAGGCCGAGGACGAGATCGCCGGCGCCGGGGCCGCGCTCGGGGCCGCCTTCGGCGGCGCGCTCGGGGTGACGACGACCTCGGGGCCGGGCATCGACCTCAAGTCCGAGACGATCGGGCTCGCCGTCAGCCTCGAGCTCCCGCTCGTCGTCGTCGACATCCAGCGCGGCGGTCCCTCGACTGGCCTGCCGACCAAGACCGAGCAGGCCGACCTGCTCCACGTGATGTACGGGCGCCACGGGGAGGCCCCGGTGCCGGTCGTGGCGGCGAGCAGCCCCGCCCACTGCTTCGAGGCGGCGATCGAGGCGGCACGCATCGCGATCCGCTACCGCACACCCGTGTACCTGCTCTCCGACGGCTATCTCGCCAACGGCTCGGAGCCCTGGCGCCTGCCGGAGCTCTCCGAGCTGGCGCCGATCGATCCGGCGTTCGCCACGCCGCCGGCTCGCGCCGGCGACGGAGAGGGGACCGGCGAGTTCGAGCCCTATGCGCGCGACCCCGAGACCCTGGCGCGCCCCTGGGCGCCTCCCGGCACCTCGGGCCTCGAGCACCGGCTCGGCGGCCTGGAGAGGCACGACCTCACCGGCGACGTCTCCTACGACCCGGCCAACCACGAGAAGATGGTGCGCCTGCGCGCCGAGCGCATCTCCCGGATCGCCTCCTCGATCCCCGAGGTCGAGGTCGACGACCCCGGAACCCCCGGCGGGGGGCCCTCGCCCCTGCTCGTCCTCGGGTGGGGGTCCACCTACGGCGCGATCACCGCCGCAGTTCGGAGGGTCCGGGCACGCGGCCTCTCGGTCGCGAGCGCCCACCTGGTGCACCTCAACCCCTTCCCTCCCAACCTCGGCGAGGTGCTCCGGCGCTACGGGCGGGTCCTCGTCCCGGAGAACAACCTCGGCCACCTCGCCCGGCTGGTGCGAGCCGAGTTCCTCGTCGACGCGATCCCCTTCGGCAAGGTCGCCGGCGTGCCCTTCCGCGTCGGGGAGATCGAACGGGCGATCGTCGACCAGCTCGGCGGCGCCGGGAGCGGGGAGGCGGGATCGTGAGCGCGGCCGGACCGGGCGTGCCGGCGACCTCCCGCAAGGACTGGGCGAGCGACCAGGAGGTCCGCTGGTGCCCCGGGTGCGGCGACTACTCGATCCTTGCCGCCGTGCAGACGCTGCTCCCCGAGCTCGGCGTGGCCCGCGAGCGGACCGTCTTCGTCTCGGGCATCGGCTGCGCGGCGCGCTTCCCCTACTACATGAGCACCTATGGGATGCACACGATCCACGGCCGAGCGCCCGCGATCGCGACGGGGCTCGCCCTGTCCCGCCCGGATCTCGACGTCTGGGTGGTCACCGGCGACGGCGACGCGCTGTCGATCGGGGGCAACCACCTGGTCCACGCCCTGCGCCGCAACGTCAACATGACGATCCTGCTGTTCAACAACCAGATCTACGGGCTGACCAAGGGCCAGTTCTCCCCGACCTCGGAGCTCGGCAAGGTGACGAAGTCGACGCCGTTCGGCTCGCTCGACAGGCCGTTCAACCCGATCGCCCTGGCCCTCGGCGCCGAGGCGACCTTCGTCGCCCGCACCCACGACATGGACCGCAGGCACATGATGGAGGTCTTCCGGCGGGCGCACGACCACAAGGGCGCGGCCCTCGTCGAGGTCTACCAGAACTGCAACGTCTTCAACGACGGCGCCTTCGAGCAGGTCACCGGCAGGGCCGCTCGGGAGGAGATGCTCGTGCCGCTCGAGCACGGCCAGCCCATCCGGTTCGGGGCGGACCTCCACAAGGGCGTCGTGCTCCGGGCGGACGGACGGCTCGAGATCGTCGAGGTTGCCGACGTCGGCGAGTCCGCGCTGCTCGTGCACGACGAGCGGCGAGAGGACCCCGGCATCGCCTTCCTGCTCGCCCACCTCGCCCGGGGCCCGTTCGAGCCGACGCCGATCGGCGTCTTCCGGGCCGTCGAGCGGCCGGACTACGGGAGCCTCGTCGACGCGCAGATCGACGAGGTGCGCCGGCGCAAGGGGGATGGCGACCTCGCCGAGCTGTTGCGCTCGGGGACGACCTGGTCCGTGGGCGAGCCGGCGAGCTGAGGCGCCGAAGCGCGCCGCGGGGCTTAGCCCGGCACCGGCCGGAGCACCATGCCCGTTCTCGGCTTGGGTTGGAAGAAGGTCGTCTTGGGCGGCATGCGCCGGCCGCTGTGCGCAGTCTCGGCGATCTGGGCCACCGTCGCAGGTCGCAGGAGGTAGGCGTGCTGCGCCGCGCCCGAGGCGACCGCCCGGGCGGCGTCGCGGGCGCCGTGCAGGTAGGAGACCTCGTGCGCGGGCAGCCCGGCCAGGGCGACGTCGAGCCTGCTCGAGTCGAGGTCGGCCTCGGCCTCCTCGAGCAGGCTCGGTCTCGGGCGCAGCAGGAGGTTGCCGTCGGCCGTCACCAGGCCGAGGGCGCGCTCGAGGGTCATCGCCTCCTGGAGCTCGACCGGGTCGGCCGGGCCCGGTGCCAGCTCGAAGTGCTCGCCGAGCGCTCCGGCCAGGTCGAGGTCGGCCGGCAGGCCAGAGACGAGCCGGTGGATCGGCTCGACGACCAGCTCGTCCTCGCACAGCTCGACGACGAACGCCATCACGAGGTCGTAGGCGCCGGGGGCCCCGCCGTTGGCGCGCCGGCGCTCCGCCTGGTAGAGGCTGGCCGTCTCGTAGCGATGGTGGCCGTCGGCGATGACGACCGGGCTCGCCTCGACCCGCTCCGCGACGGCAGCGATCGTCGCGGGGTCGGCGACGGGCCACAGCTCGTGGAGCACCCCGTCGTCGTCCCTGGCGGCCTCGGCGGCCGGGGCGCGCTCGGCCACCTCGGCGCAGGCTCGAGCGAGGCCGGTCGACAGCGACAGGCCCCAGATCGGCGAGAGGTTCGCCCGGCAGGCCCGGAGCAGGTCAAGACGGTCCCCCTTCGGGCGAGGCATGGTCTGCTCGTGCGGCAGCACCTCGCCCTCGCCCTCGCTGTCGAGGCCGAGCGCGCCGACCACGCCCGTCGTCGAGCGTGCCCGGCCGTCCTCTGCGACGTAGCTCATCCGGTAGACGTAGACCGACGGGGCGCGCTCCTCGCGCAGCACTCCCCGGGCCCGCCAGCTCTCGAGGAGCGCCGCGGCGTGGGCGTAGCGGTCCAGGCCGGCCGTCTCGTCCGGCTCGGGCAGCTCGAGCAGGATCGAGTTGTACGGACTTCGCGACGCGAGGCGGCCTCGTTCGGACGGGCCGACGACGTCGTAGGGGGGCGCGATCACCGCCGAGAGCGCGACGACCTCGGTGTCGTAGCGCAGCCCGGCGAAGGGCTCGAAGCGGGCCATGCCACCTGCGTAGCACACGATGGCAGGATCATGAGGTGGAGAGCTTCGGACGCGGCCGGACAGGGCAGTGGCTGGTCGACCTCGACGGGGTGGTCTGGACTGGCGAGCGCCCGATCCCCGGCGCCGCCGGGGCGCTGCGGCGGCTGGGGGAGGCCGGCACGCAGCTCGCCTACTTCACCAACAACTCCCACCCCCGCCGTGGGGACCACCTCGCCAAGCTCGCCCGGCACGGACTCGACGTCGACCCCGGCGACCTGCTCACCTCGGCCGAGGCCGCGGCGCGGCTGTGCCGGCCCGGCGAGCGGGCGCTCGTGCTCGGCGGCCCGGGCATCCAAGAGGCGCTCGAGGCACGCGGCGTCGAGCCGGTCCAGCCGGGCTCGCAGGGAGCAAGGAGCGTCGACGCCGTCGTCGTCGGGCTCGACCTCGTCCTCGACTACTGGCGACTCTCGGCGGGGATGCGCGCCGTGCTCGCCGGGGCTCGGCTCGTCGCGACGAACGACGACGCCACCTTCCCGGTCCGAGACGGCCTGCAGCCGGGTGCCGGGAGCGTGCTCGCGGCGCTGGAGGTGGCCACCGGGGCTCGAGCGGTCGTCGCCGGCAAGCCGAACGAGCCCGCCGCCTCGCTCGTCGCCGAGCGCCTGGGTCGGGTGGACCTCGTCGTCGGCGACAGGACCTCGACCGACGGTGCGCTCGCCCGCAGGCTCGGCGCCCGCTTCGCCCTCGTCCTCTCCGGCGTCACGCGTCCCGGCGCCGAGGTGACCGGTCCGGAGCCGGACCTCGTCGCGAGCGACGTGGCCGACCTCGTGCGCCACGTGCTGTCCGGCGAGCCGCTCGAGCCCGGCAGGCTCGGCGGCGGGGCTCCCACGCGCTAGCTATTGCAAGCGCGGCTGGTAGACTTATGAGATGGCACACCAGGAGCGACCGGACGAGGGCCGACCGGGACAGCGGCCCACCGACCTGCTCGCCGGGGTGTTACGCCGCGGCGTCGAGCTCGGCTCGAGCCTGGCCCGCCAGGGGCGTGCCGACCTCGAGGACATGGCGCACGGCCTGCTCGGCGAGTCCGAGGGCCGGGAGCGGGTCGAGGACCTGCTGGAGGAGGTCGCGGCACGCTCACGCCGGGGCGCGGAGCAGCTCGCGGAGGCGGTGCGCTCGGAGCTGCGGCGTGAGCTCGCGGCGCGCGCGGCTCGGCGCCGAAAGGAGCTGCTGCGGTCGCTCGCCCGCAGGGGGCGTGAGGATCTCGCCGACGTCGTCGAAGGCGTCGGCTCGGTCGTCACCGAGGTGCTCGGCGAGATCCGCTCGGCCTTCGGCCCGCCGGGCGCCGGGACGGCCCCGCCGCCCGCCGGTGCCCCGGCCGCGGCGGGCACGGGGTCGAGCGGCGGGGCCGAGCAGGCGCCTCGAGTGACGAGGCGCCCCAGCACGGCGGCGAAGAAGGCCCCGGCGAAGGCCGCGGCCGCGCGGTCGGCCAGGGCGCAGGAGGCGACCGGGGCGAAGAAGGCGGGGGCGAAGGCGGCCGCCGGGAGGCGCGCGGCGAGGAGCTCGCCTGCCGAGAAGGCCGCTTCGCCGGTGAAGAGGGCGGGGGTCGCGAAGAGGGCGGCACCGCGTCGCCCTCGCGAGGGCGCGGGCAGCTGAGAGCTGGTGGCATTGCCCTCGCGGGGCTGCGCCCGCGAGGATGACGTCGTGGCAGGCTTAGCGCCCGACCGGGTTGCCCTCGTGGTCAACCCGACGCTGGCCGCGGCGAAGGAGCTCGCCGAGCGCGCCCGCCGCTGGTGGCAGGCGAGGGGCTTCGAGGTGCTCGTCGACGACGGCGACGGCCGCTCGGGGCTGCAGGCCGCGCCGCTCCGCTTCGCCGTCAGCCTCGGCGGCGACGGCACGATGCTGCGCACGGTCCAGCTCGTGCTCGAGAGCCGGACGCCTGTCCTCGGCGTCAACACGGGGAACCTCGGCTACCTCACCCAGGTCGAGCCGAAGAGCGTCGAGCGGGCCTTCGAGCGCCTGGTCTCCGGCGAGTTCGAGGTGGAGGACCGGCTGACGCTCGACGTGACCCTGGCCGAGCCCGGGGGCGAGGTACGGCGCTACGTTGCCCTCAACGAGGCCGTCGTCGAGCGGAACGCGCCGGGGCGGACGATCCGCGTCGCCGTCTCGATCGCTGGGCGCCCTTTCCTCACCTACGCCGCCGACGGCGTGATCGTCGCGACCCCGACCGGCTCGACCGCCTACAACTTCTCGGCACGCGGGCCGATCATCTCGCCTCGGCTGGGGGCGATGGTGGTCACCCCCATCTCGCCCCACATGCTCTTCGACCGTTCGCTCGTCCTCGACCCGAGCGAGACCGTCACGGTCGCGCTGGTCGACGGGCGCGTCGGCGTGCTGTCGGTCGACGGCTCGACGGTGGTGCCGCTCACGCCCGACGTGCCGGTCGAGGTCGCCGCCGGGCGGCACCCGGCACGGGTCGTCCGGCTCGGCGCGCAGGACTTCCACGCCGTCCTGCGGGGCAAGTTCGGGCTCTCCGACCACTGATCGGCCCGGCGGCTTGCTGCTCGAGCTGAGGGTCCGAGAGCTCGGCGTGATCGCCGACCTCGACGTGGTGCTCGCCCCCGGCATGAACGCGCTCACCGGCGAGACCGGGGCGGGGAAGACGCTCGTTGTCGAGGCGCTCTCGCTCCTGCTCGGCGGGAGGGCGGACCCCTCGGCCGTCCGGCGCGGGGCGGGCGAGGCGATCGTCGAGGGCAGGTTCGCGCTCGAGGGCGCTGCCGCGTCGGACCTCGGCTCGGACGAGGTCGTGCTCACAAGGATCGTTCCCGCCGAGGGCCGGTCCCGCAGCCTGCTCGACGGGATGATGGTGCCGGCCACCAGGCTCGGCGACGTCGGAGGGGCGCTCGTCGACATCTACGGCCAGCGCGAGCACTACTCGCTCGTCCAGCCCGCCGCCCAGCGCCAGGCGCTCGACCGCTTCGCCGGGGTCGACCTCGGCGAGGTGCAGGCGCTCGCCCGGAGGGCGGCCGAGCTGCAGCGCGTTGTCGACGAGCTCGGTGGGGACGAGCGGGCCCGCCTGCGCGAGCTCGACCTACTTCGCTACGAGCTCGAGGAGATCGAGCGGGCAGGGATCTCCTCGGCGGTGGAGGACGAGGAGCTCGCCGCCGAGGAGGAGCTGCTCGCCGGCGCGGCCGCCCTCCGGGAGACGGCGGTCGCGGCCAGGCAGCTGCTCGAGGCGGGAGCCTCCGAGGGAGGCGAGCTTGGCGCGCTCTCCCTCGTCGGCGACGCGCTCGGCCTCCTCGAGCGTCATCGCCAGTTCGCGGGGCTCTCGGGCAGGCTGAGGAGCGTGCTCGCCGAGCTCGGCGACCTCGCGAGCGAGCTGCGGCGAGCGGCCGAAGGGCTCGAGCAGGACCCGGAGCGGCTCGGGGCCGTGCGCGCCCGGCGGCAGCTGCTGCGCGGCCTCGCGCGCAAGCACGGCGGAGATCTCGCCGCGGTGCTCGAGTTCGCCGCCTCGGCGCGCCGGCGCGTGGAGGAGCTGAGCGCCGCCGACGAGACCCGGGAGCGGCTCGAGGCAGAGCTCGAGGCGGTGCGTGCCGAGCTCGTCCTCGCGGAGCGCCGGGTCGGGGACCGGCGGCGCCGGGCGGCCCCGAGGCTCGCGCGCAGCGTCGAGGCCCGCTTCTCCGAGCTCGCCCTCCCCGGCGCCCGCCTGAGGGTCGCCGTGCCGCCCGAGGGGATCGGCGACGCGGTGGAGATCCAGCTGGCGGCGAACCGCGGCGAGCCGTACGTCCCGCTGGCCCGGGCGGCCTCCGGCGGCGAGCTGGCGCGCACGATGCTCGCGCTCAGGCTCGTCCTCGCCTCGGGCCCGCCGACGCTGGTCTTCGACGAGGTTGACGCCGCCATCGGCGGACAGGCGGCGCTCGCCGTCGGCCGAGCGCTCGCCGAGCTGGCGCGCCGGCGACAGGTGCTCGTCGTCACCCACCTCGCGCAGGTGGCGGCGCACGCCGACCGTCAGATCGCCGTCGCCAAGTCCGAGCAGGGCGGGAGGACGCTCGTGCACGCCCGAGCCGTCGAAGGGGAGGAGCGCCTCGCCGAGCTCTCTCGCATGCTCTCGGGGCACCCGGCGAGCGCTGCGGCCCGCCGCCACGCGGCGGAGCTCCTCGCGTCGGCCAGGCGTTGACGGTCCGTGCCCTCCTCGCGTCACGCCTGTAGCGTGGACGGGGCGATCACCGGAGGAGAGCGTGGCGAAGTTCGTGTTCGTGACCGGGGGCGTGTCGAGCTCGCTCGGCAAGGGCCTCACGGCCTCCTCGCTCGGTCGGCTGCTCAAGTCACGTGGGTTTCGCGTGTCGATGTGCAAGCTCGACCCCTACATCAACTTCGACCCGGGGACGATGAACCCCTTCGAGCACGGAGAGGTCTTCGTCACCGAGGACGGGGGCGAGACGGACCTCGACCTCGGACACTACGAGCGGTTCATCGACGAGAACCTGCACCGCAGCTCGAACGCGACGACCGGCCAGATCTACTCCGCGGTGATCCAAAAGGAGCGCCGCGGGGACTACCTCGGCAAGACGGTGCAGGTGATCCCCCACATCACCGACGAGATCAAAGAGCGCATCCGCCGGGTCGAGACGGCGACGCCGGGCGTCGACGTGGTCATCGTCGAGGTCGGCGGCACGGTCGGCGACATCGAGATCGTCCCGTTCCTCGAGGCGATCCGCCAGTTCCGCCGGGACGTGGGGCGCGAGAACGTCTGCTACGTGCATCTCACGCTCGTGCCCTACCTCGCCCCCTCGGGCGAGCAGAAGACGAAGCCGACGCAGCACTCGGTCACCGAGCTGCGCAGCCGGGGCATCCAGCCCGACGTCATCGTCTGCCGCAGCGACCATCCGATCTCCGAGCAGCTCAAGCGCAAGGTCTCGCTCCTTTGCGACGTGCCGATCGAGGCCGTCGTCTCCGCGGTCGACGCGCGCAGCATCTACGAGATCCCCCTCCTGCTCCACGAGGAGGGCCTCGACGAGACCGTCTGCCGGATCCTCCACCTCGAGTCGCCTCAGGGGATCGAACTGGGCGCCTGGGAGCGGTACGTCGAGCGGGTCCACTCGGCGAGCGAGACCGTCCGGGTCGGGGTCATCGGCAAGTACGTCGACCTGCCCGACGCCTACCTGTCGGTCACCGAGGCCTTGCGTCACGCCGGCGTCTACCACGGCGTCCAGGTCGAGCTCGAGTGGGTTCAGGCGGGCGAGGTCACGGGCATGCTGGCCGAGGCCTACCTCGGCGAGCTCGACGGCATCGTCATACCGGGCGGGTTCGGTGAGCGCGGCATCGAGGGCATGATCGCCGCCGCGGGGTGGGCGAGGGAGCACGACCTGCCCTGCCTCGGCCTGTGCCTCGGCCTGCAGGTGATGGTGATCGAGTTCGCCCGATCCGTCGCCGGCCTCGAGGGGGCGAACTCCCGGGAGTTCGACGTGTCGACGCCCCATCCGGTCATCGACCTCATGGACGAGCAGGCGGACGTCGTCGACCTCGGCGGTTCGATGCGGCTCGGCTCCTACGTCGCCCGCCTCGCGCCGGGCTCGGTGGTGGCGAGGATCTACGGCGACACGACGGTGACCGAGCGCCATCGCCACCGCTACGAGGTGAACCCCCGCTACCGCGAGCGGCTCGAGCACGCCGGGCTCGTCTGCTCGGGGACCTCGCCCGACGACGTCCTGGTCGAGTTCGTCGAGCTGCCGACGCACAGGCTCTGGGTCGGGACCCAGGCCCACCCGGAGTTCAAGAGCCGCCCCGACCGACCGCACCCGCTGTTCAAGGAGCTGGTCGGGGCGGCTGTCGAGCGGGCGCGGGCACGCAGCCCGCACCTGTTCGAGCTCGGCGTGGATGCCCGCTGACGGCGGACGGACCGAGCCGCCGCCCGCGAGACCTCGGTCCGCCCGGCCCGCTCCGGCGCCTGTCCCCGATGCGCCGGCTGCGGGTCGCGAGCTTGGGGGCTTCCGCCGCATCGGGGAGCGCGAGCGGCTGAGGACCGGGATCCTCACGCTGGTGAGCGGCACCTTCGTGGGCCCGGACGGCTTCACCTTCGAGCGCGAGATCGTCCGGCACCGTGGCGCCGTGTGCATCGTCCCCCTCGAGGAGGACGGGCGGCACGTCGTCTGCGTCCGGCAGTACCGGGCGCCGGTCGACTCCTTCTTGCTCGAGCTCCCGGCGGGCAAGCGCGACGTGCCCGGAGAGCCGCCGGAGGCGACGGCGGCTCGAGAGCTGGTCGAGGAGACGGGCCTGCGAGCCGCCTCGCTGACCGAGGTCTGCCGCTTCTTGAACTCGCCAGGCTTCAGCGACGAGGAGACGACCTGCTACCTCGCCGAGGGGCTCGAGGCCGTCGGGCGCGACGCCCAGGGGGTCGAGGAGCGCCACATGAGCGTGGAGCGGCTCGACCTGGATCGGCTCTACGAGCTCGTGGAGGCCGGCGAGATCGTGGACGCAAAGACGATCGTCGCCTGCGCGGTCGTGCGCAACCTCCTCGAGGAGCGCCGGCGCGACGCCGCGCGCGCCAACGACGACGCCGCGGCGCCAGACGCACTGTAGGCTGCGCGCGTGGCCAACGACCAGCAGACGGACGCCCCGTCAGTCGACTACCGCGCCCTGCTCGAAGAGGAGCGCGCCTCGCTCGAGCACCAGCTTGCCGAGCTGGGGTTCGCAGCCGGGGGGGCCGGTCTCTCCTACGACTCGAACTTCGCCGACTCGAGCCAGGTCACCGCGGAGCGAGGCGAGGTCGAGACGCTCGTCGCCGAGCTGCGCAACGCGCTCGGCGAGGTCGAGCGTGCGCTGGCCCGCCTAGAGCACGGCACCTACGGCATCTGCCAAAAGTGCGGCAAGCCCATCGCGCCGGCTCGGCTCGAGGCGAAGCCGACGGTGACGACCTGTATCGACTGCGCCACTCAGCACCGCTGATCGACGAGTGCCGACGCTGAGGACAAGCCGGCCCGGATGAGCGCGCGCCGCTCGTCGTTCCACCACTACGGGCCCTGGCTCGTTGCCGGGACGGCGATCCTCGTAGGCATCGCCTATGAGGCGACCCGCCACCACCTGGTGAGCCGGGAGAGCGTGATCGTCTTCCTCGTGCTCATCCCGACGATCATCCTGCACGAGATCGCCCATGGCGTCGTCGCGTACTGGTGCGGCGACGACACGGCAAAGCGCGCCGGGCGGCTGTCGCTCAACCCGCTGCGGCACATCGACCCGATCGGCTCGGTGCTGCTGCCCATCCTCCTGATCGTGACGACCGGCTCGGCCTTCGGCTGGGCGAAGCCGGTGCCGGTGAACATCGGGCGGCTCCGGCACCCGCGCAACCAGGCCGTCCTCGTCGGGCTGGCCGGGCCGGCGACGAACCTGCTGATCGCAGCCGCCGCGGGGGCGGTCATCCATGCCGCGGTGACGCCGCAGATGTACTTCGCCACGTCGATCAACCAGTGGCCGCTCGGCTGGGAGATCGTCTTCTTCGTCGGCTACATCAACGTCGTCATCGCCGCCTTCAACCTCATCCCGATCCCCCCGCTCGACGGCGCCTCGGTCGTCGAGCGGCTGCTCCCGGCCTCCGCCCTCCCCGCCTACTACCGCATCAGGCCGGCGGCGATGGTCCTCGTCATCGCGGTCGTGTTCCTCGCCCCCGGCGTCCTCGACACCATCTTCAACCACGCGATCGGCTGGTGGGAGGACCTGGTCTTCCCGCGCTTCTCCTATCCCTGAGCCCGCCCGGGCACGCGGCGAGCAGCGGCCGCGGGCGCCGGCGCCCGCTCAGCGGGGAGTGAGGCCGACGGCGGCCCTGGCTCTCGAGAGGGTCGGCTCGGCCAGCGCCCGGGCCCGGGCGGCCCCCTTCTCCAGGATCGCCGCGACCTCCCCGGGGTCCCTCGAGAGCTCCCGGACCCGGGCTCGAAGCGGCGCGAGCAGCTCGACGAGGCCGTCCGCGACGTCCTTCTTCAGCGCCGAGTAGGTCGTGTAGCGGCGCGCGAGGACCTCGGGCCGCTCGCCGGAGACGGCCGCGAGCAGCTCGAGCAGGTTGGAGACCCCCGGCTTGTCGGCCGGGTCGTAGCGGACGGTGCCCTCGGTGTCCGTCACCGCCCGGCGGACCTTCCTCGAGATCTCCTCCGGCGGGTCGGTGATCGAGATCCTGCCGAGGTCGGAGCCGGCCGACTTCGACATCTTCCTCCCCGGCTCTTGCAGGTCCATCACCCTCGAGCCGACGGCGGGGACCTGCGCCTCGGGCACGACGAAGGTCTCGCCGTAGCGGCCGTTGAACCGGATGGCGAGGTCACGGGCCAGCTCCAGGTGCTGGCGCTGGTCGTCGCCGACGGGGACGAGGCTCGTGTCGTAGAGGAGGATGTCCGCCGCCATCAGGACGGGGTAGGTGAGCAGCGAGGCACGCACCGACTCCTGGCCGGCACCCTTCTCCTTGAACTGGGTCATC
This sequence comes from Actinomycetes bacterium, assembly GCA_021786195.1. Classification (GTDB taxonomy): domain Bacteria; phylum Actinomycetota; class Acidimicrobiia; order Acidimicrobiales; family Bog-793; genus JAKAOD01. The sequence goes on along the minus strand of JAJYNS010000106.1, from coordinate 19,092 downwards.
CGCCTCAGCTCGCCGTAGGAGGCGGTGCACTCGAGCAGCCAGGACAGCTCCGTGTGCTCCGGGACGTGGCTCTGGAGGAACAAGGTGCAGACGTCGGGGTCCAGCCCCGAGGCGATCAGCCCGATCGCGGTGTCGATCGTCCTCCTGCGAAGGTCGGCCGGGTCGATGTCGAGGGTGAGCGCGTGGAGGTCGACGACGCAGTAGAGGGCGTCTTGGTGCTGGGTCCTCGCCCACTGGCGCACGGCACCGAGGTAGTTGCCGACGTGCAAGGACCCCGAGGGCTGGATTCCCGAGAACACCCGCGGCATCGCCCCAGGATAGTGAGCGGCGCCGCCCGGGCTTCGCCCCGGAAGGCCGCCCCGGGGAAAGCTAGCCTCGGCCCGGTGGGCTACGAGGTTCGCACCGAGGTCTACGAGGGGCCCTTCGACCTGCTCCTGCGCCTGATCGCGGCGCAGGAGGTCGACGTCTGGGAGGTCAGGATCTCCGAGATCGTCGACGCCTTCGTCGCCGAGACGCGCCGCCTCGGCGCGATCGACCTCGAGGTGGCGACGGAGTTCCTCGTCATCGCCGCGACCCTGCTCGAGCTCAAGTGCCGGAGGCTGCTCCCTGGCCGCGACGACGTCGAGCTCGAGGAGGAGCTGGCGCTGCTCGAGGCGAGGGACTACCTGCTCGCGAGGCTGGTCGAGGCGCGGACCTTCCAGGGGGCCGCGCAAGCCCTCTCGAGGCTCGAGCGCGCCGCGTCGCGGTCGACGGCGCGGCGCGCCGGGCCGGACGAGCGCTTCGAGCGCTGTGCGCCGGACCTCCTCGCCGGTGTGACGCCCGAGGACCTCCTCGCCGCGGCGTGCCGGGCCCTCGCGGCCCGGCCGGCGCCGCGGGTGCCGACGGAGCACCTCCCGGACGAGGAGGTGAGCGTGCAGGACGCGATCGACGAGCTCGTCGCCACCCTGCCCGGGCGGGGCCCGGTGACCTTCCGGGCGTTGACGACCTCGGCGAGCCCGGCTCACCTGGTCGCGTCGTTCCTCGCGCTGCTCGAGCTGTACAAGCGCGAGCTCGTCGAGCTCGAGCAGCTCAGCACCTTCGGCGACCTCACCGTGACCTGGAAAGCCCCCTCGGCGGCGCTCCAGGCCGGAAGTTGAGCCCGCTGCCGGCGGAGTGGCGCGCCCTGGCGGGCGCCGTCGAGGCGGTGCTCGTCGTCGCGACCGAGCCCGTGCCGCCGAGGATGCTCGCGGAGCTGCTCGAGCTGCCCGTCGAGCAGGTCGAGCAGCTCTGCGCCGCCCTGGCGGCGGCGTACGAGGAGGAGGAGCGGGGCTTCGAGATCGTGCGCGTCGCCGGCGGCTACCGGCTCCAGAGCCATCCCGCCTACCAGGGCTACGTCGAGCGCTTCGTGCTCGACGACTCGCCGCAGCGGCTCTCGCCGGCCGCGATGGAGACGCTCGCGATCATCGCCTACAAGCAGCCGATCTCCCGAGCCCAGATCGCCGCGATCCGAGGGGTGAGCTCGGAGGGCGTCGTGCGCCTGCTCGCCGGCCGTGGCTACGTCGAGCCCGTCGGGCGCGACCAGGGGCCGGGCCAAGCCGTGCTGTTCGGGACGACGGCGCTGTTCCTCGAGCGCCTCGGGCTCGACAGCGTGGCCGACCTGCCGCCGCTCGGCCAGTTCGTCCCGGACTCGGCGGCGGTCGAGGAGCTCGAGCACGTGCTGCGCCTGCGCGGCGAGGAGTGACGATGGCGCAGCCCCCCCCGGGAGGCGAGCGCGTCCAGAAGGTCCTCGCGCGCGTCGGGCTCGGATCGCGTCGCGCCTGCGAGCAGCTCGTCGCGGCCGGTCGGGTGCGCGTCAACGGCCAGGTGGCCGTCCTCGGTCGGCGGGTCGACGTCGAGCGCGATCTCGTCGAGGTGGACGGCCGACCGGTCGGCGTCCTCCCGGGCCTGGTCCACTACCTGCTCAACAAGCCCGCCGGCGTGGTCACGACGGCTCGGGACCCGAGGGGGAGGCCGACGGTCGTCGACCTCGTGCCGAGAGCGCCTCGGGTCTTCCCCGTCGGCCGGCTGGACGTCGCGACCGAGGGCCTGCTCGTCCTCACCAACGACGGGCAGCTCGCTCAGGCGCTGGCGCACCCGAGCCATGGCGTCGAGAAGGAGTACCTGGCGCAGCTCGAGGGCGACCCGTCGCCGGGGGCGCTGCGGTCGCTCCGGGAGGGCGTCGAGATCGAGCCGGGCGTCCTCACCGCTCCGGCGAGGGCGAGCCGGGTCGCGCCCGGCCTCGTGAGGATCGTGGTCCACGAGGGGCGCTACCGGCAGGTTCGGCGGATGTGCGAGGCCGTGGGCCACCCGGTGGTCCGGCTCGTGCGCACGAGGATCGGGCCGCTCTCCGATCCCGGCCTCGCCCCGGGGCAGTGGCGGAGGCTGCGCCCGGCCGAGGTGCTCGCCCTGGCGCGAGCCGCCTCGAGCCAGGGGATGCCGGCGGTCGCCGCCGGTAGGCTGCCGGGCCATGGAGGGGATGCTGCGGGCGATACGCGGCGCGACGACGGTCGACCATGACAGCGCGGAGCAGGTCTTCACCCGCACGCAGGCGCTCGTGCGCGAGATGCTCAGCGTGAACGGCGTCGAGCGCCAAGATCTCGTCAGCATCATCTTCACCGTCACCCCCGACATCGTCTCGGCGTTCCCCGCCACCGCGGCACGAGCCCTCGGGCTCGACGACGTGGCCCTCCTCGGCGCCCTTGAGGCCCCTGTCGAGGGCGCCCTCCCGCGCTGCATACGCGCGCTGGTGCACTGCTACAGCAGCCGCTCGCGCGACGAGCTGCGCCACGTCTACCTCGAGGGGGCGAGCGCGCTGCGCAGAGACCTCGAAGGCCAGTGGCTGCGGTGACGTCGTCCCGCCCCCGGGCGAAGGTCGTCGGCCTGGGGCTGATCGGCAGCTCCGTCGCCCTCGCGCTGCGCTCCTCGGGCTGGAGGGTGAGCGGCTCGGACCTTGACCCTGCCCGTTACCGGCGAGCCCTCGAACTCGGCGCCGTGGAGGCGGCGGACGACGATGACGACGAGGACGTCTCCCTCGTCGTGGTGGCGACGCCGGTCGCCGCGATCCCAGGGGTCGCGACGGCGGCGCTCAAGGCGCGAGGCGGCGAGGACGGCCTCGTCGTGACCGACGTGGGCGGCGTCAAGAGCCAGGTCGTCGCTGCGGTCGACGACCGGCGCTTCGTCGGCGGGCACCCCATGGCCGGCTCGGAGCAGGAGGGGCCCGACGGCGCGAGCGCGGACATGTTCGTCGGCGCGACCTGGGTGCTCACCCCGACCCCGGCAACCGACCCCGACGCCTACCGGAAGGTCCGCGCCGTGGTGACCTCGCTCGGCGCCGACGTCGTCGAGCTCGCGCCGGAGCGCCACGACGCCCTGGTCGCGATCGTCTCGCACCTGCCGCACCTGACCGCGGCCAACTTGATGTCGCTCGCAGCCGACGCCTCCGAGGAGCACGCCGTCCTCCTGCGGCTCGCGGCCGGCGGCTTCCGTGACATGACCCGCGTCGCGGCCGGTGACCCTGCGATCTGGCCGGACATCTTCCGCGACAACGCCGACGCCGTCCTCGCCGCGCTCGACGACCTGCGTGCGCGGCTGGACGAGGCTCGTCGGATCCTCGTCCAGCAGGACCGCGAAGCGCTCGTCTCCCTGCTCGAGCGCGCTCGCCGGGCCCGCCGCAACCTGCCCCCTCGCCACCCGCGGCCCGACCTCGTCGTCGAGTGCCGCGTCCCGGTCCCGGACCGCCCGGGCGTCCTCGCCGAGGTGACCACGCTGCTCGGCGAGGCTGGGGTGAACATCCGAGACGTCGAGATCGCCCACTCGGCCGAAGGGGACCGGGGGGTCCTCGTCCTCGTCGTCGACGCGGACGCCGCCGAGCGTGCCCGGGCGGTGCTCGGCGCCCGGGGCTTCCGGCCGGCGCTGTCCCGGCTGTCGTGACCTCGACGAGCGCCGTCCCGGGAGCGGCCGCGCAGGCTGGGACGACCCTCGTCGCGATCGACGGCCCAGGAGGCGCCGGCAAGTCGACCGTCGCCGCCGAGCTCGCCCGCCGGCTCGGCGTGGCGCGCCTCGACACCGGGGCGATGTACCGCGCCCTCACCCTCGCCGCGTTGCGCCGCGGCATCGGCCTCGACGACGCCCCGGCGCTGGAGGGCCTGGCTCGAGCCCTGCGGCTGGAGGTCGGTGAGCGGGTGCTGCTCGACGGCGAGGACGTGACCGAGGCGATCCGGGGCGACGACGTCAACGGCGCCGTGTCGCTGGTCGCCGCGCACCCCGGGGTACGGGTCGAGCTCGTGCGCCGCCAGCGAGAGTGGGTCGAGGCGCGCGGCTCGGCGGTGGTCGAGGGCCGGGACATCGGCAGCGTCGTGCTGCCCGGAGCCGACCTCAAGGTCTACCTCACCGCCGACGCGCACGAGCGAGCCGCCCGGCGGGCGGGCGAGCGGGCAGGCGCCCCCGGGCCCGACGCGGCCTCGGTCGAGGCCGTGCGGGCGGCCATGGAGCTGAGGGACCGGCTCGACAGCTCGAGGGGCGCAGATCCGCTCGTCGTCGCAGAGGGCGCCGTCGTCGTCGACTCGACCGGGCGGGGCGTCGGCGAGGTCGTCGAAGAGCTGTGGGGGCGGCTCGTCGCGCTCGGCAAGGCACCGGCTCGGCCGTCAGCCCGGCCGGAGGCGTCGGCAGTGGAGCCCCCGAGGGACGTCGATCCCGCGCCGGCGGCGGACCCGGCGCCGGCCGGGCAGGAGGTCCGCCCGGCATCTCGAGCCGAGCTCGCCTTCTACGCGCTGTGCCGGGCGGTCGCCGTCGGCGCGAGCAGGCTGTGGTGGCCGGGCCCGGTCCTCGGCGCAGAGCGGCTGCCACGCCGCGGCGCCTACGTGCTCGCCCCCGTGCACCGCTCGAACGTCGACTGGCTCGTCGTCGCCCGGGTCACGAGGCGGCGGCTTCGCTACGTCGTGAAGGAGGAGGTCTGGCGCGTCCGGCCGGCAGGCAGGCTGGCAGAGCTCCTCGGCGCCTTCCCGGTCCACCGGGGCGCCGCCGACCGGGAGGCGCTGGCCCGGGCCGAGGCGGTGCTCGCAGCCGGGGAGCCGCTGGTCGTCTTCCCCGAGGGGACCCGCAGGTCCGGGCCGGTCGTGGGGGACCTTCGGGCCGGCGCGGCCTACCTCGCGCTGCGCACCGGCGTGCCGGTCGTCCCGGTCGGGGTCTCCGGTCTGGAGCGCTCGATGCCCCGCGGCGCGCGTTTCCCCAGGCCGGGGCGGGTCAGGGTCGTCGTGGGCGAGCCGATCGACCCCGGGCTCGCCCCGAGGGACGCTCGCGGGCGGCCGCGCGTGGCACGATCGGCGGTCAACGAGATGAACGAGCGGATCCGGCTCGGCATCCAGGCCGCCTTCGACGAGGCGGAGATGCGGGGATGAGGGAGGAGCGCCGGTGCGCGTGGTCGTGACTGGAGGATCGGGCTTCATCGGGCGGCACACGGTGGAGCGCCTGTCCGCCCGAGGAGACGAGGTGTCCGTCGTCGACCTGCGCCCCTTCGGCGCGCAGGGAGTGCGGTGCGTCGTCGGGGACCTGCGGGACCGGTCGGTCGTCGACGAGGCGGTCGAGCGAGGCGTGGATGCCGTCGTGCACCTCGCGGCGATCACCTCGGTGCTGCAGTCGGTGAACGAGCCCGATGCGGTGTTCCGCACCAACGTCGCCGGGACCGAGCACCTCCTGGAGCGCTGCCGAGCGCTCGGCGTGGGGCGGTTCGTGTTCGCCTCGACGAACGCCGTCGTCGGCGACGTGGGCCGCTCGAGCATCGACGAGTCGCTCCTGCTCCACCCCCTGACGCCCTACGGCGCGACCAAGGCGGCCGCGGAGATGCTCCTCAGCGCCTACTCGTCCTCCTACGGGATGCGCACGGTCGCCCTCCGGTTCACCAACGTCTACGGCGCCGGAATGCAGACCAAGGACAGCGTGGTCGCCCGGCTGATGCGCGCGGCGCTGTCCGGCGGGGGGATCGACGTCTACGGCGACGGCGAGCAGTTGCGGGACTACGTCTATGTGACCGACGCCGTCTCGGCGATCGAGCACGCGCTGGCGCTCGGCTCGACCGCCACGCTCACCATCGGCTCGGGGCGGTCGGTCTCGATGAACGAGCTGCATGCGATCGCCTGCGAGGTGACCGGCGTCGAGATCGGCAAGCGGCACGTGCCTGCGAAGGCGGGCGAGATGCCCGCCGTCGTCGTGAGCATCGCCAAGGCACGGGCCTCGGGCTGGGCTCCCGCGTACTCGCTCGAGGAGGGGATGGCCGCGACCTGGCAGGACTTCCGGAGGACCGGCGGCTGATGGCGGCGGTGGCGGTCCGCGCCGTCCGTCCCTTCGCGCGGGCCCCTCGGGCGACGGTCTCGCTCCCCGGCTCGAAGAGCCTGACGAACCGGGCCCTTGCCTGCGCCGCGCAGGCAAGGGGCAGGAGCAGGCTGACCGGCGCGCTCTTCGCTGAGGACACCCTGGCGATGGCGGCCGCTGTGGCCGCCCTCGGGTGCGGCGTCGAGACCGACCCCGCCAGGGCGACGATCGTCGTGGACGGGAAGGGGCGCCTCGGCGCCACACCCTCGAGGATCGACGCCCGTCGGTCGGGGACGACCGGGCGGTTCGCGCTGCCGCTCGCCGCCCTCGGCACGGCTCGAATAGTCGTCGACGGGGACCCGCAGCTTCGCGCCCGGCCGTTCGGGCCGGCCGTCTCGGCGCTGCGCTCGCTCGGGGCCTGGGTCGAGGAGGAGGGCGAAGCCGGCCGGCTCCCGGTCGCGGTGCGTGGACCGCTTCGCGGGGGCAGGACGACGCTGCCGGGCGACGTCTCGAGCCAGTTCCTCTCCGGCCTGCTCATGGCCGGGCCCTCGACCGAGCTCGGGGTCGAGCTGGAGCTCTCCTCGCCGCTCGTGTCGGCCCCCTACGTCTCGATGACCGCCTCCGTGATGTCGGCGTTCGGGGTGGAGCCGGAGGGGCTCGCCGTCGCTCCAGGCGCCTATCGCCCGACCGAGTACGCCGTCGAGCCGGACGCCTCGGCCGCCTCGTACTTCTTCGCAGCCGCCGCGATAACCGGTGGTGAGGTGGCCGTCGAGGGACTCGGCACCTCCTCGGTCCAGGGTGACCTCGCCTTCGTCGACCTCCTCGAGCGGATGGGGGCGGTCGTCGAGCGCGCAGAGCGGCGGATCGTGGTCGCGGGCGGGCGCGAGCTTCGAGGGATCGAGGCCGATATGTCGGACTGCTCCGACGTGGCGCCCACGCTTGCCGTCGTCGCGGCGTGCGCCTCGACGCCCAGCGTCGTGCGGGGGATCGGCTTCATCCGGGCCAAGGAGTCCGACAGGGTCGGGGGCGTCGTGGCCGAGCTGCGCCGAGCGGGCGTCGACGCCACCGAGGACGCCGGCGGCTTCACGATCCGGCCGGGCGGGCTCCACGGCGCCCGGCTGCGCACCTACGGCGACCACCGGATGGCGATGAGCCTCGCGCTCCTCGGGCTTCGCGTGCCGGGCATCGAGATCGAGGACCCGGGGTGCGTCGAGAAGACCTTCCCGGACTACTTCGAGCGGCTCGAGGGCCTCGCCGCCGGCGCGGCCTGAGCGGCAGCGGTGGCGTGCTCCCGCCGGCGGCGCAGCTCTCGCCACCAGGTGCCAAGGAAGACCTTGCTGTAGCGCCAGCCGTAGGCGAGGTTGCCGCCCTTCTTCGAGCGGCCGGAGGTCCGCCGGTGCATCGTGACGGGCCGCTCCGAGTAACGCGCCCCGCTCATGATCGCCGAGATCAGCAGCTCGGACGCCTGGTACTGGGGCTCGTCGAGGACGAGCTCGGCGGTGAGCTCGGCGCGCATCGCGCGGATCGGGTTGGCGGTGTCGGTCACCTTGGTGCCGGTGAGCAGGCTGGACAGCGCGCTGAAGACCAGCACCCCGAAGTTGCGCACGGCGCCGGTCGAGTGGGTCCTGCCGAGCCTGCGAGACCCGTTGACGAAGTCCGCCTCGCCGGCCACGACGGGCGCGAGCACCGTCGCCAGGTCCTCGGGGTCCGACTGACCGTCCGCGTCGGCGGTGACGACGTAGATCGCGCCGTAGTCGCGAGCGACCCGGTAACCGAGGCGCAGCGCCGCCCCCTGGCCTCGGTTGACCGGCGCGACAACGGCGACGTGGCCCGCCCCCCGGACGATCTCCGAGGTGCCGTCGTCCTCCCCGTCGACCACGACGACGGCGCAGGCGTCGAGGTCGCAGATCCGGCGCGGGATCGAGCGGACGACGGCCCCGATGTTGTCGCGCTCTTTGTAGGCGGCGATCACGACGGCGACGGGCGGGAGCTTCGGCGTCCCCTGGGCGGCGAGGAGGTCCGAGATGGCGACGTCGTCTACGAGGGCGTCGAGTGCCCGCCTGCGAGCCTGCTCGCGGCCGCTCACGCGGGCTGGCCTACGAGCATGCGAGCCGCGGGCACCGAGCGGTCGTCGGCCGAGGGCGGCGCCTCCGGCGCCGCCGCGCCGAACGCGGCGGCGGCTGCGGAGGCCACGACTCGCAGGAGGTCGCGAAGCTCCGGAGGGGGCGGGAAGTACTCCTCCTCCTCGACGCTCCGGACCACCTCGACGCCCTGCTCGGGGTCGAGGCGATCGAGGACCTCGCCGACGAGCGACTCCGGGGCGGAGGCGCCTGCCGTCACCCCGACGACGCCGGCCAGGTCGTCCGGGAGCTCGGCGCCGGAGTTGACGAGCAGCACGCGACCGCAGCCCGAGGAGCGGGCGACGTGGGTGAGCGAGACGGTGTTCGAGGAGTTCGCGGAGCCGATGACGACGACGGCGTCGCAGCGCCCGGCGATCGCCCTCAGGGCGGACTGCCGGTTTGTCGTCGCGTAGCAGAGGTCGGACCGGCCGGGCATCCACAGGTCCGGAAAGCGCGTCCGGGCGCGCTCGGCGATCCCGGCCCACTCGTCGTGGGGGAGGGTCGTCTGGGCGAGCAGCGCCACGGGGGAGGCCGGCTCGGGGAGGGCCTCGACGTCGGCCTCGCTCTCGACGAGCCGGACGGCCTCCGGCGCGACCGCCATGGTCCCGATGGCCTCCTCGTGGCCGGCGTGGCCGACGTAGACGACGGTGTAGCCCTTCTTCGCCCGCACCTTCAGCTCGTGGTGGACCTTCGTCACGAGCGGGCAGACCGCGTCGACGACGACTCGCCCGGTCGCCGCCGCCTGCCGCTCGACCTCGGGGGAGGAGCCGTGGGCGGAGAGCATGAGCGGCGCCGAGGGTGGCACCTCGGCGACGTCGTCGACGAAGACGACCCCCTGGCGTCGGAACGACTCGACCACCAGGCGGTTGTGCACGATCTCGTGGTAGCAGTAGACGGGGGGCTCGAAGACCCGGGTCATCCAGGCAAGGGCCTTGATGGCCATCTCGACCCCGGCGCAGAAGCCTCGGGGCTCCGCGAGGAGGACTCGCCAGACCCGCCCAGGGGAGCCCGCGCGATCGGCTTCGGAGCCATCGGCCGCGACCATCACGGCGACCAGGGTAGTCGTACTAGCATGCCCGCATGCCGTTTCCGCAGGTCACAGCCGTCGCGCAGGCCTCAGCGGCAGACCGCGCGGGCATCGCCCAGGGCGACGAGATCCGTTCGGTGAACGGCGTCGTGCCCCGCGACGTCATCGAGTACCGCCTCCTCGTCGACGAGCCGGTCGTCGAGCTCGAGGTGGCCCGCGGCCAGCTGCTGCTCGAGCTCGTGGCCGAGAAGCGCGCCGGCGAGCCCCTCGGCATCGAGGTGTCCTCCCCGGTGTTCGACCGGGTCCGGACTTGCGACAACCACTGCGAGTTCTGCTTCATCTACCAGCTGCCCAAGGGGCTGAGGCGCAGCCTGTACGTCAAGGACGACGACTACCGGCTGTCGTTCCTCTACGGCAACTTCACGACGCTGACGAGGTTCACCGAGCTCGATCTCGAGCGAGTCGTCGCCGAGCGCCTGTCGCCGCTGTACGTCTCCATCCACGCCACCGACCCGGACGTGCGGGCCCGCATGCTGCGGAACCGGCGCGGCGCGACGAGCCTGCGCTGGCTGCGGGCGCTGCTCGACCACGGCATCGAGGTGCACGGCCAGATCGTCGTCTGCCCCGGCGTCAACGACGGGGAGGTCCTTCACGACACGCTCGCGGGGGTCCTCGAGCGCTTCCCCGAGCTCGCCTCCGCCGCCGCCGTCCCGCTCGGAGTGAGCCGGCACTCGAAGGAGCCACAGCTGCGCCCGCACACCGCCGAGGAGGCGGCTGCGGTCCTCGACATCGTCGAGGAGTGGCAGGGCCGCTTCTCGGCCGGGCTGGGCAGGAGGCTCGTGCACGCCTCGGACGAGTACTACCTGCTCGCCGGCAGGCCGTTCCCGCCGCCCGCCGCCTACGAGGGGTTCCCTCAGCACGAGAACGGGGTCGGCATGGCGGCGGCCTTCGCCGCCTCCTTCGCCTCAGGGAGGCGCCGCCTGGAGGGGCGCCGGGGCGGGTTCTTCCAGAGCGTCGACGGCGCCCCGGCGGTCGGCTACCGGGCGCCGGCGGGAGCACCGCCGACCTCGAGCGCCCCCACCGGCGCAGCCGCCACCGCCGGAGCGGCCGAGGGCGCCCCGGCGGCCGGGGTCCGGACGACGCTCGTGACCGGAGAGTACGGCGCTTCGGTGCTCCGGCCGCTCCTTCAGCGCGCCGGGCGAGGCGAGGTCGAGGTGCTGGCCGTGCGCAACGAGTTCTTCGGCGGCAACACCGCCGTGGCGGGACTTCTCACCGGGGCCGACATCTCGCGGGCGCTGGTGGGGGCCGACCGGGCAAGGCGGTACTTGCTGCCCGACGTCTGCCTGAGCAACGGCCGGTTCCTCGACGGCCTCTCGCTGGCCGACCTGCCGTTGCCCGTCGAGGTCGTCGAAGCGGACGGCTCGGCGCTGGCCCGGGCGATCGGCTGATGACGGCGGTCCAGGACCCCCTCGTCGCCGTCGTCGGTCGGCCGAACGTCGGCAAGTCGACGCTCGTGAACCGCATCGTGGGCCGCCGGGCCGCGATCGTCGAGGAACGCCCGGGGGTGACCCGCGACCGCATCGAGCTCCGCGCCGACTGGCGGGGACGTCACTTCGTCGTCGCCGACACCGGAGGGATCGTCGAAGGCCGGGGCACGCTGGAGGCCAAGGTTGCCGACCAGGCGAAGCGGGCGATCGAGCAGGCCGAGGTGGTCCTCTTCGTCCTCGACTCGACGACCGGGCCGACGGGGGAGGACGAGGCGGTCGCGTCCGTGCTGCGCAGGAGCGCCGCGAAGGTGATCGTGGTCGCCAACAAGGTCGACTCGGCTCGCCAGGAGCCGGACGCCTGGGCCCTCGGCCGCCTCGGTCTCGGCGATCCCGTCCCGGTGAGCGCGATGCACGGCCGCGGCGTCGGCGACCTGCTCGACTCGGTGGTCGACCGGCTGCCGCCCGAGGACGTGGGCGCACTGGCGCGGCCGCCAGGGCCTTCCTCGCCGGGCTCGGGCGAGGCAGAAGGGCCGGCGCGAGGCGACGCCGTCGCCAGCAGCGGCGGGCTGGCCGCGGCGGGGACGGGGGAGCAGCCCCAAGGCGGTGCAGCCGGTCCGACCGGCGTGACCCTGGGAGGGGTCGAGGAGCTCGCGGCCGTGGCGATCGTCGGTCGCCCGAACGTCGGCAAGTCGACGCTGTTCAACCGGCTTGTCGGCGCCGAGCGCAGCGTCGTCCACGACGTCCCCGGCACGACACGCGACGCCGTGGACACCCTCGTCGACACCGTCGAGGGCCCCGTCCGCTTCATCGACACCGCCGGCCTGCGGCGGCGGGCGCGAATCGACTCCGGCACCGAGTACTACTCGCTGGTGCGCTCCCTCGCCGCGATTGACCGGGCCGACGTCGCCCTGCTCGTTCTCGACGCCTCCGAGGGCGTCAGCCACCAGGACCAGCGCCTCGCCGAGCGCGTCGACGCAGCCGGGAGCCCGGTCGTCATCGTCTTGAACAAGTGGGACCTCTGCTCGACCGAGCGGCGACTCGCCGTCGCCAGAGAGGTCGAGGACCGCCTGGGGTTCCTCTCCTACGCGCCGGTGCTGCGAGTCTCGGCGGCGAGCGGGAGCGGCGTGCACCGGCTCCTCCCGGCGCTGAGGCGAGCGATCGACGCCTACCACGAGCGCATCCCGACCGCCCAGCTCAACGAGGCCGTGCAAGCCTCCCAGTCGGCCCACCCGCCGCCTCGGGGTCGGGTGCTCTACGCGGTCCAGGGCGCGGCCGACCCGCCGACCGTGACGTTGTTCACGACGGGCCGCCTGCCCGAGACCTACCTGCGCTACCTGGAGCGCTCCTTGCGCGAGCGGTTCTCGCTGGGCCCGACGCCGCTCAAGCTGCGCGTGCGCCCGAGGGGGCGGCCCTCCTGACGCCCGACGCGCGAGGAGCGCGCCGGCGGGGCCTATCGTCTCCGGCGTGACCGAGGTGGGAGCGCGCTCGGGCGCAGGCGGTGAGGCGACGGCGGGCGAGCTCGACGGCGGCGAGGACAGGCCGCCCGTCCCTTGGCATTTCAAGGTCCTGCTTGTCGGGACGGTCCTCTACCTCATCTACCGGCTCATCTGGTTCGTCTTCTGGCTGACGGGCCACGCCTGGCACGGTTGAGCCCAGGGCGGGCGCGCGGCGGAGCGGGCGCCGCTTCGCGATACTGGAGGTGGCGCGCGGGGCTGAGCGAAGGAGGGCCGGCCGGATGCTCTTCTACGGCGGTTGGGGCTGGATGTTCGGGGCCCTCGTGACGGTCCTGTTCTGGGGCGGCGTCGTATGGATGGTGATGGCGCTGTGCCGCTCGTTCAGCTGCCGCTCGCGGGGCTGGTCGAGTCGTCGTTTCGAGCGCTCGGACTGGAGCGCCTCGGAGGATGCCGAGCAGATCCTGGCGCGGCGCTATGCCTCGGGAGAGATCGACGAGGAGGAGTTCCACCGCCGCCTCGACCACCTGCGCTCGCGCGAGCCGAGACGCTCCTAGCCGAGGCGGGAGGTCAGCTCGGGCTGGGCGCCGGCCTGCGCTAGGGTTGTCGAGCGTCGGTGGGGTCCTGAGCAGGGAGGACCCCTGTCGCCGGGCTGTGGCGCAGCTTGGTTAGCGCGCTTGACTGGGGGTCAAGAGGTCCCGGGTTCAAATCCCGGCAGCCCGACCAGTAAATTCGCAGTTCAGCGGCTTGTTCGGGGAAGCTTCTGTGGAAAGCGCTGTATTGACGCTGCCTAATTCGCTGCCATTCGGTAACGAGAGTTTGGCAGCGCGGTCCATTACCATCACCTCATGACCCCAAGCACGCGGCGCCCAAGAGGCACCGGTGCGCTGTGGCAAGCGGGCGATGGCCACTGGGAGGCAGTGGCCGAGCTCGGGACAGACGCCGGCGGGAAGCGGCGGCGCAAGGTCTTTCGGGGCCGTAGCGCCAAGGAGGCGAACGACAGGCGTCGGGAGTATCTCGACCGGCGGGCGCGAGGCGAGGGTGAGGCGGCGACCACGACGCGGCTCAACGTCGCTGGGTGGATGGAGCGCTGGCTCGCTGGTCCCGTCGAGGCGAGCGTCGCCGTCGGGTCGAGGGCGCCTGGCACCGCGCAGAGCTACCGCCACCTCTACCAGGCGTACATCAAGCCCACACTCGGTGCGGCTCGACTCGAGAAGCTGACAGCCGCGGACGTCGACCATCTCGTCTCGACACTTGCCGCCGCGGGGTACAAGCCGAACACGATCCGCCTCGCAAGAGCGTGCCTGCGTACGGCACTGAACGCCGCAGTCGGCGAGGGGCTGCTTGCGCGAAACCCCGTCGAGCGCTCGGTCGCGCCACGGGTCGCGACGACAAAGCACCGCCGGACGCTCACGCTCGAAGAGGCGCGTCGCCTGCTCGGCTCGCTCGAGGAGGAGCCGCTCGGACCGCTGATCGAGCTCGCGCTCTGGACCGGGATGCGCAAGGGCGAGCTGCTCGGCCTGCTATGGGAGGACGTCGACGTCGACGCCGCCGTGGTCCATGTGAGGGCGGGCCTGACGCGGGTGACGGGACGAGGCCTCGTCCGTGGACGGCCGAAGACCGAAGAGAGTGCCGACAGCGTCCCGCTCGTCGGAAGCGCTGTCGCCGCGCTGCGCCGTCAACGGAGCCTCCAGGCCGAGCGACGGCTCGCGCTCGGGAAGCGCTGGCAGCTCGGGGAGTACGTCTTCCACGGTCCTCGCGGCGGCGCGCTCGATCCTGCGGCCGTGACGCGGGGATGGAACTCAGTCCGCGACCGCCTCGGGCTTCCGGCGGTCAGCTTCCACGACCTTCGTCACACGACGGCGACGCTGCTGTTGAACGACGGCGTCCCCCTCGTCGTCGTCTCCCAGATCCTGCGCCACGCGAGCATTCGGATCACCGCCGATGTCTACGCCGAGGTCGGCGACAGCCTGCGGGCCGAGGCGCTCGCGCGCCTCGAGCGCCTCTTGACCGAGGTCCCCTGAGCGCTCAGCTCGCCTCGTAGGGCTCGAGGCTGGTCGCAAAGGCCTGAAGGTCGGCGACGAGCACGACGACGCGTTCCGTGTCCGGGAGGCGGCGGGCCGGGAGCCGGCCGCTTCGGACGAGCTGCCACGCGAGGGTACGACCGATGCCGAGGAGCGTCGCTGCCTGGGTAACGCTGACGGCGATCGGCAAGGACTCCAAGATGGCATCTCCTCGTCGGACAACCGGTGCCGCCCGTGGCTTCGCGCGTCTCGAAGGAGTCGGTGCGGGGGCGCGGATCCGTGCGGGCGCGGCTGCGCGCGGGGGCGAGCTCGCGAGGAACTCGCCCAACCGGGTCGATCGCTTCGCCGATTCCATGACTGTTGCCTGGCCGGGCGGCCTCGCGCCCGCGCTCGCGACAGGTGGCGGGGTCGTGTCATCGGTCATGTGTGCGCTTCCCACCAGGACTTCTCGTCAGTGTGCGGGCCCCGGCCACGGCGTCGCACCGGCATGCAGGAGGAGACGCGCCACCACGGGTGGCGGCGCCGGCACGACGGCGCGAACGCCGGCGGGCGCACGGAGGGCGCTACGGGGGTGGGGGAGGGAACGCTCGCACCACCCCCGCGATGGGCGAGGATGAGGGCTGCGCTGCCCGCGATCCTCGCCGGGCGACCTGGCCTCAGCCCCGGGACGGGACGGACGAGGGTCCTGGTCGAGGACCTTCGAGCAGTCGGGGATCGAGGAGCTGCGGCTGGCCTCGCAGCCGGCGACGTCACGGCCTGTCGCATGACGCGCGTGGAGCCGGCGTGCGCCCTCGTGCTCCCGAGGACGGGCGCGACGCTGCGCAGGCGGGTAGCCTGTCGTCGTCGGGGCGAGCCTGACGAAGGTCTTGCGCGCGCGTCGCCTGGCTCCTCAAGGTCTCCTCGGGAGACCTTGAACGCCTGCTCTGTCGCGAACTGCCAGCTCAGAGAGTTACGACTGCGCCAGAAGGTCACCCGGGAAGACCTTGAGGTGCGCGTGGCCGGCAGTCGCTGCACGCACGTCGAGCGGTTTCAGCGCCTCAGGAGGTAGGGGCGGGACCGCACGTGGCGTCGAGGGAGCCGGCTCCGCTCGGATGCCGCGGCCGCGGCCGTGGAGAGGCCGTGCCGCACCCATGTCTCGCGCACGTCGTCGGGCGCGGGGCGCGAAGGCCCCCTCCTTGGTACATCGTCCCAGCTCAGAGCGTTCTTTTGCTCGGCACGGCGCGACATGGCACGACGGTGGTCGTCCACCCGGCCAGGACTCGTCCATGGATGATGCCCAGGCGGTCAGGTTGTGGTGGCGAGCGACGCCGCGTGTCGGCGTCGAGCCCCTTGGGTTGGTCTTGGATACCGCGGCGGCGCGTGTCGGCAACGACAGGCCTCCCGGCGCGCCATCTGGTGCCGATCCGCCACGCGAATGCTCCGTCGCTGTGCCGGCACGTCTGCCCGGAGCTTTGGCCAAGCGCTGTTCGAGGTCGAAATCGCCCGCTGCGACCTGCGACGGTGCGCGATGACCCCCTCGCTGGCGGGCCGTTCCCGCCGTCCGCTGAGCGTCGAGGAGCTCACGGCGCGGCGCAGCGCTGTCCGGCGCGCGCATCAGCGCAGCGCTTGCCGGGTCGTCGGGCCGATCGAGCTGCGGGTTTCGGTCACGCGTCGGCTGAGCGTGACAAGGCTCGTCGCGGCGGAGCTCGACCGGTTGTGGGTCTACCCGGTCTACGGCGGCATCGCGCTCTCGAGCGAGGTGCTCGCCTGTCGACCGCGCATCCGCGTCCGCACGACCGAGGCCGGACGCCGTGAGCTCGTGCTCACCGGTCAGGCGGTTCGCCGCATGCTCCGCGACGCCCAGCTCGACCCCGCAGGCGCTGCCTCGGTCGGCGTCGACCTCTATGTCGTGACCGACGCCGCCGGCGTGCTCGTCCGTCTCGAGCTCTACCGCAGGGGCCGGCGCCGGGCCGTCGGGATCCGATGATGGCGCCGCGCATCACCGACGAGGCCCGGGCCGCACTTCGTCGCGAGGCAGCGGCGATCCTTGAGGTGGCTGAGGCCGAGCTCGGCTCGCTCCTCGCGCCGCTCCTCGAGGCCGGCCCCGCGCGCTTTGCGTCCGCGTTGGGCGACGCCGCGGACAAAGTGACCTGGGCCTCGGGCTTGCTCGCGCTGTCGGCGGTCCCCGGCTGTGTGCGACCGCGCCTGCTCGAGCGCTTCGACGAGTCCGCCGCGTATCGCGCGTTGCTCGCGCGGGCGCGCGCGGTCTACGGCGACGACGGCGCGCTTGATCTCGAGCCGTTGCTGCGCGAGGTCGCGACCCACGTGCCGCTGCCTGCAGACCTCTCTGAGACCGAGCGACTGCTCGACGTCGCCTACGCCGGTCGGGCGCCGAGCTCGCTTGTGTCGATCCTCGGCCAGCTCGCGCCCGGCGAGGACGTCCTCATCGACGGCACCTCCTGCCTCAACGGGGTCGCGGCGGCGCGTGCGGTGCTCGATCGAGGGGGGATCATGCTTGGGAGGAGGCTCGTTCGAAGCGGTCAGCTGCTGCCGACCCTGACCCAGCTCTGCCTCGACGATGGCGCAGGCAGCGCTGGACAGGTGCGCATTGCGGCGATGCGACACCTCGCGCGCCTTGACCCGATTGCGCACGCGCTGATTGAGCACTGCGCGCCGCGCCCGCTACCGACGCGGGACACGTTCCGATCCGTCGTCTACCAGGCAGCCCGCCTCGCCGAGGCCGCAGGGTAGCGCGGCGCGCCGACGCTTCTTCCCGACCCGGTCCTGCTCGCGTCGATCATGGTCGACACCGAGGTCGCGAGTCGCTTCGACGAGTGCCTCGTCGCAGACGCAGCGCGGCACGCAACGCGTCTTGGCGAGACCGACGAGCTGGCGCCGAGCGCGGCGAGCCGCGTCGCGGCGGCCTATGTCATGCGCGGATTCCAGCCGTTCCTCGGCTATCTCGAGCGCGCCGAGCGACAGGGCGCGACCATCACGACCCTGCCCCGCGGGCTAGCCACGCCACGGCGCGGCGCGTGGCAGAGCGCAGGTGACGACCGATCCCCGCCACCAGAGACCTGGCGAACCTTCCTTGCCCTCTTGCCAGAGCTCGTCGCAGACGAGGCCCTCGGCCGGCTCGTCATCATCCAGTGCCTCGCGGGCCTGCGCGCGAACGTCGTGCTCGCGCTCGACCGGAGCTGCGTCATCGAAGAGCCCGAAGGTCTCGTGTTGTTCCTACCCTGGCAGGTGAACAAGGTGGGCCGGGGTCTCGGCTTCATCCCGAGGCATTTCGCGGACCTGTTCGGAATCGAGCCCAGCTGGTTCCCACCGACGGCGGCGCCGGCTCCGCCCGAGCACGCGCGGCGCGCGCTGACGGCGTGTCTCGAGCGAACCTATGCCCGCTTCACGGAGCGAATCGGCGTGCCGATCGTCGGCACGCCGGCCAAATTGACGCGCCCCGCGCTGTTCCAGCTCATGCGCGAGCACCTGACCGGGCGCGACCGAGAGGCCATTACCGCCCATGCCGGGCACACGAGCCCGAAGATGCGCGCCAGCTATCTCCAGGCGCGAGCAGAGGAGATCGCACGCTTTCGCGCTCGCTCGACGCTGCGGCCACCACGATCCGAGCGCGTCGATGACTAGGAGCATCGCTAAGGACGAGATGCGCACAACCTCCCCGAGGCGGCGAGCATCTGGGCGCTCGACAAAGGACCGGTCGACCAAGCTCCCTTACCTCCCGACGGCTGCGCAACGGGCCATCTGGGTCGTCGCCGCGCGCCATCACACCACGGGGCTCATGCTGCTGCTCACCCAGTACTACCTCACGCCCGAGCAGGCATGCTCGGCCGGGCTCGACGACCACGGCGCGCTCGTCGCGGACGGCTTTGCCCGTCCAATCCTCGTCGATCCCCTCGACCTGCCCGCGCTCGGCGCATGGTTCGCGAAGACGCGTCGGCTGAAGACGCCTCGGTCCATCGCGACCTATCTCGCCGGCCGGCTGCGCAAAGACGTCTCTGCCGAGCTGCGCCGAGTCGATCCGAACATCGAATGGCAGGCCCGGCTGACCCTGCGGATCCAAGTCCTCCGACGCTGGGCGAGAGAGGTCGCGGTCCTCGACTGCGGCGACGAGGAGGCTGAGTACAAGGAGTTCTGCCACGACGACGAAGCCGACCCGATCGAGCACATGCGCCAGCTGAGTGCCCGCAGCCGTCGAGTGCTCGACGACGCCGCGGCCGTCGAAGCCAAATGCATCGCCACGATCCGTGCACAGCTGGGGTTGCCGTGAGCCTCACGAGGAGAACGACCGCTCCGGACGAGGCGCACACCACGTGGCTCGGGCTCTCCGACGAGCAGCGTGACGTCGTCCGGTGGATCGCGCCAACAACCTGTGTCGTCACCGCCCTCGCGGGATCGGGCAAGACCCGCGTCGCGATCGAGTGGATCACCGCGCACGCGGACAACTGTTGACCGACACCTTCCCCGAGCATGATCACGACACTGAACGTGAGCATAGGGATGGAGCACGACCAAACGACCGAAGTCGGGCGTTGCGTGCTTCGTGCGGGTGCCACGCCCTCCCGCCAGCGTCAAGGGCACGCTGCGAGCCTCCGCTGCGCTCCGGTTCTCACTCGCCTGCGGCGTCCCTTGACCCTGGCTCCGGGCGCGGCGGCGAGCAGGTAG
>JAJYNS010000020.1:12813-34365 GCA_021786195.1 Actinomycetes bacterium | reverse complement strand
GCGAGGCTGACGCCGGAGGCCACTCCCGGCAGGCGCTCCACGTCGGACCCGACGGCGAGGACCTGCTGGAGCATGCGCTGGATCGTCGAGGCGATCGTGACCTCGCGCACCGGCTCGGCGAGCTCCCCCCCTCGGATCAGCAGCCCGACGGCGCCGACGGAGAAGTCCCCGCTGACCGGGTTGACACCGGAGTGCACCCCGGTCACGCCCTGGACGAACAGGCCGTCTCCCACGAGGTCGATCACCGCCTCCTGCCCCAACTCGCCGGGCACGAGCGAGAGCGCCCTGGCCCCGACCCCCGGTGTGGACTTGAACCCGGCGCGCACCGCCGATGCGGTCGAGCGGGTGCCCGCGCGGCGTGCCGAGTAGCTGTCGTAGAGAAAGCCGGCAAGCCGACCGGCCTCGATGAGCAGGTTCCGCCGTGAGGCGAGGCCTTCGGCGTCGTAAGGGGCTGCACCGAACGCGGCGGGGTCCGTCGGGTCGTCGGCCAGGGTGAGCGCAGCCACGCCGACCTCCTCGCCGAGGCGTCCGGCGAACAGAGAGCGGCCCTTGGCCACCTCCTCGCCCGAGAGCGTCGAGGCCAGGACCGCGAGGAGGGTGGCGGTGACCCGGCGGTCCAGCACCACGTCGAGCTGGGCGCTCGGCGGCTTGCGAGCACCGAGCAGGCGGGTCGCGCGTAAGACGGCGTCCCGAGCGGCGGAGGAGGCGTCGAGCTCGGCGAAGCCGCGGCCGACCGAGTAGCCGTCACCGGTCTGGGTCTCCTCGCCATCACCTGCCACGACGTCGACACCGAGGTAGCACGTCGTGCGCCGGCTGGATACGGCAATGCCCGTCGAGGTGGCGATCGCCGACTCCGTGACGCCGTCGCCGTAGTCGGCGCTCACGACCTGCCGCACCCGAGGGTCGAGGGCCCGGGTGGCTGCCTCGAGGTCGAGGGCGAGGGCGACCTTGTCGGAGATCGGTACGCCCGAGAGGCCGTCGTCGAACAGCTCGAGCGCCTCAGGGACAACCCCGTCCGGCTCGGCAAGGCCGGCGTGGTCGTCGGGGGTCGAGAAGGTCGCGTTGTCGCGCGCCTCCGCGAGCGCCTCCTCGGCGAGCCGCGCCTCGAGGCTCCCGACGTAGGCGAAGCCCTGGCGCTTGGAGGCGACGACCCGGAGGCCCACGCCGGAGGACTCCGCCGACGACAGCGACTCGACCTCGCCCCCGTAGGCACGTACGTCGGTGTCTCGGTGCCAGGCCACGTAGGCCTCGACCTGCTCCCCGGGCCTGGCGAGACCGGCGAGGCGAGTCGCGATGTCGAGAAGCTCAGCCACGCGCCGTCCCCCCCACGGTCACACCGGTGACCCTGAGCGTCGGCTGCCCGCAGCCCACCGGCACGCTCTGGCCGTCCTTTCCGCAGGTCCCCGGGCACATCTCGAAGTCGCTGCCGACCGCGTCGATCTTGCGGAGCACGTCGGGGCCGTTGCCGATGAGGTTGGCGTCACGCAAGGGCTCGGTGAGGTGGCCGTCCTCGATGAGGTAGGCCTCGGTCATCCCGAACACGAAGTCCCCGGTGGCCGTGTCCACCTGACCGCCTCCGAGCTTGGCGACGTACACGCCGTAGGGGGTCTGGGCGAGGATCTCCTCAGGATCGTCCTTCCCTGGCAAGAGGTAGGTGTTGGTCATCCGCACCATCGGCAGGTGCTGGTAGCTCTGGCGCCTGCCGTTGCCGGACGAGGCGCGCCCTTCCTTGCGAGCCCGGAGCTCGTCCCACATGTAGTCGGTGAGGACTCCGTTCTCGATCAGCACGTTCCGCTGCGACGGCCGGCCCTCGTCGTCGATCGCCGAGGTGCCCCACTGGTCCGCTGGCGTGCCGTCGTCGACGAGCGTGACGAGCGGGCTCGCAACGAGCTCGCCGAGGCGCCCTTTGTAGGCCGAGGCCTCCTTCACGACGTGGTCCGCCTCGAGGCCGTGCCCGCAGGCCTCGTGGAAGAGGATGCCCCCGGTCCCGCTCTTCACGACTATCGGGACGACCCCCGCCGGCGCGGGGCGGGCCGACAGCTTGCGCACGGCACGCTCGGCGGCCTGCCTCGCGGTGTCCTCGACCGAGAACCGGTCGAACAGCTCGAAGCCGATCGTGAGCGCGAGGCTCTCGAACCCGGTCTGCAGCCCGGTGTCGCCGGACGCGACGCACATCACCGACAGCCGGGTGCGCACCTGGTCGTCGGCCGTGAGCAGCCCCTCGGAGTTCGCGACGAGGATCCTCCGGCGGGAGTCGCCGTAGCCGGCGCTCACCTGCGCCACCGCGCGATGCGACGAACGCGCCGCATCGTCGGCACGGCGGAGCAGCTCGACCTTGGAGGCCTTCGCGACGCGCTCCGGCAAGGTCGAGACGGTGCTCGGCGAGGCGAGGACGCGCTCGGTGAGGCCGACCTTGCGCGTGCCGCCGCCACCGGCGCGGGCCACCGCCGAGGCCGCCTCGGCTGCGGCGAGCAGGCCCCGCTCCGATAGGTCCGCCGTGTGGGCGAACCCGGTGGTGTCGCCGACGACGACCCGCACCCCCGCCCCTCGGTCGTGCCCCGAGGAGAGCTCCTCGACACGGCCGTCGTCCAGCCTTATGCCGGTCGAGCGGCGGTCCTCGACGAACAGCTCGGCGAACCCGGCGCCCGGAGCCAAGGCCGCGGCGAGCACCCGCTCTACGACGTCGTGGTCGACCAACGGGACCTCTGCAGGCGACACGGGCGGACCTCCTTGGGCTCCTCACCGGCGGGGGCGGGCCACCAGGGCACGACCACGCCCGCACAGCCGCACCCCCGGCATGCGGGCCTCGCGCCGATCACTTTGGCCGTGGGGGCCCCGCGCCCGTATCGTATCGGGGATGGCGATGGCAGCCGACCTGCGGTCCGGGCTCACCGGCTGCGCCGAGCTCCTCGTGACCCGCGCCGACACGGCCCTGGCCTGCGGCTCCGGGGACGTCGAGGTCCTCGGCACCCCCCGCCTCGTGGCGCTGTGCGAGGAGGCGACCGCGAAGGCGCTCGAGGGAGTGCTCCCAGTGACCTGGACGACGGTGGCGATGAGGGTCCGCTTCGACCACCTCGCCCCGGTGGCCGTCGGCTCTCGGGTGCGAGCCGAGGCGACGCTCGAGCGCGTCGAGGGCCGGCGAGTCGTGTTCACCGTCACCGCGTCGGACCACGCCGGGCTCGTCGGGGCCGGGCGGGTGACTCGGGTCGCCGTGGAGCGAACGAGGTTCCTCGCGAAGTCCCGCTGAGCGGGGACCCTGCCTCGCGCAGGCGGGTGCCCGAGCTGAGTTGGTCGAGATCGGCCTCACGAGCACGGTCCTGCCTCGCGCGGGCGGGCGCCCGGGCCGGAATTCCGCCAGTTGGCGGGTGCGAGTCGTTACGATCTGCCCAACGCACCACGCCCGATCGTCCGGAGCGTCGGGAGACGGCAACGATTGCGCGGCCTGCGCAGGAGCGAGGCGGGAATGGACGAAGCGAGCGCCCACGACGCACAGGAGGAGCACGGGGAGGCGACGCCGATCTTCCAGGTGTTTCGCCGAGGGTACGATCCCGAGCAGGTCGATCGCTATGTCGCCGACCAGCAGCGCCGCCTCGACGAGGCAACCAGGCGGGCATCCGAGGCGGAGCGCAGGCTGGCGGCGGCGGTCGGTCAGCTGCGAGAGCTCCACCGGCGCGTCGCGGTGCTCGAGAGCGAGGAGCGCTCGCCCCAGCCACCGACGCTGGATGCGCTGGGCGAGCGCATCCAGCGCATCCTTCAGGAGGCCTGGGAGGGTGCCTACGCGCTGCGCCAGAGCACCGAGCAGGAGATGGCGGAGCTGCGCGAGCGCACGGCCGGGGAGGCGGAGGCGGTGGTGATGGCAGCTCGTCAGCGCGCTCGTGCGATCGAGGAGGAGGTCGAGCGGCGGCGGCGCATCTATCTCGAGCGGGTGGAGGAGGACCGCTCCCGGGCGCTTGCTCAGATCACCTTCCTCCACAAGAAGCGCGACGTCGCGATGGGGGAGCTGCTCAAGGTGAAGGCGGCCATCGAGTCGACCGTCGACGAGATGGCCCGCAGTCAAGAGCGTGACGCCGAGCTCGCCGCCCACCTGGCACCAGGAGCAGCTGCTGCGGCGGCAGCGGGTGCCCCGGTCGCTGGCGTGGCCCAGGGTGCCCCGGCGCCCACCGGCACCGGCGATCGGTCCGGGTCCGAGCTCCCGCCCGGGGCGCCGAGCGGGCACGAGCGGGACGCGTCGGAGCTCGTGCGCAGCCACCGCACCTCTCGCGCTCGGGGCGAGCAGCCGGCTGCTGCCGGGCTCCGGGGCGGCCCAGCGGCGGACCCCGAACCGACCCGTGCCACGAGGGCGGCGGGCCCGCTCGGCGCCGCGAAGGCATTCTTCGACATCGAGGCCGAAGCCGACACCTGAGGGGCAGCCTGCCGTGCCCGGCCCTCCTCTCCGGCTCGAGCCGCCCCGAAGCCGCCGCTCGAGCCCGCCGGTCAGGCCATCCTCACGACGCCCTCGCGCAACAGCACCCCCAGCCCCTCGCCCGGCGGCACGCCGAGGGCTGCGACGAGCGTCCAGACGTCACCCGCGCGCACGTCGAGGAAGCGCCCTGCCCGGCTCCCCCGACGCCGGCGGATCGAGCTCACGAGGTTCCTCGCCTGCTCCCAGCCCGACCCGGACATCTCTCCGAGCCGGACGAGATCGACCCGGAGGCGCGCCCGGTCGAAGCGGAAGGCGGGGGCCGGGCCGGGTGCGCTGCTCGCGAGCGGCACTGCGGGCACGGCCCGGCTCGACGCGCCCTTCGGCGCGCCGCCCCGGCCCCTTCCGCCCGACTTCCTCTGCTCCTCGAGCGCGGGGACGAGCTCCATCGGCTCGACTGCGTAGAGCTGCGCCACTCGCAGCAGCCGCTCCACGGAGATCGCGCGCTCACCGCGCTCGTAGGCGCTCATGCTGGCGGCCTTGAACTCACCATCGGTGAGCACCTCGACGTCCTGCAGCGCCCACTCCCGGCGCAACCTCGCCGTCCGCAATAGCGCGCCTTGGGCAACCAGAAAGGAAGCCGACCTTCCCGATCGGGCACCCCCGGGGCTCACGACCGGAGGCTAGCAGCGTCCTTGTGCAGCAAGTCGTGAGATGGATCCGACGGGCAGATTCCCGGGCATCCGTCTCGACTGCCCATATTGCTCTATAGGGCAGGCACTCGGACATCGGCGGCAGAGTGGCAAGGGCGGCCACGAGGAACCGGACGCGACCCGTGGCAACTCGGTCGCTCATGACAATGCGAGCGGTCGCTGCCAGTCGCCGAGCAGCCGGGCTCGGAAGACGTCGCTCGGGAGCGGCCGCGAGAGGTAGTAGCCCTGGGCGGCATGGCAGCCGAGCTCGCGCACGCCGGCCAGCTGGCCTGCTGTCTCGACGCCCTCCGCTATCGCGTCGAGCCCGAGCGCGTCGGCCATGCCGACGATCCCGGCGACCACCGCACGGGACTGGGCGTCGGAGGGAAGGCCGATCACCATCGCCCGGTCGATCTTGACCCGGTCGATGGGCAGCTGCGCGAGATAGGCGAGCGAGGAGTAGCCCGTGCCGAAATCGTCGAGGGCGAGGTGGACGCCGAGGTCGGACATCCGCCTGAGCGTCCAGACCGCCGCGTCGAAGTCGTGCACGAACGCCGTCTCGGTGATCTCGAGCACGAGGTCTTCGGCGTCGAGGCCACCCTGATCCAGGGCCGAGGCCACGCCGGCGACGAGGCCCGGCGAGTTGAGCTCCCGGGCCGAAAGGTTGGCCGCGACCTTGACTCGGCTCCCCGCGACCTCTGGCCACTGCGCCGCCTCGGCACAGGCGCGCGCCACGACCCATCGGCCGACCGTGTCGATCAGCCCGTGCTCTTCGGCGAGCGGGATGAACTGGGACGGCGACAGCAGGCCGCGTTCGGGGTGTGCCCAGCGCACGAGCGCCTCGGCGGCGACGACGCTCCGGGAGGACAGGTCGACGATCGGCTGGTAGTGGAGGACGAACTGGTCGGCGGCCGCGGCCTCACGGAGGTCGGCGAGGAGCTCGACGTTGCCCCGAGCCTCCGTGCGCATCGCCTCGGCGAATATCTCCGCCCCGTTGCCGCCGCGGCGCTTCACGGCGCGCATCGCGACCTCCGCCTCGGCCAGGCGGACGTCGAGCGCGTCGTCAGTCCAGGGGCCGGGCGGGAGGATGGAAGCACCGAGGCTGACCGTGACGAAGGAGCTCCCCTGGGGGCCGGGCAGCGGATCGAGGAAGGCGTCGACAAGCTGCTCGACGGCGGAGATCGCCGCCTGCCGGCTCGCCGAGTCGCTCACGAGCACGACGAAGTTGTCGCTCCCGAGGCGCACGACGAGGCCGGCGTCGTTGACCCACTCGGCGAGGCGCCTCGCTACCGACCGCAGCAGGGCGTCGCCTGCGATGATGCCCAGGGCGGAGTTCACCAGGCCGAACCGGTCGACGTCCACGTGGGCGAGCGCCATCCAGCTCTGGGCCTGGCGCGCCCGCTCCCGGAGCAGCGGCCACTGCTCCTCGAGCGCCTGCCGGCTCGACACGCCGGTCAGGGTGTCGGTCAGCTTCAGCTTCGCCACCTCGAGCTCGAGGGCCCGCTCGGCGCCGATGTCCTTGATCATCGCGTCGAGCACCCGGTTGCCGTCCTCGTCGTAGGACTCATGGAACACGGCGCGCACCCACAGCAACGACCCGTCCCTGCGCCTCGAGGGAAAGTCGATGCTCCGCCCTTCGATCGACCCCCCCACGATCTCCCGCTCTATCCGGGAGACCGTCGCCGGCTCGACGGCGGCGAGGGCGTAGGCCATGCCGCTCTCGTAGAGCTCCTCGGCGCTGTAGCCGGTGAAGTACTTGCATGCACCGCTCACGAACTCGAACCCGAGCGCGGCCCCGGTCCGGATCCTCAGGTAGAGCTCGCCGCAGTGCTCGTTGTGGTAGTGCAGCCGCTCGAGCTCGGCGTGCAGGTCGCCGGCTTCGAGCGCCACCCCCCTTGTCCGAGCGACGTCGCCGCCCGGACCGAGCACCGCCTCGGCGCTCACCCAGTACCACCCTGCCGTCCCGTCGCCCCGGGTCAGCCTCTCGAGCCAGCCGACCCGGCGGGCCTCCCCTTGCGGGCCTCCCCCGGCGCCAGGGAGCGGGACGGCGCCGGTGAGCGCGGCCCGGGCCGCCTCCGCGACCCCGAGGATCGCACCCGGCGGCTCTGGCTCAGGGAGCCACCAGACGAGCTCGCCCGTGGCGGCGTCGAGCTCCCAGGCCAGGCCACCTATCCCGTCGAGCACCTCTCCCAGGGCGAAGCGCTCGGCGAGCACACGCTCGGCGTCCAACGGTCCCTCCCTGCAAAGACCGGCCCGCCGCGCGACGGGCGCCGGCGTTCTCGCCGACGCCGGGATCACTACACGACGAGTGACCATGCTACTGCGCTCCGTGGCAGGCGCCCGCGGGAGCGAGGCACTCTACGATTGCAGCCAGGGCGGGTGCCGCGCCGGCGTCGGCGTGCGCAGTCGGCCGGGGCCGCTAGCTCATCGGGTAGAGCGGGGGACTTTTAATCCCAAGGTGCCGGGATCGAGACCCGGGCGGCCCACCGGACAGGGCCGGTCCACCGTCGGTGCGGCAGGGCTCGGCCGGGACCTGTCCTCAACCGGGGGAGCGCCTCCTGAGGACGCGGAGCACGATCATGGCGGAGGAGGGGACGAGCACGGCGCTCGGGAGCCAGACCGGCACGTTGTGGATCAGCAGCCCGTAGGCCCCCCAGCTGATCGAGTTCAGCAGCGCCAGCAGCCAGGTCGCCGTCGAGATCCCCGCGACGTCGTCGTCCCTCAGCACCCTCGCGAGCTGCGGGAGGTAAAGGCCGAGCGAGCTGCCTACCGCGACCACCGAGAGCACCCAGCGCAGGTTCTTGTCCAGCCCCGTGAGGGCGACGGCCGCGGCGGCCGCGCTGAGCAAGGCGACGCTCGCGACCCCTCGCGCGAGCGACCCCCGCAGGATCGCGACCCGCACGGCGATCGAGGTAGCGAGCAGCGCGTTCGGGACGTTGGCGGCGGTCTCGGCGGGCACGTCGAACAGCAGCCCGTAGGCGAGCCACAGCTCGGCGACTGCCATGAGGAGCAGCCAGGTCCCCTCCGAGACGCCGCCCACGGCGTCGCTGCGGTAGCTGCGGAACGCCTGGGGGACCCCCCTCGCCACCGTGAGGACCGGCGAGAGCACGCCAAGCGTGACGGTGAGGCCGGCGAAGCTACTCAGCAGCGAGGACCACCCCGGCCATGGACCCATTCTTGCCGCTTTGCCAGGTTGGCCCGAGCGGCGCCTCCTCAGGCCACGAGCTCGGCTCGCGCCTCGGCGACCCGGCGCTCCGCCAGCTCGACGTAGGCCTCCTCGGTGTCGTAGCCGACGTAGTGCCGGCCCGTCTGCACTGCGGCGACGGCCGTCGAGCCGGCGCCGGCGAAGGGGTCGAGGACGACGTCGCCGCGGTAGGTGTAGAGCTCGATCAGCCGGCGCGGCAGCTCGACCGGGAAGGGCGCGGGGTGCCCGACCCGCTTCGCGAACTCCGGACGGATGTCCCAGCGGTCGAGCGTCCACGCCATGAAGTCCTCTCGGGAGATGGTCGACTCGAACGGAAGCCCCATCGCCTCCCGCCGCTTCGGCCCGATCGCCCGGTCGAAGCGGCCCTTGCTCGCGACAAGGACCCGCTCGGTCAGGTCCCTCAGCGACGGGTTCGACGCCGACATCCACGAACCCCACGCGCAGTTGCCCGACGCCCCGGCTCCCTTCACCCAGACGACCTCGCCTCGGGGGAGCAGGCCGAGGTCCTCGAGGATGACCCAGACGTCCTTGGCCAGCGACCGGTAGGGCTTGCGCCCGAGGTTCGCGACGTTCACGCAGATCCGCCCGCCGGGCTCGAGAACCCGCCGGCACTCCTCGAAGACGTCGTGCAGCATCGCCAGGTACTCGATGTACGAGCCCGGGACGTGGCCCTCGCCGAGGGCTTCTTCGTAGAGCTTGGCCGAGAAGTACGGCGGAGAGGTGACCACCAGCGCGACGCAGCTGTCGGCGAGCTGAGACATGCTCCGGCTGTCACCGAGGAACAGGCGGTCCTTCGCCTCGCAGCGCCTCACCTCCTCGTCGTCGCTCAGCACCGGTGGGTCGAATCGCGCGTAGAACTTGGAGGCGTCGTGGCTCTCCCTCCGGCCCACGCCGAAGCTCGAGGTCTCCGTCGACCCCTTCGAGCGCACGCCACCGCTGCCACGGGCCATCCCGACCTCCCTCCTCGGCGAACGACACGACGGTAGTTCGGCGCGCACCCAAGCTGGGGGCAGCCTGGGCGCCGGAGGGCGGAGGGTCGGGGCCAGGCGGAGCTCGAGGAGCGGATGGGCGAGGCGGTGGCCGCGAGGACCCGGGGCGGTCCCACCGGCGCCGCCGGCTGTGGTTGACTTGCTCGACTTCGGCGGGCACTCGACGGCGATCGGCGTCTCTGCCCCGGGAGCCACCTGGGAGTCGATGAGTGACCTCGCCATTCGCCGTCATCGGACGATTCTCCGTGCGCCGCAGGTGGCTCGTCCTCCTCCTCTGGACCGTCGCGGCCGTCGCCTGCGTCCGCCTCCTGCCCTCGATCGGACAGGCGGTCGACAACAACAACACGCAGTTCCTGCCGGCGAGCGATCCGAGCAATGTCGCGGCACGTCTCGCCGCCCCCTTCAACGGCAGGTCGAGCAACGACGACGCCCTCGTGGTCGCGGCGACTGCGAACCACCGGCCCCTGGACGCGGCCGACAAGGCGGCGATCGACCGCCTCTCCGCCGCGGCGGCGCGCCTGCCCCACGCCCGCTCCGCCCGCGTCGTCGAGTACTCCGGCGACGGCCAGGCCGCGCAGATCCAGGTCCGAGCCTCGCTCTCGCAGAGGACGAACGCCCCCGACGTCGCCTTCGTCCGGGCGCTGCGCGCGCTGTTCAAGGAGGTCGGCGCGCCACCCGGGCTCGTGCTCCACGCCACGGGCGACCTCGCGATCACGGCCGACCAGGCCCACCAGGCCGGCGGCATCGGCGCGAGGACCGAGGAGCTCTCGATCGCGCTGATCGTCCTGCTGCTCCTCGCCGTCTTCCGCTCCCCCCTTGCGCCCCTGGCGACGCTGCTGCCGGCCGCGGTCGTCCTGCTGATGGCGGAGTCGCTCGTCGCGGGGATCGCCCGGCTCGGGATCGGCGTCTCGAGCATCACCCAGCTGCTGCTCATCGTGCTCGTGCTCGGCGCTGGCACGGACTACGGGCTGTTCCTCGTCTTTCGAGTGCGGGAGGAGGTGCGCCGGGGCCTCGGCCACGCCGAGGCCGTCGAGCGTGCCGTCGAGCGGGTCGGCGCCTCGATCGCCTTCTCCGCCGCGACGGTGGTCGCGGCGCTGCTCAGCCTGCTCCTCGCGACCTTCGGCGTCTACCACGGCCTCGCCCTGCCGCTCTCGATTGGCGTCGCCCTCATGGTCGTCGCCGGGGTGACCCTCGTCCCCGCCGTGCTCGCCATCCTCGGGAGGGCGCTGTTCTGGCCGGTGAGGCCGTCCGAGGGCCAGCGGGCGAGCGGCGCCTGGGGCAGGCTCGCCGGCCGGGTCGTGCGGCGCCCGGCTCTCGCCCTCCTCGCCGGCTCGGTCGTGCTCGCGAGCCTCGCCGGCTTCGCGGCCGCCGACCGCTCGTCGGGCTTCGGCGGCGGGATCGCGCCGCCGCCGGGAAGCGACTCCGCCGCAGGACAGGCCCTGCTCGTCAAGCACTTCTCCTCGGCCAGCACGAACCCTGTCGAGCTCGTCCTCGCCTTCCACCGTCCGATCTGGTCCCATCCCGGGGCGCTGTCGAGCGCCGGAAGGGCGATCGAGGCAAGCAGCCTGTGGTCGGCGGTGATCGCGCCGCTCGACCCGAACGGGACGCGGCTCTCGCCGGGCGAGCTCTCGGCGCTCCACAGAGAGCTCGGGCCCGCAGGCTCGCTCCCCGCGTCCCAGCCGACGAGCGGCTCGGCGGCGCGCACGCCTCCGCCCGCCTACCAGGCGTACCGGGCGACCGCCGGGCTCGTCGCCCCCGACGGCAGGACCGTGCAGTTCCTCGTGGGCTTGAAGGCCGGCTCGCCGGACTCCAACGCCGCGATCTCGGAGGTGCCGGCGATGCGCGCCGTCGCCGCCCTCGCCGCGGCGCGCTCGGGCGCGTCGAGCTTCGGGGTCGCCGGCGACTCCCCTTCGCTCTACGACGTGCGGACGGCCTCGAGCGGCGACCTCTTCCGCCTGGTCCCGATCGCCGTGCTCGTGATCGGGCTCCTGCTCGCGCTCCTGCTGCGCAGCCTCGTCGCGCCGCTGTACCTCGTGGTCAGCGTGGCGCTGTCCTACCTCGCCTCGCTCGGGACCTCGGTGCTCGTGTTCGAGGTCTTCGGCGGCAGCTTCGGGCTGAGCTTCGTGCTGCCCTTCCTCATGTTCGTCTTCCTGCTCGCGCTCGGGGAGGACTACAACATCCTCGTCATGTCGCGCATCCGGGAGGAGGCGCACGGCCTGCCGCTCAAGGACGCCGTCGTGCGGGCGATCGAGCTGACGGGGACGACGGTGACCTCCGCCGGGCTCGTCCTCGCCGGCACCTTCCTCGTCTTCGCCGTCGCCGGCGCAGGTGGCGCGGAGGGCACCCAGGTCCGGGAGATCGGCATCGGCCTCGCCGTCGGGATCGGCCTCGACACCTTCGTCGTCCGCTCGATCCTCGTGCCGGCGACGGTCTCCCTCCTCGGCAGGTGGAACTGGTGGCCCTCGGCGCTGTGCCGCCGGCAGGTCGCCTCCACGGCCGGGCGGCCGGCCGGCTCGGAGGCAGTGCTCGCCCCCGAACCGGCGACCCTGGCGTAGCGCCGGGCCGACGAGCCGCGTTCATCCAGCCGTCAGCCTGCCGGCGTAGCCTCGACCTCGTGGTGCAGGTGGCCGGTGGGGCGCGCCCGGGCGGGCGCGCCCCGGTCCGCGAGCTCGAGGCGACGCGAGCCCGCCGTCGCCGCGCCGTCTACCGGCGCAGGCGCATCGGCCTCGCCACGGGCCTCGGGATCCTCGCCCTCGTCGTCGCCTTCATCCTCTCCGGGCCATCGGGGCCCGGAGCCCGCGGCGGCCCCGCAGGCCGGGCGGCATCCGGGCGGGCCGGCGCCGCCAGAGGCTCGCGGGCTCCGGCGCCGCCGGCCGTCGAGGCGGGGCTGCTCCCCTGGCAGCTGCCGAACCCCGTGAGCCGGGAGGTCGTCCTCCCGACGGGACGCCCGGGCAGCCTGCTCGTCGCCGGGGGGCTGACCGCCTCCGGCGCGTCGAGCAACGGCGTCTTCCGCCTCGACACCTCGACGGGCGCGCTCGGGGCGGTCGCGACGCTCCCCGCGCCCACCCACGACGCTGCCGGGGCGGCGCTGCCCGGCGGCTCCCTCGTGCTCGGCGGGGGGACGAGCGCGCCGGCCGCCGAGACCCAGTTGGTTGCCGGCAACGGCGCGTCGGTGCTCGGCGCTCTACCTGTCGCCCGGGCGGACTCCTCGGCGGCCGTGCTTGGAGGGACGGCCTACGTCGTGGGCGGCTACGACGGCACGGCGCTCGACGCCGAGGTCCTCGCCACGACGGACGGCCGCAGGTTCCGCCCGGTCGCGGCGCTCCCCATCCCGGTCAGGTACCCGGCCGTCACGGCGGCCGGCGGCAGGGTCTATGTCCTCGGCGGAGAGACCCTTGGCGGTGAGCCGGTGGACACGATCCAGGTCGTCGATCCCGCCTCGCACCGGGTGGCCGTGGTCGGCCGGCTGCCCCTCGCCCTCGGCGGGGCTTCGGCGGCGGAGCTCGGCGGCACCGTGTACCTCGCCGGCGGGGTGCGCCGGGGAGGCGCGGACTCGGCGGCGGTCTTCGCGTTCGACCCGGCGCGCGACGAGACGCTGCGCGCAGGGACCCTCCCGGTCGCCTTGGCCTACGCCGGCGCTGCGACGAGCGGTGGTCGCCTCTGGATCGTCGGGGGCGAGACGGCATCGGGCCCGACCGCCGAGGTCCAGATGCTCCGCCCGGACCGGGCGTTCGGCACCGCCGGCGAGCCGGGCGCCGGCTCCCCGTACTTCGGCGACAAGCTGCTCGTCGCCGACCGGGCCAACGACGGCCCGCTCCTGCTGTCCGACACCGGCAGGGTGCTCCGGCGCCGTGGCCTCGCCCCCAAGGCGGGGACGGCGGGCCACCTCGACCACCTGGACAACGCCCACCCCCGGAAGAACGGGGACCTGCTCGTCTTGGAGAGCAACGGCAGGCGGATCGAGGAGCGCACCCGGGGAGGGCGGCTCGTCTGGACCGTACGGCTCCCCTCGATCTCCCACCCGTCCGATCCCCAAGAGATCGGCCCCGACCGCTACCTCGTCGCCGACGACACGAGCCCCGGCGCCCTCGTCGAGTTCAACCGCGCCGGGAGGATCCTTTGGCGCTACGGACCGAGCAGCGGCCCGGGGGAGCTCAGCGGCCCCTCGCTCGTCGAGCAGCTCCCCTCCGGGGCGCTGCTCGTGAGCGACGAGCACCACGACCGCATGGTGGCGATCGACCCCGCCACGGGAGCCCTCGTATGGCAGTACGGCCTGACCGGCGTGCCGGGAACGACGCCCGGGCACCTCTACGAGCCCGACGGCTTCGAGGTCCTCGGGCCGGGCGGGACGACGCAGTCGCACCCGGTGACGGGCTAAGAGGAGCGAGCGGGATGAGCGCGTTGAGCTGGAGGGTGATGAGCCGGGTCGAGCGGAGGAGGCGGAAGGAGCGCCGCAGGGAGCGCAGGCGCCTCCGGCGGACCGTGGTCGGCCGCCACCCGTTCCTCTCGGCCTCCCTCGTCGTCCTGCTCGGCCTCACCCCGGTGTGGGTGTCGCTCGGCAGCGCCCTCACCGATCCCGGCCTGGGGAGCTCGCTCCCCGCCCGCTTCGCCGAGTGGGCACGAGAGCACGGGTTCTCCTCCGTCGTCGTCGCCGCCGAGCGCTTCTGGTACTCCCACCACCAGCCTCCTGTCGGTGGCCAGCCCCCAAAGGGCGCCATCCCTCCGGTGTCCGGCGCCGCGGCGGCCGGCTCCTCGGGGACGGCTGCCGGGTCGGGCACCTCCGCGTCCGGCTCCCGAGCGGCCGGCGGCTCGGCGGGGCACGGCGGCTCGGCGAGCGACGCCCGAAGCGTCGGTTGGGCCGCTCGGGTGGCGCTGCCGAGGCCAGAGGACATCCGCCCGATCGCAAGCCCGCCGATCCCCGGAGAGGGCGTCTGGCATCCCTACGGGCGCCTCGTGGACGGCGTGCCGGCGGTCTACGAGGCCTTCCTGCGCCCGGACGCCGTCCACACGAGCCTCGTGGTCGGGGTCGCCTGGATGGACCCGCGCCTTTTGCGGGCGACGCTGTACTCGGGCAGCACCATCCCGGGCGGCGGCCCCTACCGCTACACGGCACCGATCACGCGCAGCGCGGCCAGGACGCTGGTCGCGGCGTTCAACGCCGGGTTCCTCATGGACAACGCCAACGGCGGCTACTACACCGATGGGAAGGTGATCATCCCGCTCCGCACCGGCGCCGCTTCCTTCGTCGTCTACCGGAACGGCGACGCCACCGTCGAGGCGTGGCCGGGGCCGAGGGCCCTCACGTCGTCGGTCGTCGCCGTGCGGCAGAACCTCGACCTGCTGGTGAACCACGGCGCGCCGGTGCCCGGCCTCAACGCCAACGACACGACGGTCTGGGGTGCGACCCTCGGCAACCAGATCTACGTGTGGCGCTCCGGCCTCGGCGTGACGGCCGACGGGGCCCTCGTCTACGTCGGGGGGCCGGGGCTCAACATCACGACCCTCGCCGAGCTCCTCGTGCGTGCCGGCGCCGTCCGGGCGATGGAGCTGGACATCAACACCGACTGGGTCAACCTCACGACCTACCGCCCGAGCAGCCCGACCGGCCTCGCCTCGCCGTCGAACGGCACCGAGATGCTGCCGGAGATGTCCGGCACGCCGGCTCGCTACTTCGAGTCCTGGTGGTCGAGGGACTTCATCACGATGTCGGCCCGCAGCGCTCCCGCCGCGAGCCCGGTGGCCGGCAGGTGAGCGGGACGCTCGCCGGCAGCCAGGACCCGCCCGCCGCGCTCTCCGGCACCAGGACGGCCGAGGACCTGGCCGGCAGGGGGCAGGCGACGGGGCTCCACGTCCTCGCCCGAGCTGCCCGGCCGCGCCAGTGGCCGAAGAACCTCCTCGTGTTCGCGGCACCGGCGGCCGCCGGCTCCCTCGCCCAGCCGGCGCCCCTCGGCCGAGCCGGCCTCGCAGCGCTGCTGTTCCTGCTCGCCTCGGCCGGGACGTACCTCGTCAACGACGTCGTCGACGCTCCCGCCGACCGGGCCCACCCGCACAAGCGGCTCCGGCCCGTCGCCTCCGGCGAGCTCGCCCCCCGCCGGGCGCTCGCCGCCGGCTCGGCGCTCGCCGCCGCGGCCCTGGTCGGGGCCGGGCTCCTCTCGGGGGCCGGGCTCCTCGAGGTGATCGCCGCCTACCTCGCGACCAGCACCGCGTACTCGCTCCTTCTGAAGCGCGTGCCGATCGTCGAGCTCGGCTGCGTCGCCTCCGGCTTCGTGCTGCGAGCCGTCGCCGGAGGGGTCGCCGACCACCTCGCGATCTCGGGCTGGTTCCTCGCGGTCGCCTGCGCGGGCGCCCTGTTCGTCGTCGCCGGCAAGCGCAGCGCCGAGCTGCGCCAGCTCGGGCCCGCGGCGGTGGCGCACCGGCTGGTCCTCGGCTGGTACCGCCCGGGCCTGCTCGCCACCCTCCGCCTCGCCGCCGGGCTGGCGGCGGCCGTCGCGTACGGGCTCTGGGCCTTCAGCCGGGCCGGGCACCTAGACCTCGGCGACGTCGACCTCGACGACCTCGCGGTCAAGCTGTCCCTGCTGCCGTTCCTGGTAGGCGTGCTCCTCACCGAGCGAGCCTTCGAGCGCGGGGAGGGCGGGGCGCCCGAGGAGCTCGCCCTGCGCCGCCACGACCTCCAGGTGCTCGCCGGCGCCTGCGTCCTGCTCGTGGCGATCGGCGTGTACGCGTGAGCGCCGGAGCGCGGCGGCGCGTCCTTAAGGGCTTCGGAGGGGCACCGGGGAGCGCCTCGACCGTCCTCAGGCCCGTCGACCTCGACGACCTCCGGCGCGCCGTGGCCGGACCCGGGCCCCTCCTCGCCCGGGGCCTCGGCCGTGCCTACGGGGACGCGGCGCTGTGCGCCGGGGGCACCGTCGTCGACTGCACCGCGATCGACCACCTCGAGATCGACGAGTCGGCCGGGACGGCGCGCGCGGGAGGGGGCACCAGCCTCGCGAGGCTCCTCGAGGCGGCGCTCGCCCGCGGCATGTTCCTCCCTGTCCTCCCCGGGACCGCGCACGTCAGTCTCGGCGGGGCGATCGCCGCCGACGTCCATGGCAAGAACCACCATCGCGACGGCGCGTTCGGCTCCCACGTCGAGCGGCTCACCCTCGTCACCTCGGAGGGGACCCGAGAGCTCGGGCCGGGGAACGAGCCGGAGCTCTTCTGGGCGACGGTCGGGGGGATGGGCCTCACCGGGGTGATCGCCGAGGCGACGATCCGGCTCCGGCGCGTCGAGACCTCCCGCATGCGCGTCGACACCGAGCGGGTCGGCGACCTCGACGCCTGCATGGAGCGCCTGCGCGCCGGCGAGGGGCGCTACCGCTACTCGGTCGCCTGGCTGGACACTCTCGCTCGCGGAGCCCGTCTCGGCCGGGCGGTGGTCGACGGCGGGGACCACGCCTCGCTCTCCGACCTCTCCCCGAAGCAGCGGCTCGAGCCGCTCGCGCTGCGCCGTCCGGCCCGCCTCGGCGTCCCCGTCTCCTCCCCGGTCCGCCTCCCGAGCAGGCCGCTCATCGAGGCGGCCAACGCCGCCTGGTACCGCAGGGCCCCGGCGCGGCGGGAGGGGGCCATCCGCTCGATCCGCGCCTTCTTCCACCCCCTCGACGCCCTCCCCGGATGGAACCGCCTCTTCGGGCCGCTCGGCTTCACCCAGTACCAGCTGGCCGTGCCCTTCTCGGCGTCCGACGTCGTGCGCCTCGCCCTGGAGACGCTGCAGCGAGCCGGTGCCTGGTCGACCCTCGCGGTCCTCAAGTCCTTCGGCCCCGGCGACGAGGCGCCGCTGTCGTTCCCCATCGCCGGCTGGACGCTCGCGCTCGACCTGCCGCTCGGGGTGCCGGGGCTTCCCGAGGTGCTCGACCGGCTGGACGAGGCCGTCGCAGCGGCGGGCGGCCGGGTCTACCTCGCGAAGGACGGCCGGCTCAGGCCCGAGCTCTTCCCCGTGATGTACCCCCGCCTCGGCGAGTGGCTGGCAGCGAGGAGGCGCCTGGACCGAGGCGGCGTGTTCGCGTCGGACCTCTGGCGCCGCCTCGATCCCGGGCTCGGCAAGGGGAACCTCTCGCCGTTGAACCTGTCGCCGTTAATGGAGGCGTAAGGCAGGCGGCGCAGGATGCCGTCATGGCATCACAGCTGGCCCCGACGCGCGCACCCAGCCGCAGGCAGGTGCTCTCGACCCGTGGCGTCGAGGCGAACGCCCGCCTGACCGGCTCGGTCGCAGCCGTCCTGCTCGTCCTGCTCGCCTTGGAGGGAGTCACCCTCCTGCGCATCCGGCCCTTGCTCGCGCTCCACGTGCTCGTCGGGACGGCGATCATCCCTCCGGTGCTGTTGAAGATCGGGAGCACGACCTACCGCTTCGTCCGCTACTACACCGGCTCGCCCGCCTATCGGCGCAAGGGCCCGCCGGCGCCGCTGCTCAGGTTGCTCGGCCCTCTCGTCGTCCTTCTCACCCTCGCGGTCCTTGCGACCGGCCTCGCCCTGCTGCTCGCCCCGGTGCCGGACCGTCCGGCACTGCTCAGGCTCCACCAGGCGAGCTTCGTCGTGTGGTTCTTCGTGATGGCGCTCCACGTCCTCGGCCACTTCCTCGACACCGCCCGCCTCGCGCCCCGCGACTGGTACTGGCGCACCCGCCGCCAGGTCGCCGGGGCAGGCCTGCGTCAATGGACCGTCGCGGCCAGCCTGGCGGTCGGCTTCCTGCTCGGCACCTTCCTCCTCACGAGATCGGCAGGCTTCCTTGTCTGAGACCACCACCTCCCGCCCCGCCGGCCAGCGCCCGGGCTCTGCCGCCCGGGGCCGGTCCGCGTCCGGCCAGCCCCGCCCGCAAGGCCGCGGCACCCGAGCCGGCGCCGAGCCCCTGGCCCGTCGCGCCGAGGCACCGGTCGACCCCGCCGGCACGTGGTCCTCCGGGCACCGCGAGTCGCGAGCCCGAGGGTCGAGCGCCCGCTCGACCGCCTTCGCCCGCCGGGCCTTCGGCGCCATCGTGCTCGCGGGGCTCGGCGCGACGATCGGGCTCGCCGTCTCCAACGCGACCGCCGGCGGGCTCGCCCTCCCGGGCGGGCCGGCGATGTTCGCCGGGAACCTCGCCGCCCTCGCCGGCACCTACCTCGCGATGGTGATGGTCCTGCTGATGAGCAGGATCCCCTTCGTCGAGCGAGCGGTCGGCCTCGACGGGCTGGTGCGCTGGCACCGGCGGCTGTCGCCCTGGCCTCTCAGCCTGATCGCCCTCCACGCCGTCCTGACCACGATCGGTTACGCCCAGGCGGCGAAGAGCGGCGTCTGGAAGCAGCTCGGCGCCTTCGTCGACACCTACCCGGACATGCTCGCCGCGATCGTCGGCTTCGGGATCATGATGGCGATCGGCGTGGTGTCGATCCGGGCGATCCGGGCCCGGCTGCGGCGCGAGACGTGGTGGGCGATCCACCTCTACATGTACCTGGCGCTCGCCCTGTCCTTCGCCCACCAGATCGTCCTCGGACCGGCCTTCGTCGGCCACCCGCTCACGGTCGCCGTCTGGAGCCTCGCCTGGGCCTCGACGGCCGGCCTCGTCATCGCCTACCGCGTCGGCCTCCCCATCGTCCGCACCCTGCGGCACCGGCTACGCGTCGTGGCGGTCCGGGAGGAGGCTCCCGGGGTCACTTCGGTCGTGCTCGAGGGACGGCGGCTGGAGCGGCTCCAGGTGGCGGGCGGCCAGTTCTTCGCATGGCGGTTCCTCGCCAAGGGGATGTGGTGGCAGGCGCACCCCTACTCGATGTCCGCCCTCCCGAGCCCGCCGTACCTGAGGCTCACCGTGAAGCAGGTCGGCGACCACTCCTCGGCGGTCGGCCGGCTGCGTCCCGGCACCCGGGTCGCCATCGAGGGCCCCTACGGGCGCTTCACCCGAGACTCCCGGGTGAGGGACCAGGTCGCGCTCTTTGCCGGCGGCATCGGGGTGACGGCGCTCCGGGCCCTGCTCGAGGACCTGCCGGGCTCCTCGAGGCCCGTCGTGGTCGTGCGAGCCTCGACCGAGGAGGAGCTCGTGCTGCGCGAGGAGCTCGCCGAGCTCGTGAGGGAGCGCCGGGGGCAGCTGCACGAGCTCGTCGGCAGCCGCTCCGAGGTGCGGCTCGACCGCCAGCTGCTCCGCCGGCTCGTTCCCGACCTGCGCAAGCGGGACGCCTTCGTCTGCGGCCCGGAGTCCTTCGTCGAGCACACCGTCGCCCTGCTCCGGGCTGCCGGCCTCGAGCCGTCCAGGATCCACCACGAGGCGTTCAGCCTCTGACCGAGGCGTCTGGCCTCCGACACCCTCGAGGAGGGGACACAACGATGCGCAAGGCTCCCATCGTCATCACCGCCACGGCGGCCGGCCTCGCCGGAGTGCTCGGCTTCCACACGCGCAAGCTCGACGTCACGATCCCCTCCGGGGGGGCCTCGGGAGGCAGCGCCGGGGCCGCCTCCGGCCCCGCGTCCGGCTCCCCTGCCGCCGGATCCCACGCGTCCTCGGCGGGCGGCTCCGGCCAGGCGGCGCGCGCCGCCGCCTCGGCCGGCCGCCCGGCCCCGGCGAAGCGCGGCACGAGCGGGGCAGGGCGCTCGGCCACGGGCAAGCTCGTGCCCTACGGCTACGGCGAGCTCTCCGTGCGGGTGAAGGCCAGGGGCAATCGGATCGTCGACGTCTCCATCGCCCAGATCCAGGTCGCGGACTCCTACTCGGCCCAGCTCGCCCAGTACGTCGTGCCGACCCTCCGCTCGGAGGTGCTGCACCTGCAGAGCGCCAACATCCAGGGCATATCGGGGGCGACCTACACCTCCTACGCCTACCAGGCGTCGCTCCAGTCGGCGCTCGACAAGCTGCACCTGCGTTGAGCGGACGGGGTGCTCGGGGCGGGGAGGGCAGTAGTTGAGCGGCCTCGTCTCGCACGCCGAGGAGGTGATGGGCACCGTCGTCTCCCTCACCCTCGACCCTCGGGACCCCTCCGGGCGCCCGCTCGACGCCGGAGCCGTCGACAGGATGCTCGCCGAGGCCTGCTCGGTGCTCCACGAGGCCGACGCGACCTTCTCGACCTACAACGAGACGAGCAGGATCTCCCGCATGCGCCGGGGCGAGCTCGCCTTCGAGGAGGGGGGTGCCGACGTCGAGGAGGTCATCGGGCTCTGCGCCGAGGCCCGCCTCGCCTCGGGAGGGTGGTTCGACGCGTGGTCAATGCCGGGCGGGTTCGACCCGACGGGCCTGGTGAAGGGCTGGGCGGCCGAGCGGGCGCTGGCGGCCGTCGAGCGCGGCGGCGCGCGGGCCGCGCTCGTCAACGCCGGAGGCGACCTGGCCGGCTACGGGCAGCACCGCCCGGGCGAGCCCTGGAGGATCGGCATCCGCCATCCCTGGCGCCCCGACGCGCTCGCGTGCGTCGTCGAGATGGGCCCGAGAGCCGTCGCGACCTCGGGCAGCTACGAGCGCGGCGCCCACCTTCTCGACCCCTTCACCGGCGAGCCGGCCCGCGGGGTCGCCTCGGCGACGGTGACGGGTCCGAGCCTTGCGATGGCAGACGCCCTCGCGACCGCGCTCGGCGCCGGCGGCGAGGAGGTCCTCGCCCGCATCGAGCGGCTGCCGGCCTACGAGGCCTACCTCGTGCTCGAGGACGGTCGGGAGCTCGCGAGCCCGGGCTTCCCCTTCGCCGCCACCTCCGGGGGCGCGAAGATCGGCGCGTGAACGACGTCACGGGGATGCCCCAGAGCGCGCTCGTGCTCGGCGGGACCTCGGACATCGCCTTCGAGATCCTGGCGCTCCTCGCACGCCGGCGGCTGCGGTCGGTGCTGCTCGCCGGCCGTGACGCGCCGGCGCTCGCCCGGTCGGCGGCTCGCCTCGAGGCTGCCGGGGTCGCGCGGGTCGAGACGGCTCCCTACGACGCGCTCGAGCCCGGGGCAGCGGCGCCCCTCGCCGAGCGGGCGCGCGCCGCGCTCGGGACCGTCGACCTCGTCCTCGTCGCCGTCGGGGAGCTGGCGCCCTCGGAGCTGGAGTCGCTCAGCCCCTCGGGGGTCGAGCGAGCGATCACGACGAACCTCACCGGGCCGGCCTGCGCGATCGCCGAGCTCACGGCGGTGCTGCGCGCCCAGGGCACGGGGCGCTTCGTCGTGCTCAGCTCGGTCGCGGGTGTGCGGGCGAGGCGGGCGAACTTTGTCTACGGGGCGGCAAAGGCCGGGCTCGACGCCTTCTGCCAGGGGCTCGGCGACGCGCTGTGCGGGAGCGGCGTGCACATGACCGTCGTCCGCCCGGGC
>JAJYNS010000020.1:5652-12408 GCA_021786195.1 Actinomycetes bacterium | reverse complement strand
GCGGTCGCGGCGAGGGCCTCCTCGAGCGCGGGCGACGCGTGCACGTCGAGGACCAGGCCGCATGCCTCGCACAGGGCGTGGTGATGGTGCTCCCCGGCGACCTCCTCGGAGAGCTCGAACCGCCCGTGGTCGTCCGTGCCGTGCACGCGCCGGACGACCCCCGCCCGCCCGAGCACGGCGAGGTTGCGGTAGGCGCTGCTCGCCGCGAGGCCCGGCACCGCCTCGAGCAGCTCGCCGATCGTCGCCGGTCGCCCGAGCGACTCGAGCGCGCCCACGATCGAGCGCCGGACGCTCGTGTAGCGCTGCTCGAGCAGCGCGAGCCGCCGGGCCACCTCCTGGTGCACCGGACGGTCCCTCCCGGCCTTCGCCGCCGGACGCGCCACGACCACCGCCGCAGCGTACCGGCGGACGGCGAGGTGCCCCCGACCGGCGGCGGCCCGGCGCTCGCCGGTCAGCCGGCCGGCTGGAGCGCGAGGAGGAGCCCCTGGAGCAGGAGCGCCTCGTTGGGGTTGCGGTCGAGCGCCGCAGCGGCGGCGTCGATGGCGGCGCAGGAGCGTGCGGCCGCCGCGAGCCGGCTCGCCGGCAGGCCGTCGCCCTCCAGCCGGGCCCGGTAGGCCGACGCCAGGGCCGCGAGCCCGGCTCTCAGCTCGTCGGTGCGCACCCGTCGCTGCTCGCGCCGGTGCCGCTCCTCGATCGCCGCCCTGCCGGGCAGCGCTCGCTCGCCGGCGCGCTCGGCCGCCTCGGCGAGCGCCTCGAGCTCGGCGGCCTGGCGCGAGCGGACGACCTCGACCAGCTCGTCGGCGGAGGCGAGCAGCTCGTCGACGACTCGAGCGAGCGTCGCACCCGTCCCGTCGAGCCTCGAGGGGACCTCTCGCCAGCGAGCCTGCCGCCCTGCGAAGCCGGGGTCCCTCGCGAGCAGCCGGGCCCGGTCGAGCCGCCCGGCCGAGGCGAGCGCGGCGGGACGGGCGGCGTCGGGGGCGAGGCCCTCTTCCACGAGCACGGCCTCGATCGTCGGGGCGTCGAGCGGGCGGAACTCGACGAGGACGCAGCGGCTGGCGATCGTCACGAGCGCCGGCGTCACCGACTCGGCGACCACCACGAACACCGTCGTCTCCGGGGGCTCCTCGATCGTCTTGAGCAGCACCGGCGCTGCGGCCCCGACGAGGTGGAAGTCCGTCAGCACGACGACCTGGCGCGCCGAGGCTGCCGGGCCGCGCTGGGCGAGGGCGACGATCCGGCGGGCGTCGTCCACGAGGATCGACGCGCCGGTGCGTTCGACGACCTCCACGTCGGGGTGCCGGCCGGAAAGGACGTCGCGGCAGGAGCTGCAGCGCCCGCAGCCTCCCGAGGGGCAGACCAGCGAGGCGGCGAAGGCGACGGCCGCGACGCGCCGGCCGGTGCCGGCGGGGCCGAGGAACAGGTAGGCGTGGACCGGCGAGATGGACGCCCCGGCGAGGAGGGCGAGCGCCCGGGGCTGGCCGCGCACCGCCGCGGCGAGGACGGGGGGGGGCGAGGGCCCGCTCAGGGCCGCCGCCCTCCGGCCCAGGAGGTGCCGAGCGCGCGCTCGACCGCCTCTGCGACCTGCTCGGCGACCTCTTCGACCGACGGCGAGGCGTCAACGACCGCCCAGCCCCCGGCGCGTGCGAGCTCGAGGTAGCCGGCTCGCACCCGCTCGTGGAAGGCGAGGTCCTCGGCCTCGAAGCGATCGGCCCGCAGCGCGCGGGGCACGCCTTCCCCCGCCGGCACCTTCGACCGGCGCAGGCCGGACTCGGGGGGCAGGTCGAGCAGGACGGTGAGGTCCGGCTCGACCCCGGCGGCGGCGACCCTGCAGGCCGCGGCGACCTCCTCGAGCGGGAGGCCTCGGCCGTACCCCTGGTAGGCGAGGGTCGAGCCGGAGAAGCGGTCGCAAACGACGTCGCGGCCGGCGCCGAGCGCCGGGCCAAGCACCGCCTCGACGTGCTCGGCCCGCGCCGCGAGCATCAGCATCAGCTCCGCCCTCGGGGCGAGACGCGGGCGAGAGGGCTCGAGGAGCAGGGCACGTAGCCGCTCCCCGAGCGCTGTGCCGCCCGGCTCCCTGGTGAGGAGGGCGCCGAGCCTGGCGGCGAGCAGGACCGCCTGGGTCGACTTCCCAGCGCCCTCGCCTCCCTCCAGCACGACGAGCCGGCCGAGGGGCACCACGCCGGCAGCCTACGGCGCCGTCCGCTTGGCGGCCGACGCCCTGCGGGAAGGCGACGCCTTCTTCGCCGCCCCGGACTTCGCCGCCCCGGACTTCGCCGCCCCGGCCCTCGTGCCTGCAGCCTTGTTCCCGGCCGCCTTCTTCGCCGCCCCGGACTTCGCCGTTGCCTTCTTGGCCGCCCGAGCCCGGCGCCCGGCCGGCGGTCCGGCGGCACGCCGCAGGGCGAGCAGCTCGGCCGCCCGCTCTGCGGTGATCGTCGCCGGATCGTCGCCGCGCCGCAGCGAGGCGTTCGTCGTCCCGTCGGTCACGTAGGGCCCGAACCGGCCGTCCCGCACGACGA
This sequence comes from Actinomycetes bacterium, assembly GCA_021786195.1. GTDB lineage: Bacteria > Actinomycetota > Acidimicrobiia > Acidimicrobiales > Bog-793 > JAKAOD01. The sequence continues at coordinate 9,892 of JAJYNS010000020.1, read as the reverse complement.
TCGTCCCCCCGCTCTCCGGGTCGGCGCCGAGCTCGCGCAGCGGCGCCGCAGCCGCCGCCCGGGCGAAGCGCCGCTGCTTAGGCTGGGCGAAGAGGGCGAGCGCCTCGTCCAAACCGATGCTCAGCAGCTCCTCCTCGCTCTGGAGGCTGCGGGAGTCCGCGCCTCGCTGCAGGTAGGGGCCGTAGCGGCCGTTGCGGGCGACGATCTCCTCCCCGCTCTCGGGGTCGACCCCGACGACCCGGGGGAGGCGGAGCAGCTCGAGGGCCTGCTCGAGGGTCACGCTCTCCGGCGTCATCGACTTGAACAGCGAGGCCGTCCGTGGCTTGGCGCCCTCGCCCTCGCCGTCGCCGAGCTGGACGTAGGCGCCGTAGCGGCCGGCGCGGACGACGACCGGCAGCCCCGTGTCGGGGTCCTCCCCGAGGGGGCGCGCGCCGCCCGGCGACGCGAGCAGCCGCTCGGCGACCTCGACGGTCACCTCGTCGGGCGCGAGGTCCTCGGGGAGCGAGGCCCGCTCCTCGCCGCGCTGGAGGTAGGGGCCGTAGCGGCCCACCCGCACGACGATGGGCTCGCCGTCTTCGCCGGCACCGATCGTGATCGAGTTCACCTCGCGAGCGTCGATGGTCGAGAGGCGGGAGAGCACCGCGTCCTTCAGCCCCTCGACCCCCCCGCCCGCCGGATCGCGCTTGCCGAAGTAGAAGCGGCGCAGCCAGGGCACCGCCTCCTCCTCCCCGTTGGCGATCTCGTCGAGGTCGTCCTCCATCGCCGCCGTGAAGCCGTAGTCGACGAGGGAAGGGAAGTGCTCCTCGAGCAGCGAGACCACCGCGAAGGCGGTGAAGGAGGGGATGAGCGCGTTGCCCCGCTTCCAGACGTAGCCCCTGTCCTGGATCGTCTGGAGCATCGAGGCGTAGGTCGAGGGTCGGCCGACCCCGAGCTCCTCGACCTTTCTGACCAGCGACGCCTCCGTGTAGCGGGCCGGGGGCTTGGTCTCGTGGCCTTCGGTCTCGAGCGCGAGGGTGCCGATCCGGTCGCCCGAGGCGAGGGGCGGCAGGCGGACGTCCTCCTCGCGCCGCCCCGAGCCGCCGTTGTCCGGCTCGTCCTCGCCCTCTCGGTAGACGAGGAGGAACCCGGGCGAGCTGATCACGGTGCCGGAGGCGGTGAAGGTTGCTGGCGCGCCGGCGGGGGCGCCCGCCGCAGGGGCCGACAGGGTCGTCTCGATGCGGGCGCGAGCCGTGGTCCCCGTCGCGTCGATCATCTGCGACGCGACGGTCCGCTGCCAGATCAGCTCGTAGAGCCGAAGCTCGTCGCCGGAGAGCTCCCGGGCGACGTCCTCCGGCCTCCTGAAGGAGTCACCCGCCGGACGGATGGCCTCGTGCGCCTCCTGCGCGTTCTTCACCTTGCGGTCGTAGGTGCGAGGGTGGGGCGCGACGTTCGCCGCCCCGTAGATCTCCCGTGCCTGCTCGCGCGCTGCGCCGAGCGCCGTCGCCGAGAGCGTCGTCGAGTCGGTCCGCATGTAGGTGACGTAGCCCTGCTCGTAGAGGCGCTGGGCGACCTGCATCGTCCGTTGCGCGGAGAAGCGGAGCTTGCGCCCCGCCTCCTGCTGGAGCGTCGAGGTGATGAAGGGCGCGGCGGGCGATCGGCGGTAGGGGCGCTCCTCTACCGCCGCGACCCGCGCCTCGGCGCCCTCGAGCGCCGCCGCGAGGGCGTGCGCCGCGGCCTCGTCGAGCAGCGTGACCGACGACGGGTCGGCGAGGGCACCGTCGGGGCCGAAGTCGTCACCGGTTGCGACCCTGCACCCGTCGAGCTCGGCGAGCCTCGCCGAGAGCTGCTCCCCGGCGCCGGTGACGAAGGTCCCCGAGATTCCCCACCACCTCGCGGAGCGGAACCGCATCCGCTCGCGCTCGCGCTCGACGACGATGCGCGTGAAGACGCTCTGGACCCTTCCCGCAGACAGGCCCTGCATGACCTTCTTCCACAGCACCGGGGAGATCTCGTAGCCGTAGAGGCGGTCGAGGACCCGGCGCGCCTCCTGGGCGTCGACGAGCCTCCTGTCGAGCCCCCGAGGGTGGGCGATCGCCTGCTCGATCGCCGGCCGGGTGATCTCGTGGAAGACCATGCGGTGCACCGGCACCCGGGGCGCGAGCACCTCGAGCAGGTGCCAGGCGATCGACTCGCCCTCCCGGTCCTCGTCGGTCGCGAGGTACACCTCGCTCGCCCCCTTCAGCAGCGAGCGCAGCTTGCGGACCTGGTCCTGCTTCTCCTTCGAGACGACGTACAGCGGCTTGAAGTCGTTATCGACGTCGACGCCGAGACGGGCCCAGGGCTCGGCCTTGTAGGCCGCGGGGATCTCCGCCGCGGAGCGCGGCAGGTCGCGGATGTGGCCGATCGACGGCTCGACGACGTAGCCGTCGCCCAGGTAGCGCGCGATCGTCTTCGCCTTGGCGGGCGACTCCACGATGACAAGCGGCTTGGCCATGCATGCGAGCCTTCTCTTCGGCGGCGCGACGGTCGGGTCGGCGAGCAGGATAACGACCGGCACAGACGGTAGCCAAGGCGCCTTGGCCCGTCCGCGAAGGCGCCGGCCCCGGTCCCGGCCAGGTCGCGACCCTCAGGCCTCGGGGGACCCGTCGTCGCCGGCAGCGGTGGTGACGATCGTGTACGAGGGGTTGATCATCGCCGGGCGCCGGTTGCGCTCGCCGACCATGCCCTCGACGACGACCCTGGCCCCCGGCTCGATGCCGGGCACCAGGCGCCGCCCCTGGAACACGATGGTCAGCTGGCCCGTGCCGTCGAAGACCGTGCCTTCGAGGTTCGACATCCCGGCCCCGGGCTGGACCCGCACCGAGCGGATCCGCCCGGCCACCCGCGCCCGCTGGCGCCAGCGGAGGTCGCAGATGCGCGTGGTCCCCGGCGGGGTCCCCCCGGGGAACGCCTCGGCCGCCTCCGCCGGACGCGAGGCCGGCACCACCTCCTCCCTCCGCGGGTTCCCCGCCGCGACCTGCTCCTCGGCGCCGAGGTCCCTCCGCTCCCGCTCGGCAACGCGGGCCAGCTCCTTCGGCCAGGCGGCGAGCGCCTTGCGCCGCCCGCGCCCGACGTAGAAGGGGATGATCGTCGCGCTCGCGTTCGGGATCTGGCTGACGAGGCCGGCGATGCGCTCGCTCGTGCGGTCGTGGAGGACCCGGTTGAGCGGTCCTCCGAAGACCCGCCTCGGCAGGAGCACGCTCACCTCGGTCTGGCCGTCCGCCGCGATCTCCGCGACGAGCTCCATCGCCGCCCGGGCGAGCCTTCGGTCGGGGCATTCGCGGATCTCGAGCGAGACCGTGGACAGCCCGAGGCGGGTCCAGACGGCCTCGAGCTCGCGAGCTGCTCGGGTGTCGAGGACGAAGTGCACGGCCCGGGGCTCCTCCTGGGAGAGCGAGCGGGCGTACTGCAGCGCTCGCGCCGCGGCCAGGTCGAGGTGCTCGATGAAGACGAGCACGGCGTGGCGCCGGAGCACCGGTGCCTCCGCGGCGCGCTGGACGTTCACCTCGAGCTCCCGCTCCTCCTCGACGTAGGTGCGGTGCAGCCTGATCAGCGCGAAGACGAGGAGCGGGAAGAGCACGACGACCACCCAGGCGCCCTGGGTGAACTTCGTCACCGCGAAGATGACCACCACGATCGCCGTCAGCACCGCGGCGAACCCGTTGACGAGGATCCGGCGCCTCCAGCCCGGGGTCCGGTGCGTGAGGTGGTGGCGGACCATCCCTGCGCCCGCCATCGCGAACCCCGTGAAGACCCCGATCGCGTAGACGGCGACGAGGGCGTTGACGCGGGCCCGCGTGATGACGAGCAGGGCGATCGCGCAGGCGGCGAGGATGATGATGCCGTTCGAGAACACGAGCCGGTGCCCCCGGCTCGTCAGCTGGCGCGGCAGGTAGGCGTCCCGGGCAACGAAGCTGGCGAGGTTGGGGAAGCCGTTGAAGCTCGTGTTGCCGCCGGTGTAGAGGATGAGCATCGTCGCGGCCTGCACGAAGTAGTAGCCGAACTTGCCGGCGAGGGCCGGGCCGAACACGTAGCGCGCCTCCTGGGAGAGCACGGTCGGCGAGCCCCCGGTGAACGGCACGGCGTGGGTCCTCCAGGCGAGGAAGGCGACGCCCAGCACGAGCGTGCCGAGCGTCGTCGCCATGAGCACGAGGACGCGGCGGGCGTTCTGGCCCACCGGCTCGCGGAAGGTGGCGACGCTGTTCGAGATCGCCTCCAGGCC
>JAJYNS010000020.1:2134-5066 GCA_021786195.1 Actinomycetes bacterium | reverse complement strand
CCGTAGGCCGTCGAGGAGATGCAGTCGGGGGAGAGCACGCCCAACGCCGTCGGCTTGCCGAGCCGCTCCTCGGAGAGGCGCTCGGTCACGAGCGGCGGCCCGAGGAGCCGCTTCTTCAGCCGGTAGGAGAGCGACTCGGGGAGCTCGATCTCGGGCAGGACGGGCTGGGGCCCGGACAGGCCGGGCGGCACCGGCGGGGAGCTCACGCGGCCCAGTCTGCACGTGGCATGACGTCTCGGCGCAACTCGGTGGGCTCCGGGGCGCAGGGGGGCGAGTTGTGCCCGGCGGGCGCGGCGTGTTCGATGTAGCCGTGCACGTCGTCGTCGTCGGCTGCGGGAGGGTCGGTGCGCTCCTCGCTCAGGAGCTGAGCCGAGCCGGTCACTCCGTCGCCGTCATCGACAAGAACGAGGCGGCCTTCCGGCGCCTGCCGCGCGACTGGGACGGCCTCGCCGTCGTCGGCGCCGGCTTCGACCGTGACCGGCTGGAGGAGGCGGGCATCGGCCGGGCTGCGGCCTTCGCCGCGGTGACGAGCGGGGACAACTCCAACATCCTGTGCGCGCGCATTGCCCGAGAGACTTACCAGATCCGCAATGTCGTCGCTCGCATCTACGACCCCCGCCGTGCCGAGATCTACCAGCGGCTCGGGATACCGACGGTCGCGACGGTGACCTGGACGGCCGACCAGGTGATGCGCGACCTCTTCCCCGAGCACACCGCCGCCGAGTGGTCCGACCCGAGCGGACAGGTACGGCTCGTGCCGGTCATCCTCCCCCTCTCCTGGTGCGGCCGGAGGCTGAGCGCGCTCGAGGAGGCGACCGGCGGCCTGATCGTCATGGTGGCCCGCGACGGCGTTCCGCACCTCGGCGCCGGCGACCTCGTCGGCCAGGACGGCGACGTCGTGCACCTCGCCCTCGCCGAAACGGCGCGCCATTCGCTCGAAGAGGTGCTCGCCGGAAAGCCCGACGAGCCACGACAGGGGCGGGGTGGCAGATGAGGGTGGTGATCGCCGGGGCGGGAGCCGTCGGCACGTTCCTCGCCGACGATCTCGCAGCGTCCGGGCACGAGGTCCTCCTGCTCGAGAAGAACCTCGACGGGGTCGACAAGCTGCCGGCCGCGCCGAACGTCGAGCTGCTCGCGGCCGACGCCTGCGAGTTCGAGGTGCTCGCTCGTGCCGACCTCGACAAGGCGGACGTCGTCGTCGCCGCGACCGGTGACGACGAGGACAACCTGGTGATCTCGCTCCTCGCGAAACAGGAGTTCGCCGTCCCCCGGGTCATCGCCCGGGTCAACCACCCGAAGAACCACTGGCTGTTCGACGAGACCTGGGGCGTCGACATCGCGGTCTCCACCCCCCACCTCCTCTCGGCGCTGGTCGAGGAGGCGGTTTCCGTCGGCTCGCTGGTCCGGCTGCTCCGGTTCGAGGGCGGGAAGGCGCACCTCGTCGAGGTGACCCTCGCAGAGGGCTCCCCGGCGACGGACAGGACGATCGCCGGGCTTGACCTCCCGCGTGGCGCCACGGTGGTCGCGGTGGTCCGTGACGGTCACGTCGTCGTCCCCCGAGGCGACACCTCGCTCGGCGTCGGGGACGAGGTGCTCCTCCTCGTGACCGGAGAGCGCGAGGAGGAGGTCCGCGGGCTCCTCGTCGGGCCGTGAGGGGCGCCGGGACGGCGGGCCCGGTCGAGGCGGCGTTCTTCGACCTCGACAAGACGGTGATCGCCAAGCCGGCGATGGCCGTGCTGCGCGGGCCGATGCGCGCCGGAGGGCTGCTCGACCGCCGCTCACTGGCCGGCACGATCATCACCCAGCTCCTCTACCTGCACATCGGCGCGAGCGAGCGCCGGCTGGCGCGGGGCAGGGACGCGCTGCTCAAGCTGTCCCAAGGCTGGGCGCAGGAGCAGGTCGTGGCCATCGTCGAGGAGTCGATCGAGGACGCCGTCGAGCCGATCATCTACGCCGAGGCGATGGACCTGATCGAGCAGCACCACGCCGAGGGCCGGCTCGTCGTCATCGTCTCGGCCTCGCCGGAGGAGATCGTGGCCCCGCTCGGGCGGTACCTCGGGGTCGACGAGACGATCGCGAGCCGCGCCGAGGTCGACGCCGCCGGCCGCTACACCGGCGCCATGGCCTTCTACGCCTACGGGCCCTACAAGGCACAGGCGATGAGGGAGCTCGCCGACCGGCTCGGCGTCGACCTCCTTGCCTCCTACGCCTACAGCGACTCCTACACCGACCTGCCGATGCTCGAGGCGGTCGGCCACCCCGTCGCCGTCAACCCCGACCGGGTGCTGGGCCGGATCGCTCGCGACCGCTCCTGGGAGGTGCGCCGCTTCGTCCGACCCGTGCGCCTGCGCGACCGGGTCCGCGACCGCCTGAGGGAGGCCCCGCACCCGGCGCCGCGCACCGCGGTGTCGATGGCGACGCTCGCGCTCGTGGCGCTCGCCTGGTGGCTCGGCCGCAACCGCGTCGGCGCCGGGTTGAGGCTGCTCGTCCGGGCGCTCTCCCGCCGGGAGGCGGGCGAGGGGCTCAGCTCGAGCGCAGGCGCTTCGCCGCCACGACGCCCAGGGCGACGAGCACAGCCAGGATGAGCAGCTTCTTCATCATGGCCTCATCGTAGCCAACCCCGCCCGGGGGCTCAGGAGCGCAGGTGGCGCTCCAGCTCCCGCACCCGCTCGAGGCGCAGCGGCGCCGGCCGGTGGCCGGTCAGCCGGGCGTGCTCGGCCAGCAGCCCGACCCAGGTCGCCCGCATGTCGCCACCCGTCTGCTTGAGGATCCTGCGGGTCGAACGGCGGAGCCGGTAGGTGAGCAGCGGGTCGCGCGGCCGAGCCGTGCCGACGGACGCGATCACGAGGGGCCAGAGCTTCGCGCGCTGGGCGTCGCTCACGCTGTCGTTCACCGCCCGAGCGACCATGGCGATGACCGGATGGACCGAGCG
>JAJYNS010000020.1:0-1562 GCA_021786195.1 Actinomycetes bacterium | reverse complement strand
GTCCTCGATCTCGATGAGCCGGTTGTACTTCGCAACCCGCTCGCCTCTGGCCGGCGCCCCGGTCTTCATGTGGCCACACCCCGTCCCGACGGCGAGGTCGGCGATGAAGGTGTCCTCGGTCTCCCCCGAGCGGTGAGAGACGCACTGCCCGTAGCCGGCGTCTCGGCAGGTCCGCATCGCCTCGAGGGTCTCGGTCACGGTGCCGATCTGGTTGAGCTTGATGAGGGCGGAGTTGGCCACCCTGCGCTCGATCGCCTCGGCGATGATCTTCGGGTTCGTGCAGAAGATGTCGTCGCCGACGAGCTCCAGGCGATCGCCGAGGCGCTCGGTGAGCTGCACCCAGCCGGCCCAGTCGGACTCGGCGAGCCCGTCCTCGAGGAGCCAGACAGGGAAGCGCTCGGCCATCTCGGCGTAGCGCTCGATCATCTCGGCGCTCGAGAGCGTCTGGCCGGCGACGTGGTAGGCCCCGTCCCGGTAGAACTCGCTCGAAGCCGGGTCCATCGCGAGCGCGACGCCGTCGCGTCCCGCCCGGTAGCCGGCGTCCTCGATGGCCCCTACGAGGAGCTCGAGCGCCTCCTCCGGCTGCGCGATCTCGGGCGCGAACCCGCCCTCGTCGCCGAGGCCCACGGACAGGCCCCGGGCCGAAAGCCGGTTCCGCAGGGCGCCGTAGACCTCCGAGCCGGCGCGCACCGCCTCGGCCACGCTCGGCGCCCCGAGCGGGGCGATCATGAACTCCTGGAAGTCGAGCTCGTTGCGCGCGTGCGCCCCTCCGTTGATCACGTTGAACTGGGGCACGGGCATCCGTGGGCCGCTCACCGACCCGCGGAAGGTCTGCCAGAGGGAGAGGCCGGCACGCTCGGCAAAGGCGCGGGCCGCCGCCATCGACACGCCGACGACGGCGTTGGCGCCGAGGCGCGACTTGTTCTCCGTCCCGTCGAGCTCGATCACCGCAGCGTCGAGCGCGGCGAGGCTCTCGAAAGTCCGCCCCCGCAGCGTCTCGGCGATCTCGCCGTTCACGCTCGCGACGGCCCCGAGCACGCCCTGACCGCCGAACCGGCCCTTGTCGCCGTCTCGGCGCTCGACGGCCTCGCGCGACCCGGTCGACGCCCCCGAGGGCACCCCGGCGCGAGCGACCGTGCCGTCTGCCGTGCGCAGCCTGACCGAGAGCGTCGGCCTCGAGCGCGAGTCGAGGATCTCGATCGCGTGCAGCTCGTCAACGGTGATGGTCATCGTGCCTCCAGGTCGCTCGCGTCCGGCGGGGTCCATGGTCGCTCGGGACCGGGGTCCCGGCGAGGGCCGAAGGTCCCGGTAAGGACCGTCCCGGGCCGAAGCATGGCACAACGCAGCGTCGCGCCCGGCCGGGTCAGCCCGCCGGCGCAGGCCGGTGGGCGGCCGCCAGGACCCCTCGCCCGCCCGGCAGGAGCGGCGCCCGCCCGTCCTGACCGCGGCCAGCGGCCGTCGCTAGCATGACGGCGCGGGCGCGAGCCCGCCCGGCGATGGGTCCCGCCGGGGCTCAGGCCGAAATGCCCGGTGCGGCTGATGGCTCCTCGCAGAGGGAGGAG